>JBAXPV010000004.1:0-151377 GCA_037132075.1 Bacteroidota bacterium
GCCAAGACAGTTTCTGGAATGGAACCATTGCTTTTGGACGAACTTAACGCCCTGGGAGCATTGGATGCCAAGGTGGTAACCAGGGCTGTTGCCTTTCGCGGGGACCTGGAGCTATTGTATAGGACCAATTATCTTTGCCGGACAGCGCTTCGGATTTTAAAACCGATTCACACCTTTACTGCCTGGAATGAACAGGAACTTTACGATGAGGTTCGTAAAGTGAATTGGCCTGAATATCTGACTGTTAAAAATACTTTCGCCATCGATGCTGTCGCTAGCAACAGTGAATTCACGCATACTAAATATCTTGCCCAGAAAGTTAAAGACGGAATTGTTGATCAATTCAGGGATTCCATGGGAATCAGGCCTTCTGTTGACATTACGAATCCTGACATCCGCATTGATTTGCATGTGAATGGGTCTGATTGTACGTTGTCGCTTGATAGTTCAGGTTCATCACTTCATAAACGTGGATACAGGCGTAATACCCATGAAGCCCAGGCGAATGAGGTCCTCGCGGCAGGTATGGTGCTCCTGAGTCAATGGGATCGGAAGTCACCGCTGATTGATTTTATGTGTGGTTCCGGTACTATCTTGATAGAAGCCGCAATGGCGGCCTACAACATTCCTGCAGGATATTATCGTAAAGAATGGTCTTTCATGCAATGGAATGACTTTGACAAGAAATTATGGAAATTGACACTTGACAGGAATGAACCCGATATTCGCGCAACACAAGGGCCTGAGATTTTGGGAAGCGATATCTCTACAAAAAGTATAGCACAATGCAGGGAGAATATCACCCATTGTGGCTTGCAGGATAAAATCTCTGTAAAGAAACAGGATTTCATTGAGTTTGAACCTCCGGAAGCTCCCGGGGTGTTGATTCTCAATCCTCCTTACGGCGAGCGAATGGAAGTAGATGATATCATTAGTTTATACCGTGAGATCGGGGATGAGCTGAAATTAAAGTTTTCAGGGTATTCAGCCTGGATCATTAGCTCTGACATGCAAGCACTTAAATTTGTGGGACTACATCCGCGGAAAAAATATAAAGTTTTTAATGGCCCCTTGGAGTGTCGTTTTGCAGGGTTCGATCTTTATGCCGGTTCGAAAAAGCAAAAGAATAAAGAATAGAAAATCCTTCAAACTGGATTTATGGGACTCCCGCCTGGCAATTTATTTTGCGAAGTATTACTTCCGCTCCCCTTACCAGGCACCTTTACCTATGCCATTCCGGCAGAGTTTTTAGAGCTTGTAATTCCTGGTGTCAGGGTTTTGGTCAAATTTGGTTCGAGCAAGACCTATTCTGGACTCGTGAAAAGTATTCATAATCAGAAGCCGGAGCTTTTTGTTGTAAAAGAGCTGCTCTCAGTGCTTTCTCCGATCCCACTGGTGAATCAGCAGCAATTTGCATTCTGGGATTGGATGGCGGATTATTATCTCTGTCATCCGGGAGAAGTGATGGAGGCAGCCATGCCTGCAGTGTTTAAGATCAGCAATGAAAGCAGGTTCTGTCTGAATACATCCTATGAAGGAGATTTTGCTCAGATCAGTCCGGATGAAATGCGATTTCTCGATGCCTTACAGCAAAAAAAATCCTTGACTGTTAAGGATGCTGAAGGAATTCTTAATCGTAAAAATGTATATGCGATCATTAAGTCATTAAGTCAGCAGGCTATTATTTGCATTGAGGAGGAGACAAAAGACAAGAGAAAGCCCAAAATGGAGCTTTGGTTTAAGCTGCATCCGGATTATCATCAGGAAGACGCTCTGGTGAATTTACTGGATAGGTTAGAGAAAAGGGCTGTTCGGCAGGCTGAAGTATTAAAGATGTTTTTACAGTTGCGCGAAGATTCAGGAATGGATCACATCCGTCATCTTACCTTATTGCAGGAAACTCCAACAACTGCGAGTGTAATTAAAAGCATGTTTGAGAAAGGGATTTTCCTGAAAGAAGAGGTTGAGATCAGTCGTTTACCTAAATTGAGGAGTTCCAGAGAAATTAGTACGATACATTTTTCCCTGGCTCAGGAGAAGGCGTATCTCGGTGTCAAAGAACAATTGAAACAAAAAGATGTTGTTTTGCTACATGGTGTGACTTCCAGTGGGAAGACAGAATTATACACCTATCTCATCCAGGAATATATTTCAAAAGGGAAGCAGGTATTGTATTTGCTTCCTGAAATTGCATTGACAACCCAGCTTATTTCACGTTTAAGTAAATATTTCGGATCCAAAGTTGGTGTCTATCATTCAAGGCTGAACGACCAGGAACGTGCAGAGGTTTATATAAATGTGGCGGGACTGTCTGTTGCGGGTGATGAAAGATATGGTGTAATCCTGGGTGCTCGATCCTCCTTGTTTTTGCCATACGACAATCTTGGACTCGTTATTGTCGATGAAGAGCACGATGTTTCCTACAAACAGCAGAATCCCTCCCCACGCTACCATGGCCGCGATGCAGCGATCATGCTGGCATATCTTCACGGTGCTAAGGTGTTGTTGGGCTCTGCGACACCAAGTTTGGAATCTTATGCGCATACTGAAAGTGCCAAATATGGAAAAGTAGATTTGTTTGAACGTTATGGTGGCGTCTTGTTACCTGAAGTTCAGATTGTTGATATGAAATCAGAGGTGAAGTTGAAGCGCCTTCATGGTTTTTTTTCGAAAACACTGTTAGACAAAATAGGGGAGACCCTGGCAAGAGGTGAGCAGATCATTCTTTTTCAGAATCGCAGAGGATTTTCCCTGCTTTTTCAATGTAAGGAGTGTCAATGGTCCCCAGAATGCCGTAATTGTGATGTTACCCTCACTTACCATAAATATGACGGACGGATGCATTGTCATTACTGTGGCTATACGGCAGCACCACCGATGAAATGCCCGGCATGTGGCAGTACTGATATTAAAATGGTTGGTTATGGAACAGAAAAGATCGAAGAGGAATTGCCATTGTATTTTCCAGGAGTAAAGGTAGCCAGGCTCGACATGGATTCAACCCGGACCAAGAATTCGTTTGAACGTATTTTGTTTGATTTTGAGAACAAAAAGATTGACATCCTGGTAGGGACCCAGATGGTCACCAAGGGATTGGACTTTGACCATGTGCAGCTGGTAGGGATCATGAATGCAGACAGCTTGATGTCATTCCCTGATTTCCGGGCTCATGAACGGGGGTATCAGTTGATGGCCCAGGTGAGTGGCCGTTCAGGCAGGAAACAGAAACAAGGGAAAGTGCTGATACAAACCTGGAATCCGACACATCCATTGATAAAAAAAGTGAAAGAGAATAACTATTTTGGTTTTTATCAAACAGAAATTGCTGACCGTAAGGTTTTTGATTATCCACCATACAGCAGGTTGATAATTCTTAACCTGAAGCACAGGGATGTCAATATTGTTAAAGATGCCTCTGCCTTGCTTGCCAGTGAACTTAGAAAGGAATTGGGAAAAAGGGTTTTGGGACCTGAGTTTCCAATAATAGCACGTATACAGAATCAGTACATTCGTCAGATTATGATAAAATTTGGAAGAGAGCTAACACCTTCCAATGTGAAGTCCGTTGTAAAAAAGTGTATTGACTTGATGCTTGAGGACCCTCGTTACAGATATGTCAGGGTAATAATGGATGTTGATCCCTATTGATGGTCTGCTTCTTTGTAGATAACAAAAATGTCTTCGTCATCTTTTTTCATCAGGTACTTCTCCCGACCGAAGGTTTCCAGGTTTCTCAGGTTGGTTTTTAATTCCTGCGTAGTCTTTTTGTCTTTCTTTATTTCCTGGATATAATATTGTTTTTCGCGTTGAAGTTCTTTCAGATCCTGATGAAGTTTGTATTGGTTTATGATGTTATTCTGGTCGAAAAAACCAATAAATGCCAGGAAACCCAGGCTTGCGAGGAGGTAACGGTTTTTTACAATTTTAAGGATTCTTGACCACATGGGTGTTGCGGATTTCGAATTAGTTTGTTCAACAAAGGTAATTATAAAAAACAAGAGGCCGTCTTTTTGGGGACGGCCTCTCGTTTTTTAATAAATTATTTACCTATTGGTGTATAATGCTCATCGACACGCCTGTTTCCGGTTGCTCCAACGTAATAATAAAATACGTGGAACATCCCTGTAGCAGGATCGTAACGTGAGTTAGAATCAGCTTGCATAAGAACAGTATATGCTGTTGGAGGAAGCTCATTAACAACAACTGAGTTGTCAGTAGGATTTACTGTGAACTTAATAGGGTAGTTAGGACCAAGGTCACCAAGGGTTGAAGAGACTTCATAGGCGCTTATGGCAGATAAGAATTTTTCTGCATTGATGATACGGTCACCGGCAGTAGGATGATGGAAAACCCCATCACACTGATAGAGACCAGCATAAGCGTTAGCAACGCCAACATTGGTTGTAGCATTGTTGGTTACGGCACGTCCGCCAACATAGGTTACATATTCCAAAGTCCAGCCACTACCGATTGCAAGCAGGAGTTCATTTGCTGGCATTGGATTCCCGTCAATAGTAAGACCGGCAATCAATTCAGCATAGGAAACCGTATAGCTAATCGTATCATTCTTGCTAGCGTTAGCGCTTCCGATTGCTATGGTTTTCATAAGCATACGGTTTGAGGAATTACCTGTGACAGCATCTGTATATGTGTTATACAATTCGATTTTGTCGATTCCAGGACCTTGCGGAATTGCAACGGTAACCGCAACTGTGGTAGTAACACCCAATTTATAAGGAACATTTGCAGTTAAAGGGTTAACCAATCCTCCTGTTTTAGCATTTTCGGTAACAAGGTCGTCATTTTTATTACAGGAATAAAAACTAAACAGAACCACGCTCAAGATGCTAATCAGGCTTGTTATTTTCAGTATCTTTTTCATTTTCATTTTGTTTTGTTATTGAATGATTTGCTGAAATTAATTAACATCCCACCAAACTGTGCTCGTCAAAAGGTCTGGCTGGCCAAGAAGTCCGACGCCTGCATCGAGTGCAGTACGGTTTCTTACGTACTCGTCCGTTGGGTAAGTAACTCTGGTTGGAATTTTGCCATTCAGAACACCATCTTCTGCAGGAGTAAGAACAGGAGTTCTGGTTCTGCGCCACTCAAACCATGACTGTAAGCCCTGGTCAAAGGTAGCGATATACCTTTCAGTTCTGATCAGTTCGTATGCATGAGCTGTGGTAATGGCAGCCTCATCAAAATAAGCAGGAGCAGAGGTATTTGTCATGTGCCAGTTCAGCTCAGCGTCAACGGTGTAAGCGCTGTCGATTGCCAACCCGCCAAAACTTCCTTGAGAATGTGCATCAAAAATTGCCTGGAGCGGAGCACGGAATTGGTCGAAAGAACCAGTAACACCGGCAACATAATATTCCTTGGCTTTGGTCATGCCTCCATCGAGGAAGCCGCTTACAGTAGCTTCAGCAAGAATAAACTGAAGTTCAGCATAGCTCATCAATTGACCAGGCGAAGTGGCCGCAGTGAAATAGTCACCCATCTTGGAAGTATTTGCTAAACCACCACCATTAAAAGCGGCAGCTTTTGCAGAAGTTAAACCATTAGGCAGACCCTCGAATTTATTGTTGCCTTTAGAAGGGTTGGCAAACACCATAATACGATAGTCACCATATGTGTTAAGGACAAGGTCGATGAAGTTTTTGCTAACCCTGTGGTCATCACGGGTTTTGCGGTTTTCATTGATTGGATTGTTATTTGGAGCTGATCCGAGATAAGCAAGCGCGGCATTGTCTGCGCTGCTGGTGAAAACTGGATAGTTTGCAGGATCATTCACAACTTTTTTCATTTCGGTACCTGCAAAAGCAGCATCTTTGGCTGACATGCGTAGGATGAGCCTCAACTTCAGTGAGTTGGCAAATTTTTGCCATTTCATGAGGTCATTTCCAAAAAGAATATCACCGCCAATGCTCTTGGGTGTTACCAGGGCATTGTTGTCGTTGAAATCTTTATTTGCTGTTTCCAGTTTAGCGATAATTGCCCTGTAGATATCTTCCTGGCTATCATATTTAGGAAGAAGGCCGGCAGGTCCGGAAGCGCCTTTCCATGCCTGGCTGTAAGGTACAGGACCGAAAAGGTCAGTTAATACAGAAGTAATGTAGCTTTCAAGGACTAAGCCAACACCCTGGTAAGCCAGGTTTTGTTGGGCGACTCCAATGTCGTACATGGTTCTGACATCCATTCCAGAAGCAGAATAGAAGCTTGTCCAGGTGTTATTAATAACAGCCAAACGGGGAATATACCGGTCTTCGTCAGTATATTGAACCTTTGCCATTTGCTGAGCCCAGCAAGAACCCATTTCATGTCCGAGGAAAATCTCATAGACACGGCTTGTCATGCTCTCGATCGCATTGGTCAGAAGCATATCTGGTGCAGCCTGGCTGGCATTGGGAAGGTTAGGGTCAACGTTCATTGCTTCAAAATCCTTGGTACAGGAGTTGAACGTCAGGAAGCCTGTCATCAGGACGGCTATTGCGATAACTATGTTTATCTTTTTCATGGTTTTTCCTTTTTAAGAGTTAATATTAAAACTTGAAGGATAAGCTAAAACCGATACTACGGGCAGAAGGTAACTGGCCGTATTCAAGTCCTTGCAAGTTTCCATCGCTAAAGGAAGTTTCCGGATCAATGTGCGGAACTTTGCTGTACAATAAGGCAAGATTCCTGCCAATGAGAGAGATGTTGACATCTTTAAGATTGGTATTGAAGAATTTCTTAAAGGTATATCCCAGGTGTAATTCACGGAATTTGACATAGCTTGCATCAAAAACGCTACCACCGGCTTTATTGTTGTCAAAAGCAGCGTGGTTGAATTCTTCAGCAGTAACGACAACATCATTAACGACGTAGTTTCCGTTGGCATCTTGTTTCATTCCTTCGCCAACAACACCACCTTCACGTCCGATGAGGGTTTCGTCCAGAACGCCGGCATACCTGCCCCAAGTGCTTGTCATTGAATATAATTTACCGCCCATATGGAAGTCAACCAGGAAGCTAAGTGCCCACTGTTTGTAGGTAAAGCTGTTGCCAATACCACCAGTCCAGTCAGGTTGGTAAGTCCCAAAGACTTTTAAGGCGCCTTGTTGTGCAACACCATTTAAATAAAGAATTTGTCCATTGGGAGCTCTTTTATAGTCATAGCCATAAAGCTGTCCGTAAGGATCACCCGGTTTTGCAATAACCTGCATACTCCAGTATGTTCCTAAAGAATAAGTTTCTACACCTTGTGCTAAACTAACAACTTTATTTCTGTTCCTGGCATAGTTAAAGTTAATGTCCCAGTTTAATTCATCAGAATTTTTTGCTTTAATTGGGGTAATTCCGAGAGAAATCTCAAGACCTTTATTGTCAATTTCTCCGGCATTCACGTATTTGCTTGAATAACCACTGGTAGCAGAAACAGGAATTGCAATGATCTGGTCTGTAGCTTTTGTATCATAATAGGTAATGTCAAGGCTAACCAGGTCCATGAAAAATTTAAACTCAGCACCGAATTCCAGTGATTTGTTTTGTTGAGGTTTCAGCTGACCATTAGCCAATGCATTGGATACAAATAAATTCAGAAGTTTTGTGGAGGCATTCCATCCTGAGCCAAACTGAACGGTAGGTTGTAATTGGTAAGGATCGGTGTCGGAACCAACTTTTGCCCAACCAACCCTAACTTTACCATAGGAAAGAATGTCACTCTTGATTGCAAAAAGATCAGTGAAAACACCACTTAAGTTAAAGGAAGGATAGAAATAACCCCATTTGTCTTTTGGAAGGGTGCTTGACCAGTCTTTACGGCCTGTGAAATCAAAATAAAGTCCTTTTTTCCAGGATAACTGACCTGAATAATAGAGACTGTTAATTCTCTTGTGGCTGTGGCTGTTTGTTGAAACGATTGGAATACGTGAGTTAGCAACATTATAGACACCAGGTACTGCAAGTTCTCCTGCGGAAGTATAATTGTCCTGGTTGTATTGATCCATACGGTTGGCACCAAGGCTGATGTTAAAATCATATTCCTTTGCAAATGTGGTATTGTACATTAACAGGAAGTCTGTGTTGTTTTCACGGAAAGTGCGTGCATCTTCGCTATAGGATCCCATTTTATTGTCAATGTCACCAACAGCAACTCTATTTGTATTGAGGTTTGACCAATAGTCAACACCGGAGAATACATGAGCGGTCAGGTTGTCCAGGATACGGTAGGTAACTTTCCCATTACCATAAACCCTGTTACGCTCCATACCATTAAGGTTTTCATAGAGAGTGAAATAGGGGTTATTGTGATAGTTATAATTCCAGTTGTATTTGGTTCCGTCGGCATTGGTATACTTTTTCAGATCATTATAATTGGTCTGCCTGCCTTGCCAGCTAAACTGCTGGAATACGTTTTGTGCATCGTAACCATATCCCGGCATATTATGACTCTTAGCGATAATATAATTTGCGCTGGTAGAAATATTGAGTCTTGGGTGAGGGTTTGCTGATCCACCAAAGCTTATGGTCCGTTTTATCATGTCGGTGTTTGGAATCATACCACTTTGGGAGAAGTCAGTAAATGATAAACGGCAAGAGGCAGTTTCGCTTGCCCCTGAAATTGCAAAGTTTGTTGCTGTGGTACGACCTGTGTTCAGGAAGTTCTTCACGTTGTCAGGACAAGAAACCCAAGGAGTTGGCGTCCTGACGCCATTGGCATCAACAGGTGAATTGTATTGAGGAATCATGAGTCCGGCATCCAGTTTTGGACCCCAGCTTTCGTCGGTACCATCATTGGTTCCGCCGCCTGCACCGTCAACAAACCAGAATTTTCCACCAGATCCCTGGCCATAGCTGTTCTGATATTTCGGCAAACGAAGTGGTTTTTCCCAGGTTGTTGAATTTCCGAATTCAACGCCCCAACCTTTTGATTTCATGGCCTTGCCGCTACCTGATTTGGTTGTAATCAGAATAACACCATTAGAAGCACGTGATCCATAGAGCGCGGCAGCATTAGGTCCCTTAAGTACTGATACACTTGAGATATCATTAGGGTTAATGTCAGAAGCACCACTACCACGGTTTACACCGTCGGTGGCAGTCCCGCCAAAGTCGCTGTTGCTGATCGGCACGCCGTCAACGACAAACAGAGGCTGGTTGTTTCCACTCAAAGAAGAAACGCCACGAAGAACGATACGTGAGGAGGCGCCAACAGCTCCGGAGGAGTTGGTGATCTGAACCCCTGCAACTTTACCGGTCAAAGAGTTAATCATGTTTGATTCTCTTGCCTTGACGATTTCTTCTCCCTTGACATCCTGCACGGAATAGCCAATGGCTTTCTTCTCGCGAGAGATGCCTAAAGCAGTAACAACGACTCCTTCCAGTGCTTTAGAATCTGGCTGAAGTTCAGCATTTACTACGTTGCTAGCTCCGAGGATAAATTCAACCGCTTTCATTCCCACGAAGGAAATGGTTAGGGTGTTTTTATCTTTTGGAACTGTCAGCGAGAACTTTCCATCAAGGTCAGTGATAACCCCGACAGTAGTTCCTTTTACCAGGATCGTTGCACCAGGAATCCCGCTCCCATCCTCCGAGCTGGTAACCTTTCCGGTGATAACCCTCTGGGCTTGTGTAACCCCTAGTCCTATGACCATCATTAGGACCATCAAAAGCGTAAACTTTCTCATAATTGTAGGTTTTGGTTAGTAATGTATTATTTGATCAGGTTTTCAAGTAAAAAATGATATTAGGCAAAATCTGCCATTATAACTAATTCGTTGATAATCAGCAATAAAAAATAAAAAAACCAAAATAAATTTCGACTCCCAATCGAACAACCAAATTAACAAATTTTAACTCTCATCAAAAATATTTCTTAAATTTCTGACGATTGTTGAAAAAAAAATGTGTTTCGCTTGTAAAACAAGCTTTAGAATAGGTTTTTTGATTCTGAATTAAGGCTTATTAACAGAAAAGACAGGCTATTTCATCAATTTCAAATGAGTTGCATATAATAATACAAACATGACAGAGAAAAGAAGATCACCCAGTGTAATTTCCCTGGGGTAGATCACATAGGTCGATAGAAATAACAGGAAAAACTGAGACAGGGTGTAAATATGAAAGCCTGTCTTTTTAAGTTGCCACATATATATGGTACCACTTAAGGAAAGCGAATAAAAAAGAAATCCAAAAAAGAATGCCCAGGGAGGCGTATTTACAACGATTTCTTTACCGGGCATTATTAAAGCAGGGCTTTGGGTAATCAGTACAAAATTATCATAGAAGAGACCAATCATCAGGAAAGCAAAAAGCATCATACCACTGCCTGCAAATGATAAGATCAATAAAAAAGAAAGCAATGGCGTTCTTTTTGGCTCGTTTGCCGGTGCTGAAGGAAAGGTCTCTTCCATAATATCAGAAATTATTCAAGACTACCAATGGCGTTTTCTACCTCATGAAGGATTTCACAAGATTCCACCAGGGCTTTCATCGCATTATGATCATCAAATAAAGGGCGGTCAATGTCAAGGTAATTGACGTGTTTTCTGATGATGCCATGTGCAACGGCAGTCCCTGTCCCAAACTCATATTTTACCTCATCAAATTTCTTCCTCAGGTCTAAAGCCTGCGCAGCAGCCATGAGTTCAATCCCGAGTATTCCATAAGCATTGTCGAGGATTTGCCTGTTTTTCAGTGCTCCATTCATTCCCATTGACACAAAGTCTTCCTGGTCAGCGGCTGCAGGAATAGACTGAATACTTGCAGGCATCGATAAAATCCGTTGCTCCACGATGAGCATATCAGCAGTATACTGGCTCAACATCAAACCGGAAAACATACCGGCACCTTTCGTAAGGAATGGTGGCAACCCACAGCTGAGAGCTGGGTTATTAAGCCTGTTCATTCTTCTTTCGGAAAGAACACTTACCATAGTAATACAGTATCCTACCATATCCATTGGTACAGAGACCGGGCTTCCCTGGAAGTTCGCGCCACTAAGCTGCATGTTCTCTTCAGGGAAAAAGATCGGATTATCGCCAACACCATTTAATTCAATCTCTACCTGAGAACGGGCATAAGCAATTGCATCGTGGGCAGCTCCAATGACCTGAGGGGTGGACCGCATGGAGTAAGCATCTTGTACCTTTACTTTAATGCGGCTTTCAGAAAGATCACCTCCTGCAGTTACTTTTCTTATCGCATTTGCACTTCTGATCCCTCCGGCAAATCCTCTGACCTCAAGGATACGCGGGTTATAGGGTTTGAGGTTTGCTTTCAGCGCTTCCAGTGACAGTGCACAGGCGATTTCTGCCTGTTTCAGCCAGTTGTTTACGTCAAAAATCATAAGGGCACCCATTGCGGTGAGCACATTCGATCCATTGATAGTGGCCAGTCCATCTCTTGCGTGCAGCCCCGGGATTGGGATTCCGGCTAATTCAAGGGCTTCTTTTCCTGGATAAAGTGCTCCCTGGTAATAGGCTTTTCCTTCACCCATCATCAAAAGGGCGATCTGTGACATCGGTGCCAGGTCGCCACAGGCTCCAACAGATCCTTTTTCACAGACATAAGGCGTTACACCTTTATTTAACATGTCGACTAAGGTTTGTGTGATCTCCAGTCTGCAACCTGAATTGCCATGAGCATGCACATTGACGCGACCCAGCATGGCAGCCCTGACGATCTCTTCGGGGAATGGTTTCCCAATGCCGGCTGCGTGGTTATATATAAGGTATTTCTGGAAATCTTTAACCTGGTCATCGTTGAGAACGATTTCCGAGAATTCTCCAATGCCGGTATTGACGCCATACATAATCTCATGAGCTTCAACTTTCCTTTCAAGCATCGCCCTGCATACCTGTATCCGCTTTACAGCATCCGGATGTAATTCGATTTTCTCACCCTGGCGGGCAACTTTTACGACAGATTCTATCGTCAGTCCTGAACCATTTATAATTAGTGTCATTTTGATCAGAATTAATTTGATTTCACATCACAGTGATCCTGCAATGCATTGTTAAAATATAATTAGGAAAACCGGAAATGACGCACATTTCCGCACGCGGCTTCAGGTTCAGGAATACAAGCCGGAACGGTTGATCTTAATTTTGAATTTTAAAAGCCAGTTTGGCATATATGGATTGCTATGGCTTCAAAGTTAAGCATTATTTCCGGATGTGGACTTTTTACTGAAAAAGTCAAGGACCTCTTCCCGGCTTAATGCCCACTGCTCTCCACTTATCATGTTTTTAATATTGACAATTCCTTTCTGGATCTCTTCAGTGCCGGCAAGTCCTACAAAGGGAATATGCTTATTGTCAGCATAGGAGAATTGTTTCTTTAGGGCGATACTATCTGGAAACACCTCTGTGTTAATGGATAGCTGTCGAAGTTCTGCTGCAATCCTTAATGCGAAGATCTCTTCAGGACCACCGAAGTTTACCATTAATAATAAAGGTCCTGATGCTGTGGCATCCGGAAATAAATTGAGCTCATTCAAAACATCATAAATCCTGTCAGCACCGAATGACATCCCGACTCCTGAAACATTTGGCAGACCAAAAACACCGGTCAGGTCGTCGTAACGTCCTCCGCCACAGATGCTTCCCATGGCAACGTCCAGGGCTTTTACTTCAAAAATACAGCCCGTATAGTAGTTCAAGCCCCGGGCCAGGGTCAGGTCAAATTCCAGCGTTTGAAAAGAGCCAAGTTTTTGCTGGTAATCAAGAACGGTCTTCATTTCCTGTAACCCGTGCATTCCGGTGGGCGATGAGGCCATCAGGATTTCCAGCTGGCTCAGCTTTTCTGCATTGTTGCCCTGTATTTGAAGTATTGGCAATAGCTTCTGAATGGCCTCTTCCGGAATATCTGAAATTCTTAGCTCTTCAGCCACTTTTTCCAATCCAGCCTTTTCCAGTTTGTCAATAGCGATGGTAATTGCCATGAACTTTTCTTCTTGTCCAATAACTTCTGCCATGCCGGCAAGCACTTTCCTATTGTTGATTTTTATGACAACTTTCAGGCCCAGCGCTACAAAAACCTCATCCATAATCTGAAGTAACTCCACTTCATTTAACAAAGAATTGCTTCCGATGACATCCACATCGCATTGATAAAATTCGCGGTATCGGCCTTTCTGCGGCCGGTCAGCGCGCCAGACAGGTTGAATCTGGAATCGTTTAAAAGGGAAGCTGAGTTCATTGCGATGTTGAACTACAAAACGGGCAAAAGGAACTGTAAGGTCATAACGAAGGCCTTTTTCTGTGATTTTCAAGGCAAAACTCCCTGAGCTAAGCGACTGGCTTGGGTTGCCAGTTTCATCGATCATTCCTGAACTTCCGAGGAAATCTCCGGAATTCAGGATTTTAAACAAAAGTTTATCCCCTTCTTCTCCGTATTTTCCAAGCAAAGTGCTTAGGTTCTCCATGGCCGGGGTCTCAATTTGAAGGAACCCATGAAGGCGGAAAATATGTGTAAGGGTGTTGAATATGTAATTTCGGCGGGCCATTTCAAGAGGACCAAAATCACGGGTCCCTTTGGGAATGGATGGTTTTGTTATTGCCATTTTTTTGTTAGTAGTTAGTAGTTAGTCTAGAGGTGCCTGTCGCCCAGTTGCCCAGTCGCCAAATCGCCCAGTTCCCATTTGAATCAGTCCTTAACAAGCTTTTTGTACCGGATCCGTTTCGGTCCCTCGTCACCCAGTCGTTTCTTCTTATTTTCTTCATAATCAGTATAGCCTCCTTCGAAGAAATATACTGAGGAATTTCCTTCAAAGGCCAGAATGTGTGTTGCGATGCGGTCCAGAAACCAGCGGTCATGGGAGATGACAACTGCACATCCCGCGAAATTCTCCAGGCCTTCCTCCAGCGCTCTTAAGGTGTTAACATCAATATCATTGGTTGGTTCGTCAAGGAGGAGCACATTTGCTTCCTCTTTCAAAGTTAGGGCTAGGTGGAGGCGATTTCTTTCCCCTCCGCTGAGGATTCCGCATTTCTTTTCCTGGTCGGCACCGCTGAAGTTAAAGCGGGCCACATAAGCCCTGGCATTGATGAGTTTCCCACCCAGGTTGATGGTTTCGCTGTCATTGGAAATCACCTGGTAAACGGTTTTATCAGGGTCGATTGAGGTATGCGTCTGGTCTACATAGCCTACTTTTACAGTTTCACCGGTATGAAAATCACCTTTGTCGGCATGTTCCGACCCCATGATCATGCGGAAAAGAGTGGTTTTTCCTGCCCCGTTTGGACCGATCACACCCACGATACCTCCGGGAGGAAGTGCAAATTCCAGTCCTTCAAAGAGAAGTTTGTCTCCAAAAGCTTTGCTTACGGAGTTGGCCTCTACCACGACGGTTCCCAATCGGGGACCGTTCGGGATAAAGATTTCCAGTTTATCTTCTTTCTCACGGCTATCTTCGCTCATCATCTTATCATAAGCGTTCAGCCTTGCCTTTCCTTTTGCCTGGCGGGCTTTCGGTGACATTCGGATCCATTCTAGCTCCCTGTCGAGCGTTTTCTTTCGACGAGATTCTGTTTTCTCTTCCTGAGCCATACGGTTGGTCTTCTGTTCAAGCCAGGAAGAATAGTTTCCCTGCCAGGGGATCCCTTCTCCACGGTCGAGTTCCAGGATCCAACCGGCAACATTATCAAGGAAATAACGGTCGTGCGTGACTGCAATGACGGTTCCTTTATACTGCTGTAAGTGAAGTTCCAGCCATTCCACTGACTCTGCATCAAGATGGTTGGTTGGCTCATCAAGCAGAAGGATGTCAGGTTCAGAAAGCAAAAGGCGGCAAAGTGCAACACGTCGTTTTTCACCGCCACTCAGGTTGATTACAGGAGCATCGGCTTCAGGGCAACGAAGTGCATCCATGGCTCGTTCGAGACGACTGTCAAGTTCCCAGGCATTATGATGTTCTAAAAGTTCTGTCAGTTCTCCCTGGCGTTGGATCAGTTTATCCATTTCCGAATCAGAGAGGGGTTCTGAAAACCTGTTGTTTACAGTGTCATATTCTTTTAACAGATCAACAACATGCTGAACACCTTGTTCTACAATCTCTCTGACAGTCTTGGTGTCGTCAAGTTCAGGTTCCTGGGCAAGGTAGCCAACTGAATATCCGGGAGAAAAAACCACTTTTCCCTGAAATGCGGTTTCAACTCCTGCAATGATTTTCATCAGGGTGGATTTTCCACTTCCGTTGAGCCCCAGGATCCCGATTTTTGCACCATAGTAAAATGAAAGATAAATATCTTTTAAAACTTGTTTATGGGGAGGAAAGGATTTGCTAACCCCAACCATGGAGAATATTATTTTTTTATCGTCAGCCATTTATTTGATATTGAGTTTAATGTGTCGTGTTTAGCATTATTTTTTCAAGCACAGCCGTTGAGCTTTGCCAGTCATAATTTCGTTGCACAAAGATATAGCCTGCTTCTGCAATTGCAATTGCTTTTTCATCATTGTGAAGCAAAGAGATTGCTGCAGCAGCGAATTCTTTGGCATTTCCGGCTACCATGATCTCTTGTCCGGCCGTTGCACCTATGGCTTCAAAGGCCAGCGGGCTCGTAATACAAGGGGTTTTCATTGCCATGGCTTCGAGTAGTTTGTTTTGAAGACCGGTGCCTAATCGCATGGGGGCGATAAAAACTTTTGCACTCGCATAGGCCTTTGGCATATCAGGGACCCAGCCTGTTACAGTGATCTTTTCCTGCGCTAATTCTTTAACAGTCCTGTCGGGTGTGGCTCCGGCAATCAGTAATGTGCTGTTGATTTTTGTTTTCCAGATCTCAGGCATGATCTCCCTGGCAAGGAAAACAGCAGCATCAATATTCGGTGGATATGCCATATTTCCGGTGAAGACCAGGTCATAGGCTTTTTCTTCCAATATTGGGTAAAATTTGTCAAAATCAACGCCATTGGAGATGATTGCGATTTGATCCTTTCCAGGGTGGGGTATAAATTCTCTGTCTGCAGCCGTGATGATGGTTTTGTTGTCAAATTGATCAAAGACAATTTTTTCATAACGGGCCAGGCGCCGGTATTCCATCCAAAAAAAAGGTCTTAAGAAGAAATTGGCAGCTGTAATTCTTCTTTTCATTCCCATGGAGAAGACATCCTGGTAATCCAATGTCTTTGGAATTTTAGTTTCAGAAACATAGTTAGTTACTCTAACAAGCTGGCAATAAATATGGTCTGGTTTTATCTTAGTAATTAAGGTGTCAATTTCTTTTTGAGCCTTTCTAGAGTAAAAGTACCCGCACTGAATAGGTTGGCCTTTAAGAAAAGCCAGGGCGATATTGAAAAGGATTCCTGCTTTTGAAAGCGGGATTACATGAACTGAATGACAGAATTCCTTAAGATGATCGATAGAATCAGCACTTGAATTGTCGTCATCTATACAACACAGATAAATCTGATGATGTTGCGACAATACCCTGAGTTGGTGGTAGGCCCTGAGTTTATCTCCTTTGTCTAAAGGATAGGGGACCCGTGATAAGAGCGCAAATATCTTCATAGTTTTATGGGAGTTGATCAGGCTTCCCGTTCTTCAAGGAGTTTGGCGTAAAAGGCCATAAGTTTCTCAATTACAATGAGGTTGTTGTGTTCAGCGAGGATATATTTCCTTGCATTTTCTCCCAAACGGACCGCGAATGCAGGGTCTGCAAGGCATTTAGAAATAGCCGATACAAAATCATCTCGGGTATCAGCGATCATGATGTTTTCCCCGTCACGGCAGCTAAGACCTTGCGCTCCTTTTGAGGTGGAAATGACGGCCCGGCCAGCCAACATAGCTTCGACAATTTTGATGCGAACACCGCTTCCCGAAAACAAGGGAACAATCATGATCCCGTGTTGAGTCATAAACTCCACGGCATTTTCAACTTCACCAACGATAACGACATTATTTCTGCCATAATTCAGTAACCAGTCAGGCATCATCCGTCCGGCGAGATACAGCTTAAGGTCGTCATGCAAGTGATGCACATAAGGCATCACATCTTTCAGGAACCAGCGGATCCCTTCTTCGTTTGGGAGCCAGTTCATAGAACCTATGTGGAAAATGTCGCGTGGCAAAGACTGAGGTTTGAAGTCATTCTTGTATTCTTCAGGAAAAATACCAAAGTGAATCGTCTCTACAGGGACTTCTGATGCCTGACTTCTTATATAATCAGCATCAGGGTCTGTTATTGCAGCAATACCATCAGCATCATGCAGGGCATCAATTTCGAAAGTTTTCAGCTTCCTTGCCAGGTATGATAAATACCAGCGTTTAATTGGGTTTCGGGAATCTCTTGCGATTTCTTCCCAAATCATGTGTTCAATATTATGAGTCCTTAACACAATCTTGGCCTTTGAATTACGACGGATTAAGGGAATGTAGGGACACATATACAGGGTCTCAAGCTGGATAATATCGAAGTTATCTTCTTTGAGGATCCGAGTTAGCTTCTGGGCAAAGGCCGTCGAAGTAAAACGTTGAACATGATATGATTTCTTACTGAACAAATTCATAAAAGCATCGACAGGTTTGATGCTCAGGTCGAGGTGAACGATTTCAAGCTTGGTTTTTTGACAATAGTCAGAAGGGATATCTTCGGCCTTAACCGGGAATTTGTCAGAGCTGACGGCAACAACGCGGAGCTGGTTACCGGCTCTGGCCAAACCTTCCACGAGGGCATTCATGGCGATAGCACCACCTTCTTTTGGAGGGTATGGAGATTTATTGCATAGTACCAGGATCTTCATCAATTACTGGGTTTGGTTTTTTTAATACGTAAACGAGCGATCAATCTCTTCCACGAATCTGCATCCATGATTGGGGCGTCAGTAGTGGCTTTAATAGTGAGAATAATGCCAATAGGCAGGAAGATAATGGTTGCAATCCACATCCCTTGCCAGGCAGGCAAAACTCCTTCCCTCGAAAATTTTTCGCTGGTCATCGAAAGTACGTGATAAATTACAAAGAACAAAACGGCAAATACTACCGGAAGCCCAAATCCCCCTTTCCGGATAATAGCACCCAGGGGAGCCCCGACAAAGAAAAGGATCAGACAGGCGATAGCCAGTGTAAATTTACGCTGAATTTCTATTTGATAACGGTTTAGCTTTTTATCCCTCGAAGTCATTTCTTCTTCCTGGCTGATAATCACCTCTTTCATATTTCTGGCAGACGTCAGGGCCTGATCGATATAGTTTTTAGCCTGGGCAGGAGTAAAGTTAGAAAGGAACACTGGCTTCAAGGCTTTCATCGTATCAGGAACGGCTTTGCCTTTGTAGTGGTTTCTCATGTAAAAATATGAATCCATTGTGTTCTGGATAATGCTCTCCTGTTTTTTGTCGAGTTGATTGACCACTGAATCCTCGAAGTGCAATAACTGCCTGAGGTTCAGCATGCTGTAATGAGTTCTGAATAAATCCTCGTTGGTTTGGGTCATCGAAAAAGACGATAAGTCAAATCGTCTGGATTCCTCTTTGAAATTTGTTCGTTGAAATTGCCTTTTCCGGTAATAGTTTCGCTGATCCGTTTTCTCAAGATAATTACAGCCATTGTATAGCTTGAAAATTAAATATTTCTTGTCCTTGGTGAGTTCCATGGTGCCCCAATCTGCCATGGTAAGGTTGATATTTCCCTGGCGCAGCGAATGATCATAAATTTTTACATTCCGAATCGTCTTTCCATCCTGCTCTTTTTTTCCGACACGGATCACATAATCGTCAAGTCCATTATAGAATATACCTTCTTTAATATTCAGGGATAGTTTTTGTTGACGGACTTCATACAAAATCGTTCTGAATTTAAGATTTGCAAAAGGCAAAACGTTATTTGAAAAATAAAAGGTAAGGAGGCTGAGCCCAAACGACAAGACAATCAAAGGCTTCATGACTTTTCTCAAAGAGATCCCGGCGGCTTTCATTGCAACCAGTTCATAATGTTCTCCAAGGTTTCCAAAGGTCATCAATGATGAAAGAAGGACAGAAAGCGGGAGTGCAAGGGGAACGAAAGTGGCTGAGGCATAAAACATCAATTTCGCGATGACATACCATTCAAGCCCCTTGCCAACCATATCATCAATATGAAGCCAAAGAAACTGCATCAGAAGGATGAAGACAGCAATAAAGAAGGTAACGACCAGCGGCCCCAGGTAGCTTTTCAGGACGAGTATGTAGATCTTCTTCACGCGGCAAATTGGTTCATTGTCGCAAAGATAGTATTTTCGGGAATTATCGTGAGGCCGGGCTGTGGCGTTTGGGCAAGTATGTGTTTTTTTAAGTATTTTTGTAAGGTTAAAACACAATCGCAATGCAACTGATTCAAGTAACAGATAAAAAAACGGCAAAACAATTCAGGGATGTCGCCCGCGCCATTTACAGAAACGATGAAAATTTTATCTGCCCGCCGGATTCTATTTTGGAGTCAATTTTTGATCCGGCTAAAAATCCATTTTGGACTCATGGTGAAGCCATCCGTTGGGTGCTAATCAATGACAATAAAGAACTTATCGGCCGTGTGGCTGCATTCATTAATACCAATAAAGCATTTACGTTTCAGCAACCAACAGGGGGCATGGGTTTCTTTGAATGTGTCGAAGACAAAACTGCAGCCTTCCTGCTATTTGATAGGTGTCGTGAGTGGCTGATGGCCAAAGGGATGCAGGCAATGGATGGCCCGATAAATTTTGGCGAGAACGATGTCTTCTGGGGATTGCTGGTTGAAGGGTTTATGCAACAGAGCTATGGAATGAATTATAACCCACCGTATTACAAAACGTATTTTGAAGATTATGGTTTTCAGTCCTATTTTGAACAGGTAACCAATCATCTCGATCTCAGAAAACCTTTTCCTGAAAGGTTTATGAAGGTAGCTGAATGGATCAGGCGCAAACCTGAGTATGTGTATGTTCATTTCAGGAAAGCCGACGCAGATAAATTTATCATGGATTTGAAAGAAGTTTATGACTCTGCCTGGCAGTTTCATGAGAATTTCACCCCAATTGAGCCAGCTTTTTTAAAGAAAAGCCTTGAAGAAGCGAGTCCATTCCTGGTTGAAGAATTTATTTGGTTTGTGTATCATGAAGATAAACCTGCCGCTTTTTTAGTGATGATGCCTGATTTGAATCAAATGCTCAAACCTTTAAATGGAAGCTTAAATTGGTGGGGGAAGGCAAAATTGTATTACTATCTGAAGACCAAGAAATTTAGCCGGGCCAGGATTTCAATAATGGGTATTTCCCCTTCATACCAGCGCATGGGTCTTGACGCAGGTATCTTCCTGAATATGAGCGAGGTGTTCAAAGGAATGCCCTGGTATATTGAATTAGAACTCTCATGGGTAGGTGATTTTAACCTGAAGATGCGGGCATTGCATGAGGCTGTTGGCGGGTATTTTGCAAAAAGACATATCACTTACCGGAAAATATTTAGCGAAATCCCTATTGAACAACGTTCTGCCTTTATCCCGGTGGACACTAAAGATCAGTTTCTTAAAGGGAATTAGAATAAACTTGTAAGTTCAATCAAAACTCCTTAATTTTGACAACGTATTCACTTATTAAAATTAGTAAAATGAAGAAATTTTTCCTCTTATTGTTAACGATGTCTGTCGGGATGGGACTTTTTGCCCAGAAGCTACAAGTTAACAAATCAATGGCAAAGCCGCTAGCCCCGGTTTTAAATCAGCAATTAGCAATCGATCCGATTGGCTCAAAAGAAGTTTATCTCCCTGCAGTTGTTTCATGCCCTGAGTCAGCTTTGAGTCCAAATGCAGTTTCTGTGATTGACCTCGGAACATCCATCAATGCTATTGGATTGTCTGGTGGCGGCCGCACCGTCCTCTGGGCTGATAATAACGCCAATTCAATTTCCTTTTTTCATAGGATGGTTGGTGATGTAATTACCGGTGGTCGTGTTGCCATGGATATCTCTACTGATGGTGGTGCTACCTGGGGTAACAATGCTGTTGTTTATACCCCGCTTGGACCACCACTTCCTGGTCAGACTTATGCCCAAGCCGCCGGACGTTATCCACAGGGTGTTTTGTTCAACCCTTCAGGGAATACTCATGGTAACAGTACTTATGGTCATTATTTTATTCCGACACTTGATGGCAGCAACCCGGGGACTGCCGCTGGTGTTTGGGGAGGATATGCATGGGGCGTTAGAAAAGGTGATACAACTGCCTTAGCTACCCAGCACAATCTTGCATCAGGTAATGGTTACCTGCACAATGTACCGGATGCTTTCACCCTCGTTGGTAATAAGTCTTTTATGGTTGAAACTTCATTACTCGGTGGTATTGGAACAGCTTATAATGACACCCTCGTCATGGGCAGAGGTGTTTGGAATACTGTTACAAATGATTTTGATTATACCTGGGAGAAAATGTATGTCCCTACTGATTGGTACGTGGCAGATACTAAAATTGCTTTTGCTCCTGATGGATTAACAGGATTTATCGCAATTTTAGCTCACAATCCATCTAAACCATTGAGTGATTCAACCTATTTTCCGATTCTTGGAAAAACCATTGACGGAGGATTGACCTGGACAGGCCCGATCAATATTGATTTATATGGCGCCAATGGCGTTCCTGAAGTGAAACAATATGTCTCTGATTCTTTACTTACCGCAATGTTTACGACCATGCCCGACAGAGATTCTGTCGTTTATACAACGATGGGGAATTGTGACCTGGTTGTTGATATGAATGGGAACCCACATCTTGGTGTTGTCGTTTCATTGTCAACCGGAGATCATAGTACTTATTTCCCTAAGACTTGCAGCGTATTTGACCTGTATTCACTGGATGGCGGAAATACCTGGAAAGGTGTTCACCTTGATACCATCAGCAACCAATACGGCTCATTCGGATCTGGAACAACCGTTCTTACTGAAGATAACAGGGTACAGCTCTCCCGCACACAAGATGGCTCTAAGGTTTTCGTTTCCTGGATTGACACCCAACCCCCTGCATCACCTGCTGCTAACACGGCACCGAACATCTTTGTCAGAGGCATTAATATGTGGAATCTTAAAATGACCCCAGTGTTAAATGTCACAAAGTTCACCCTTGCCTATACACAGGCTTATATGGCTACTCAGTCACATTTTGTGTTTTCTGCAGGAAACTCCTGTGGCATTCCTTTTGTTTACCAGGCAATGAATCCAGTGGATGCTACCCAAGCAGTTCAGTATAAATACATCCATAACTATAAAATCCTCGATACACAGTATACCCTTGATTTGGGTTCTCCCGTTATGTATACTCCAAGTCTCGAAGTTTCACAGAACTATCCTAACCCTTGTCATGGCAATACTACTATTGGTGTTGAATTGGTGAAGTCTTCTACTGTAAGTGTTGAAGTCAGCAATCTTCTCGGTCAAAAAGTGATCTCATTACCTGCTCAGACATTGTCAAATGGTGTTCATGAAATCAAGCTGGACCTCAGCCATTTGGGTGCCGGTGCTTATTTTTATACCGTAACCGTTGGTAAAGAAAGAATTACCAAAAAAATGATTGTGAATTAATTATTCAACTTTAATTTAAGGTCGGGGTCGGTAACCAATTTACCGACCCCGATTTTTTATGTTAAAAAGGTAAGTTACAATCGTTTTTCTATTAAATTTGCCATTCAATTTTTAAAAGAGAATAGAAACAATTATTATCTAAAACCATATCTCTATGAAAAAAGTCTTACTATTCGTATTTGCCTTGACCCTTTCTGCAGGCATGTATGCCCAGAAACCGCAAGTCCTTCCTGGATTTGCTAAAAAAGCACCCGCTCCCTTCCACCAGCAAGTAGCCAGCGAACCTATTGGTACCAAGCCAGTATATATGGCTCCTGTTGTTCAGTCACCTTCTTCACCTGATGGCCCCAATGCTGTATCAATTATCGACCTGGGTACTTCTATTAATCCTTTTGGTATGTCAGGTGCTGGCAGAACGGTTCTGTGGGCCGACAACCAGATTAATGCCATTGGGTTCGTACATCGTATGAATGGTGACGTGATGGCAGGTGCAAGCATCGCTTTTGATTTGTCAAAAGATGGTGGTGCTTCCTGGAGTAACAATATTAAAGTCTATGCACCACTGGGACCTCCATTACCTGGTCAGACTTATCCTCAGGCTGCTGGTCGTTATCCACAAGGCTGTCTTTATAACCCTGCAGGAAACACAGACCCAAGAAATGCTTATATGCATTATTTTATTCCTACCCTCGATGGTAGTAATCCAGGATCTGCTGCCAATGCCGGTAGCTGGGGTGGTTATGCTTTCGGTGTGAGAAAAGCCGATACGATTCCTCCTTATACGCAGCACAATGTTCCTTCAGGAAACGGTTACCTTCATAATATTCCTGATGCTTTTGCTCTTGTAGGAAACAAAACATTTATTGTTGAGCCTTCTTTGTTTGGTGGCCTCGGTACCAACTATTCTGACTCACTTGTTGTCAGCAAAGGTGTTTGGAATGCCACAACCAATGATTTTGATTATACTTTTGACAAACTTTATGTCCCTTGTGATTGGTATGTGACTGATTCCCGGATCGCTTTTGCGCCTAACGGACAAATAGGTTATATCTCTATTCTCTCTCACAACACTTCCAAACCGCTGACAGATTCTACTTATTTCCCAATCCTGTATAAGACAATTAATGGTGGAACTACCTGGACCGGCCCTATCAATGTAGATTTATACGGTACCAATGGTGTTCCTGAAGTAAAGCAATATGTTTCTGACTCACTGCTGACCGCGATGTTTACCACCATGCCCGACAGGGATTCAATTGCTTATGGAACTATCGGTGCTTCTGACCTTAATGTTGATGTTAACGGAAATCCACATATTGCCTGTGTCGTGAACCTGGCAAGCGGTACTTATACTACCTATTACCCAAAAACCTGTCAAATGTTTGATATCTATTCACCAGATGGCGGAACTACATGGAAAGGGATTTCTCTTGATACCATCAGCAATGAATGGGGTACATACGGAACAGGTGCTACAACAGTAAGTGATGACAACAGGCCTCAGATATCTCGTTCAGAGGACGGTTCAAGAATGTTTATTTCCTGGCTTGATACTCAACCTCCAACATCACCTGCAGCCAATACTGCACCAAACATCTTTGTGAGAGGTATTAACGTATGGACTTCTATGATGACCCCTGTGTTAAATGTGACCAAATTCACCCTGGCTTATACCCAGGCCTACATGGCAACCCAATCATTTGTTGTATTCCAGAGTACCGGCGGTTTTGGTATTCCTTTTGTATACCAGGCAATGAACCCAACAGATGCTACCCAGCCAGTTCAGTTTAAATATATCCACAATTACAAAATTATGGATTCACAATTTACCCTGGCAACAAGTTCTAATGTAATTTCTATTCCAACAATGGAAGTTTCTCAGAACTACCCTAACCCTTGTCATGGTCTTACAACAATTGGCGTTGAATTGGAGAAATCTTCTACGGTATCAGTTCAGGTATACAACCTTGTTGGACAGAAAATCATGTCTCTCCCTGCACAAACAATGTCTGGCGGAATTCATGAAATCAATCTTGATTTGACCAATACTCAGGCTGGAATATATTTCTATACTGTAACCATTGGAAAACAAACGATCACCAAAAAGATGGTAGTCAGATAATCCTGATCTTATTATATTGAAAAACGTCGCAGCTCAATTCCTGCGACGTTTTTTTTTATTTGATAGATCCTTGTCTTTTTTTACCGTGGATATTGCCATGCTGGCAATTTCGTGCTAATTTTGCAGGCCTTTTTAGAAATTCCGTTAACCCAATTAGTATCCTATTATTATCACATGAAAACTTACATACTTACAGCCTTTTTACTCAGTGTTTTCTTTACGGGGTTTGCTCAGCAGAACGGGAAAATAGTTTCTCCACATGCAAAAAATGCAATACTAAATTGTTCTACAAAGACTGTTCTTGACAATAATACTGCTGTTTCCCCTTGGAAGATCAGCCCGATTGTAAAATCAGCGCTTTCATCAGCGGAGACAACAATTGGCAATACCTGGTTTGATTTCCAGACAAATGGCTCTATTCCACAAAGAATTTATGAGTATAATGACGGAAATATTGGTGCCTGCTGGGCTTACGGAGTAGCGAATCCTTTGTATGCAGACCGTGGAACCGGATATAATTATTATAATGCAAATAACTGGGGAAATATACCCACTGCGCGCGTTGAAGATGTAAAAACAGGAACACCTTCTTATGCTCCCTGGGGAACAAGCGGGGAAATACTTGTGTCTCATACGAATTCAAATAGTGGCTTGAAAATTGCGAAAAGAACCTCAAAGGGAAGCGGTACCTGGACACTGATGACCAAACAAGGGCCATCCAACCATCAGAATGTCCTTTGGCCCAGAGTAGAGACAAATGGAGCCAACAATCAAAACATTCATATTATTGCCTTGACGGCACCCCTGGCAAATGGCGGGTCGCTCTATAACGGTCAAAACGGGGCGCTCCTGTATTCACGATCGAGTGATGGCGGGGCAACCTGGAATATTGATAACATGGTGCTCCCCGGAACAGATACAGCTAACTATCCTGTACTCAATGGCGATTGCTATGCATTCGCAAACCCTGTTGGAAACACGCTTGCATTGGTTTATGGAAATGTATGGACAGATATCTTTTTATTGAAATCAACCGACAATGGGGATACCTGGACAAAAACGATCATTTTCCAGCATCCTTATCCGAAGTTTAAAGAAAGTACAACCTTGGTTACGGATACACCTTACGTATGTGATAATTCATTGGCAGTCGCCCTGGATAATACAGGGAAAGCTTATGTATTCTTTGGAATCCAGAGAGCTTTGAATGATATCGTTAATGACTCTTCTTTTTCACTGATGCAATTCACTGATGGCCTTGCCTTTTGGAAAGAAGGACAGCCTGCCTTTACTTCCCTTAATCCGGATATTGTTAACGCGGGAGGAAACCTGGTTGGATGGACTCAGGATGTGAATGGTAACGATACAATCCTTGAATTTATCAGCAGCCCGGCAATATATAAATGTTCTGTCACGTCAATGCCAACAGTCACAATCGATCAGGGTAACAATAGGATTTACCTCTTCTTTACCTCTATTGTTGAAGGCATGACCAATAGTTTTCAGAACTACAGGCATGTTTATAGCCGTCGGTCCGATGATGGTGGTACAAGTTGGACTGCCTTTAATGACATTACCGGTGATGCCGCTCATAATGGGTACGAATGCGTATTCCCATCGGTTTCACCTACTTCAGACGAGTTTTTTTGCCATCTGATTTATCAAAAAGATCAGCAACCAGGGATGTCGTATGATGGCGATATGGATCCAGCCGCTAACAATGATATCGTTTACCTTAAGTTTCCCAAATTAACTACGGGGATCAATCCCGCTTCTGTTGATTTCGTGAATGTCTCCTGTTATCCCAATCCTTTCCATGGAAGTTGTCAAATCAACCTGATGCTTATTAACAATACCAGGTTAAGTATAGAAGTTTCTGATTTCCTTGGACGCATTATATATCAGCTTCCTTCAGCCTCCTATTCTGCTGGAAGTCATCAGTTTGTTGTTGATGCATCCTCTTGGTATCCTGGGATTTATTTTTATACCTTGAAGGGAGTAAATCAAAGTCTGAGTGGCCGGATGATCGTTCAATAAAACAGTTTAAAATCCCTGAAAAAGGGTAATCAACACTACTCTGTTCAAAACTAATAAGTTATTGTCATGCGCTGGCTGGCAGATGAGGTAATTTTGTAAAGAATACGGTTACGATTGCGTTTCCGCTTATTTACTAAAGAAACCACATGCTTCCTCCCGAGATATTGGTAAGATTTAACAGAGCTGCATTTATACTTGTTTTTCAGTTTCTTGGTATTTTTGTGCCCTTTAACGTCTATGCGCAGTGCCGTATCGAAATTTTAGCTGATTCTTCTAATGTTGACAGCATATTTATTTGTCGCGGTGAATCCGTTAACCTAAGTATTGTCGGTGAGTATACCTTAGTTACTGAAGATTTCAATGCGTCGACTGTTGGGTCTACTTGGAATTATTGCAATCCCAATGTTCTTTTTCATGCTTCCTGTGATGCAGCAAACCCCAATCCTTATCTTTGGTATGGGCCATTAACGGTTCCAGACCGCATCCTCGAAACCCATGACATGGATCTAACCAAAGGTGGGGTGATTCAGTTTGATTTGAAATTTGCCATTCAAAATGGGCCCATTGGTTGTGAAGGCCCGGACGAGATGCTGGAAGGTGTTTCATTGCAATATTCCAATGACTCAGGCAGCAATTGGAATGATATCACATATTTCTGTCCAAATGGAACCTTTTTGCCTGCGAACCCATGGGTGCAAAGCCCATTAACCATGTTCCCAACTCAATTCACCAATTGGGCAAATTATTCCTTTGTTATTCCGGCACCTGCCATGACAAGCCATACCCGGATTCGATGGATACAACAATCATCCAGCTATTTTAACGGCCACCATGACGACAATTGGGGATTGGATAATATTCGAATTTTCAGATCCATCATGCAGGAGATTCTGTGGAGTACCGGAAGCACCGCCGTGTCACCACCTCCCGTGCTCCCTCAGCAAACTACAACCTATGTAGCCTATGTGATCAATTCCCTCAATCCTTCAGATACACTTGCCCGGGATTCTATAACAGTGGTTGTACTGCCAGCTCCCATTACACAGATAAATGGCGATACCGTTATATGCCTGGGCGAAACGACACAGTTACTAGCCACGGGAAATTACCTTTTTCTTTGGAATACAGGGGATACCAGTGCCAGTCTGTTACTCACTCCATTAACAAATCAGTGCTATTCTTTGACGGCTACCAATGAATATGGATGCCAATCTATGAAATCTGCCAATATTATAGTTAATCCTTTACCGGTGCCAATTACTCATGGTGATTCCATATGCCCGGGTGATTCTGCCTATCTTTTTGCCGGAGGTGGTTTGTTGTACCATTGGAATAATGGTTATAACGGTCCTGATCAGTTGATTCAGGCTTTTACAACTGCTGTTTATACGGTGACGGTGACCGATGAAAATGGCTGCAAGGATACATCCTCCGCAATTTTAAAAGTTTTTTCGCCTCCTGTGCCCGAGATTACTCATGATACCGTAATATGTTATGGTGACGAGGCTCACCTGATTGCTGGCGGGGGTGACCATTATCTCTGGAATAATGGTTCTGTCAAACATGATATCTATGTTGAACCTGTTTTTGAAACTCAATATCAGGTTACGGTAACAGATGTTAACATGTGTAGTTCGTCGGCATCAACCACTGTATTTGTAAATCCTTTCCATGAAGTTGAGATTACATCCTCCCGGGATACCATTTGCCATGGAAGTTTTGCCATTCTTAATGCCATTGGTGGCAGTCATTTTGAATGGAGCAACGGCAGGATAGACCCTGAAATAACTGTTTACCCAAATTATTCAACGATTTTCCAGGTTGATGCCAGTGATGTCTTTATGGGAACCTGTTGCCATGTCATGTCATTCATTGATTTAGAAGTTAAAGAATGTGAGAATTTCTTTTTTCCAAATGCGATTCTTCCAAAGGGCTATAACCCTATTTTTAAGCCTATAGGTGAGTATCAGCAAATTAATCATTATTCTTTGGTGATTTATGATCGATTGGGTAAACTAGTTTTCGAATCAAAGGATCCCGGCTTGGGTTGGAATGGAACCATTAATGGCAATTATGCCCCTGGCGGAAACTATATCTACAGGGTTCACTTTGAAAAAACCTTGAATGGTGATCCTTATGACCGGACAGGGACCCTTAACGTGATTTACTAAACACTTCCTCGTCAATCCGGCTTCTTCTCTATACCAAAATACTTATCTTTGAGTTTTATAAAGAAATCTTTGTATGAAACGCATTAGTGGTATTTTATTGATCATCTTATCTGTGATTTATCTCAATTCATGTATCCCCGATACTGTGACCCCTGGTGGTGATTCCAGGGATCCGTTTCTAGGAACCTGGACTGTGCAGGAAAATGGGAAAAAGAAAGTTACATACCAAGTCACCATTACCGCTGACCCTTCAAATAGCGTACAAGTCCTGATCAGTAATTTTTACAATTTCGGGATTCAGCCTTATGCCATTGCAACAAGCAGTACTTTGACAATTCCAACCCAGGAATTCCCGGCTGAAGGCATTAAAGTATGGGGCTCAGGAAGTTATTCAGACAAGAAAATGACCTGGGTCTACTATGTAAATGATGGTGCAAATCAGGATACCATCCACAGCGTATATACTTTGAATTAAAGGACAGGTTTGGAAGTTGGTGTAGGACCCTGCATCCGGCTGAGGCTGTCGACAACTCTTTTGTAAATTATCTCCAGTGATTTCAAGTCATCTTTATATGATAACATTGACTGATGAAAGCTTTCTTGTGTCAATCCATGTTTTTTGAAGACACCTGAATAATAATAATTGGTGTAATAATTGTAATTCTGGAGCTGGTTTTGTTTTTCCCGGAGTGCTGCTTCTGTTAGGTGAATATCAACCAACACCGCAACCATTTGCTTGGTAGTCAGTCTTCCTTTTCCCTTATCTTTCTCTTCATTTCCTGTTTGTTTATTACAGGAAAAAGAGAGCAGGCAAACGCAAATAAATGCAAGCAAAAACCCTTGTTTCTGCATTACTTTTGTCTTTTTTGATATTCTTCGTTGAGACCCTTTAATACATCAGCGGTGATGTCAAGCGTGTCTTTGGCAAAAAGAATTCCGCCTCCCCGTGTATAGCCCAGGATATAATCGAATTTAAGGGTGCTGTTGTAGCGTTTTAGGTAATGGTCGATGCTGTCGATGAAAATATTATTCATTTTCCCTTCCTCATCAGCCATTTTTGAGGTATACTGCTGGTTCAGGTCATACAATTTTTTGCTTTCGGACTGAAGTAGTTCCTGCTGTTTTGCCGCTTCCTCCTGGTTTATCTGTCGGGCATCATATTTCTTCTGCAAATCGGCCGCTTTGCTTTCCAGGGCTTGTTGTTTTGCATGGAGTTCATTGTCGAGAGTGGCAAACTTCTGTTCCAGCATCTTTTGCATCTCGAGAACCATGGTGTATTTCGATTTAATCGTATCGCTGTTCACAAATGCGACAGTGATGCCACCAGTCTTTTTGTAGAATGCTGCAGGCGGTAACTCGCGGACATTGTTGGGTTTCAGGAAATAAAGGATGTAGATACCCAGGAGACCGGCAAAAAGGAAGCCAAATAATATCCAGACCAGCCCTGGCTTTGGCGTTCTGGAAACTATTGTGTGGGTTTCAATAGTTTGGATTATTGGCTCAACAGGAATTTCTTCCAAGTGGTGATCTTCAGTCATGAAAGATGTTGTAAAAAAGTTGATTTTGAAGATTAGTTGCCAAGTTCAGAAAGAAATTTAATTCTCATGATTCGGATTTCCTCTTCACTGAATTCGTTTTCACCGAGGTCAATTTGAGCATCCTGGATTGAGTCGGTTTCGGCTTCCCTGAAATATTCAAAGATCTCTTCCTGGTGGTATGGGTCAACATATTCCTGCACGTAATAGTCGATATCTAATTTTGTCCCGGCCGCAACAATACTTTCTATTTCTGTCAGTAGCTCATCGATGCTGAGGCTTTTGGCATAAGCAATGTCCTCAAGGGCTATTTTTCGGTCGATGTTCTGAATGATATATACCTTAAGGCCGGATTTGTTGACAGGAGATTTGACCACCAGGTCCATAGGTCTGATGATTTCGTTCTCTTCTACATATGTGGCAATCAACTCGATGAAAGGCTTACCATATTTAATGGCTTTTCCTGCGCCAACACCAGTACATTGTTTTAGCTCATCAACGGTGATTGGATATTGAATTGCCATGTCCTCCAGAGAAGGATCCTGGAATATGACAAAGGGCGGAAGTTTTTCTTTCCTGGATATCTCTTTCCGGAGGTCTTTCAGTAAGGAAAACAGCGTCTTGTCAGTAGTCGCAGTGCGGCTACCGGCACCGGCGAAGAAATCCTCATCATCATCTGAATGTTCATAGTCATGATCCTGGGTCAGTAGTATTGAATAGGGATGTTCTATAAACTTAAAACCATCAGGGCTGATCTTCAGAATGCCGTAGTTCTCGATATCTTTAACCAGAAGCCGTTCAATCAGGGTTTGTCGCAGTACGGCATTCCAGAATTTCTCATCCTGATCTGCACCTCTTCCAAAACTGGAAAGTTTGTTGTGCTTGAATGATTTGATCTGTGAGTTGCTTTTCCCAAGCAAAATATTGATGATATGCTTTTCTTTAAAAACCTGTTTGGTTTCTACGATGGCATGTAAAGCCATTTCTACAAAAGCTTTTCCTTCGAACTTAGCCTTGGGGTGTAAGCAGTTATCACAGTTCTGGCATTGCGTTTCATCAAAGACTTCCCCGAAGTAATGGAGAAGCTGTTTTCTGCGGCAGACAGAAGACTCCGCGTATGCCACAGTTTCCATAAGCAGCTGATTGGCAATTTCCTGTTCTGCCACAGGTTTGTTTTTCATGAATTTGTCCAGCTTTTCAATATCGTCATAGCTGTAAAATGTCAGACAATTTCCTTCTCCGTCGTCACGGCCGGCACGACCAGTCTCCTGGTAATATCCTTCCAGGCTTTTCGGGATGTCGAAGTGGATCACAAAACGAATGTCAGGTTTGTCGATTCCCATGCCAAAAGCAATGGTGGCAACGATCACGTCCACTTCTTCCATCAGGAATTTGTCCTGGTTACCGGCCCGAACCACCGAGTCAAGTCCTGCATGATAAGGAAGGGCTTTAATTCCGTTAACTTGCAGTGTTTCTGCGATTTCTTCTACTCTCTTCCTCGACAAACAGTAGATAATCCCTGATTTACCTTGTTCCTGCTTAACATATTTGATCACATCCTTGATGACGTTCTTGGTCTTAGGCCTTACCTCATAATATAAATTGGGCCTGTTGAAGGAGGATTTGAAAACAGAAGCATTGTTGATATGCAAGTTCTTTTGAATGTCCTGCTGAACTTTTGGCGTTGCTGTAGCAGTAAGCGCCATGATTGGCACATCCTGCCCGATTGCATCAATGATCGGCCTGAGTCTGCGATATTCAGGGCGGAAGTCATGGCCCCATTCAGAGATACAATGAGCTTCATCGATGGCATAAAATGAAATAGTGATGTCTTTGAGGAACTCCACATTTTCATCTTTGGTCAGGGATTCAGGAGCGACATACAACAGCTTGGTTTTCCCAGAGGTGATGTCACTTTTCACCTGGGTGATTTCCTGTTTTGAAAGTGAAGAATTGAGGAAATGGGCAACACCTTTTTCCGAGCCAAAATTACGCATGGCATCTACCTGGTTTTTCATCAGGGAGATCAATGGAGAAATGATAATGGCAGTTCCCTCACTGATCATGGCAGGTAGCTGAAAACACATAGACTTTCCGCCACCAGTTGGCATAATAACAAATGTGTCGTTTCCTTCTAAAACGTTTTTGATAATGCTTTCCTGGGTTCCTTTAAAGCTATCAAAACCGAAAATTCTCTTAAGCAATTCGTGGAGCTTGTGGTCGACTTGCTCTGGATTCATTTTGCCACGAGGATTTTTACTTATCTTTGTTGATGGTTGAGTCAAGGGAGGGTAAAAATTAATTAAATTGATAAATCGGGAGATTGAACTGTTGATGGGGATTATTACAAATATAATACATAAAATTCCTTTTTATAAAAATTTTGCAAAAATTAACTTTTGAAAACAACGGAAGAGATTAAAAATATTGCACGAAACACCATAAAGGAGGAGGCTGTGGCAATTTCCAGGCTTGAAAGCCTGATTAATAACGACTTTGTCCATTGTGTTGAAGCCATCCTAGCGTCAAGCGGGAAAGTGGTGTTAACAGGAATTGGCAAATCTGCAAATATTGCCTCAAAGATAGTTGCAACGCTTAGTTCAACTGGCACTCCTGCTGTGTTCATGCACGCTGCAGACGCTATTCATGGTGATCTCGGAAGCATTCAACAAGAAGATGTCATCATCTGTATTTCAAAATCAGGAAATACACCTGAAATAAAAGTTTTGGTTCCTTTGCTTAAAATGATGGGGAACAAACTCGTCGCTTTGGTTGGAAACCTGGATTCTTATCTTGCCCAGCAGGCTGATTATGTGTTGGATGCCACGGTCGAAAGGGAAGCCTGCCCGAACAACCTGGCCCCAACTTCCAGCACTACAGCCCAGCTCGTGGTCGGAGATGCTCTCGCAGTATGCCTTCTTGAGTGCAGGGGATTCACAGCCAGCGACTTTGCGAAGCTTCATCCGGGAGGAACATTAGGGAAACAACTCTATCTTACTGTCAGTGATCTGTACACCAGTCATGGAGCTCCCCAGGTGAATGTAAATGAGAATATTAGGAACATACTATTGGAAATCACTTCAAAGCGCCTTGGGTGTGCCGCCGTTATAGATGACTATGGCAAATTAGCCGGGATTATCACCGATGGTGACTTACGCCGTATGCTACAAAAAGACAAACCCCTTGAAATGTTGACAGCCATCGATATCATGTCAGCCAATCCGCGTATTATCAGCCCTGAAGTGTTGTTAGTTGACGCACTTCATACCATGAGATCCAATAGTATTACGCAGCTTCTCGTTCTTGATCAGGGGAAATATCTTGGTGTAATTCATCTCCATGACATCCTAAAAGAAGGCATTCTTTGATCTGATTTGTTGGTATTTATTCTATATGAAGAAATTCAGTTTTCTTATTCCTGTTTTTTGTGTGACGCTGCTTTTCGCAGGAGCTCCGGCCTTTGCCCAGCTTACAAAAATCATGGGCAAGATCACGGATGCAACAACCAAAGAGCCATTGCCTTTCGTAAATCTTTTGTTAAAAGGAACAACGGTCGGTGTGCAAACTGCTTTTGACGGGACTTATTCCATCGAGACAAAAAATGGCTCAGATTCTCTGATTGCTTCTTTCATTGGTTATAACAAACAAGCCAAAAAAATCCAGAAAGCTAAGTTTCAAACCGTTGATTTTGAGCTGATCCCATCAAATACATTGTTAAAGGAAGTCGTGATCCTGCCTGGTGAAAATCCTGCAGAGGTGATGTTGCGTCATATTATCGAGAACAAAACCAACAACAACCTCGAAAAACTGAATTGTTATCAATACCAGGCTTATACCAAGATCCAGGTTGATGCGAATAATATTTCTGAGAAATTCATGAACCGCACTGTTTTTAAACCGATCAAATTTATTTTTGATAACCTCGACACTTCTACGGTTAATGGAAAAGCTTATTTGCCGATTCTTTTGACAGAAAATCTCTCCAATATCTATTACAGAAAGGATCCAAGATCGAAAAAGGAGGTTATTCAGGCTACCAGGGTGTCGGGAATGAAGAATCAGAGTTTTAGCCAGTTTGCTGGCGACCGGATCCAATACATTAGTATATATGACAATCACATCGTCATCTTTGAGAAGAATTTTGTGAGTCCGATTGCTAATTTTGGTCTGACCTTCTACAAATATTATCTCGTCGACAGCACCTTTAAAGAGAATCAATGGTGTTACAAGATCATGTTTAAGCCCCGAAGGAAACAAGAACTTACGTTTACCGGTGAGTTCTGGGTTCACGATACTACATGGGCTGTCAAATCTATTGACATGCGCATGGCAGAAGATGCCAACCTCAATTTTATTAACGACCTGGTTGTCAGGCAGGATTTTGAACGAATCAACAACCAAAACTGGATGCTGACCAAAGATCAGATGGTTGTTGACTTTAATATTGTGGAACAGTCAAAGACAACAATGGGTTTTTTCGGGAGAAGGATTACTTCTTATCGTGATTTTATCTTCGACAAACCAAAGGATGATGCTTTTTATAACAAGCCCATCAATACCATCATAGAAACAGGCTCTCTGGATAAAGATGATGATTTCTGGACTTCTGTCAGGCACGACAGTCTTACCAAGGATGAAAAGATTATCTATCATATGGTCGATACGCTGAAGACGATCAGCGAGTTCAGGAACTATGTTGATATTGTCAAAATGATTTCAACAGGTTACTATGTCAAAGGTGACTTTGAGTGGGGGCCTTATATGTCGTCAATTAGTTTTAATACCCTGGAAGGTACCCGATTCCGGCTGGGAGGCAGAACCAGTAACAAATTCAGTACGAAGTTCATGTTGGACGGATATGTCGCCTATGGTAGTACCGATCAGCGGATGAAATACAGAATAGGTGTCATCAAGATGCTTGGCAAAAATCCTCGACGGGCCATTGGCGGCCATTTTAAATATGACATGGAAGAAATCGGAGCCAGCCAGAATTCTTTCCGGACCGATTTTTTATTTGCTTCACTTTTCAGGAAAAGCCCGATAGATCAGCTTTCGATGGTGGAAGAAATGCATGGTTTTTATGAGCATGAGTGGTTTACAGGACTCACCAATAAAATAAGGTATACGGGACGAAAGATTTTTACTGTTGGAAATAGCCAGTTCCTGGTTACGGTTCCTGGTGACACCATGAAACATGAAAAACTTTCCATAAAAACCAGCGAGATTGGTTTTGATGCACGTTTTGCCTATCAGGAACGAATTATCATGGGAGAGTTCGAGCGAATTAGCCTGGGCGCAAAATTCCCGATTCTGGAAATTAAATACAGTTACGGGATTCCTAATTTTTTTATGAGTGACTATGAATATCAACGATTGCAAATTAATGTGACTCATATATTCAATGTGGGCATGTTTGGGTATTCTAAATATATTGTCGAGTTTGGGCGGGTCTGGGGGAAAGTTCCTTATCCGCTATTGAAGATCCATGAGGGGAATGAGACCTATAGCCTGGATGAATATGCATTCAATACGATGAATTATTTTGAATTTGTCAGTGATCGTTATGCCAGCGTTTTTTATACCCATCACTTTGAAGGTTTCTTTTTAAATAGAATTCCACTGCTGCGTAAGTTAAAATGGCGGGAAGTGGGGTATGCAAGGGCATTGGTGGGGCAACTAAAAAATAGTACGGAAGTGCAATCTCTTGCAGCATTTCCGGATGGCATCAGCGGGCCGCAAAAACTATATACATTAGATCCGACCAAGCCTTATGTTGAAATGGGCGCCGGGATTGAGAATATTTTTAAATTATTTAGAATGGATGTTATCTGGCGTATGTCATATCTGGATCATCCGAACATCACCAAGGTCGGTTACCGTGTGACATTGTGGTTCACATTCTGATTTATGCTACTTTTGTGGACTAAATTCCCCTATGCAGATTCGCACTGAAAAGATCGTCAAGAAATACCGCAACCGGACGGTTGTCAAGGAGGTAAGCATTACCGTAAACCGCGGCGAAATCGTGGGTTTACTTGGTCCAAACGGGGCCGGGAAGACGACTTCCTTTTATATCATCACCGGGCTGATCAAGCCGCTGTCGGGCAAAGTCTTTCTCGATGATCTCGACATCACACAGGAGCCTATGTACAAGAGAGCTCAGCTTGGCATCGGCTATTTGGCTCAGGAAGCATCGGTATTTCGTTCCCTGAGTGTTGAAGACAACATTCGTGCAGTTCTCGAATTCACAAAACTGAGTAAAGCCGATCAGAAAATAAAATTGGAATCATTGATCGATGAGTTTGGACTTGAGAAAGTAAGAAAGAGCCCGGGCATCGCACTGTCAGGAGGAGAACGCCGTAGAACTGAAATCGCACGCACGCTTGCTGTAGATCCCAAATTTATCCTGTTGGATGAGCCCTTTGCAGGAGTCGATCCCATCGCGGTTGAAGATATCCAGTCAATCGTTATCAAACTGAAAGAGAAAAATATTGGTGTTCTGATCACCGACCACAACGTCCACGAGACGCTTAACATCACCGACCGTGCTTATCTTCTGTTCGAAGGTGCAGTGTTAAAGGCAGGCAATGCTGAAGAGCTTGCGAATGATGAACAGGTGAGAAGGGTTTATCTGGGGGCAAACTTTGAGTTAAGGAAGTAATTTGTCAACTAATTATACGAAAAATCATTCGTGATATTTCGTGAAATTAGTGGATAAAATTTTTAAACTTCTTCCGGATGACCGTCCAGCAAAATTTTATTTCTGAACGCTAGCGAGAGCAACAGGTAGAAAAGAATAATAAACGGGAACGCCAGGAAACTCAGGAAATACAACAATACGATTACCAGTCCAAGGAAAATATATCGTTCAAAATTATCGACCCAGCTCAGGTTCTTGAATTTCAGGGAGAATAATGGAATCGAAGAAACCATGAGCAACGATAGCACAACCCCAAGGCAAGCCAGGAACAGCGGGTTGAACATAAAGACGATAAGTTTTCCGAAAATCGGGATTTTGAATAAAGAGTGTAACTGGAAGATAAATGGGAGGGAAGCCAGCAACAACCCGGTGGCTGGTGTAGGCAATCCCATGAAATGATAGGTTTGTGAGACATCCAGGTTGAATTTTGCAAGACGTAGTGCTGAAAAGACTGGAATGAGCAGGGCGCTGTAGCTCAAAAGATCAACCACCCATTCATTCTGGAAAAAATAAGGTGCATTCTGGTTAATCAGGCTGAAGAGGATCATACCCGGAGCCACGCCAAAAGAAATCAAGTCAGCTAAAGAGTCAAGTTGTTTGCCCAATTCTGAACGAACATTCAGCATCCTGGCGGCAAAGCCGTCAAGGAAGTCAAAAATGGCTGCCATGAAAATGAAATAGGATGCGGTGGTCCACTCGTGACGAAAAACTGCCGTAAGCGCCAGCACGCCGCAAAACAGGTTCAGTGAGGTTATGAAATTGGGGATGTGTTTTTTCATCAGGGTGGATTTTGAACAAAATTAGATTTTTTGTCAAAAGCGTTATCTTTTTTATTTTAATTACTTTTGCCAGAATTTTAAAATAAGTCGATGCCCGCTTTTTCAGCACATGAATTTGTAAAGTTTCCGCTGCTCCGCCAGGCCCAATTCCTGTTCAGCCATGGCCGGGAGTTGATGAGCCGTCTCGAAGGTGATTATATTGTTAAGCTGTATTCCATTGAGGCTTTTTATGTGGAGGTCTGGTATCTCCAACTTTTGAATAAAATCATCAGGGTCGAAATTGTGGATATGGAAGACGTGATCCCGGCTTATGAAGATGAGATCGACATCAGCGATGCCTACCGCTAAACGTCCCAATGACTTCTCCCCGGGATCTTAAAATAGAAGACTATACTTATCTGCTTCCTGATGAACGTATTGCGCGCTTTCCTATGGAAGACCGTGATCAGTCAAAGATGCTTGTCTATGATGGCCTGAACCAGCCTGAAACTGCTAAGTTTGCAGCGCTGGCAAGCTACCTTCCCGAAAATTGCCTGCTTGTCCTCAACAATACCCGTGTGATTCATGCCCGTTTGCTGTTTCAAAAAGAAACCGGTGCCCATATAGAGTTGTTTTGCCTGAATCCTGTGGAGCCTGTCAGGGAGATGCAGCAAGCATTTGCGCAAACTTCCGGCATTGTATGGGAATGTATGATCGGGAACGCAAAGCGGTGGAAAGGAGGAAGGCTTCGAAAAGAGCTTTCATGGAATGGATTAAGGGTGGTGCTTTTTGTAGAGAGGTATGGCGACTGGGCGACTGAGCGACTGGGCGATGATTTAATTAAATTCTCCTGGGAACCCGCAACGATCCCTTTCGCGGAGATTGTCGAACACTTCGGAAAAATCCCTTTGCCCCCTTATCTGAAAAGAGAGGCCGAAGAAAAAGATGAGGTCGCTTACCAAACTGTCTATGCCATTCATGATGGTTCTGTCGCCGCCCCTACTGCTGGTCTTCATTTCACGGAGGAGGTTTTTAAAAGCCTTGCCAAAAAAGGAATCATGACCGATTATGTCACCTTGCATGTCGGTGCCGGGACATTCAGGCCCGTGTCGACTTCGAGGGTAGGGGATCATGCCATGCATCCTGAGCCTTTCATTGCGAATAGAGCCCTGATAGAGGAATTAAGACAAAAGAAATACGCAACCTGCTTTGCTGTTGGTACCACCAGCGTCCGTTCACTGGAAAGTCTTTACTGGTTTGGCGTAAAGCTGATCCAGGATTTAGAACAGCCTTTTTATCTTGACCAATGGGAGGTCTATGATAAATTAAAAGGATTAGTTTCCCTGGAACAAAGTATGGACGCCCTGCTTATTTATATGGACAGTCATCAGCTGTCTGCAATCAAAGGTGTTACCCGGATCATCATTGCACCTTCTTATGAATTTCATGTAATAGATGGGATCATCACGAATTTTCACCAGCCAGCCTCAACTTTATTGTTATTGGTGTCGGCATTTTTAGGGGATTCCTGGAAAATTGCATATGAATATGCCTTGTTGAATGATTTCAGGTTCCTAAGCTTTGGAGATAGTTGTTTGTTTATGAATAAGCGGCAAGCGAGCAGCAAAACAGCCTAAACAAGAATCAGCTTATAACAGGCAATCAGCAATACCACCGCAAGTGTCAGCCGGAAATACTTTACAGGAAGCACACTGCTGGCGCTCCAGGAACCCAGAAGTCCACCTAAGATAGCGGCCAGGATCCAATACGTAAAATCGTAACTCAGATGGATGTTTTTTAAACCTAGTCCTGACAGGCCGGAGATAGAATTGAGCAAGATAAACAGCGAGGAATACAATGCTGTTTCCTTATTCTTTTCCCAACGGAAAAAGATCAACAGTGGACTCAGTAATATGCCGCCACCAATCCCTATTAATCCGGATAAGAACCCAATTGCCATTCCAAGGAGAGCCAGGAGCCAAGTGGAGGGTAGCTCGCGTAGCTCATATTCTTTAGTTGAGCGATAAATTAATCGTGCAACGGCCAGGAGCAAGACCAAGCCTAGGATGACCTTATAAGTAATGGGATTGATATTCAGTGTGGCACCCAGGTAGGCCAAGGGAATTGAGCCAAGGATGAGCGGCAAAAACAGTTTCCAGCGAAATTGAAAATGCAGACGGAAGTTAACAAAGGCTATCCCTGCAACAAATAGATTAAGGATTAGGGCAGAACTTCGCATCAGGCTGGGATCTAAGCTGAACAGGGCCATGATCGCCAAATATCCGCTTGCGCCGCCATGCCCAACGGAGCCGTAGAGAAAGGCAACGACGAAGAAACATAAAAGCATCAAAAGGTTGACTTCCGTAAGCATCATTTTACTTTGATTCAGGATGTAAAAGTAAAATCTTTAACTTGAATAATTGTTACGAAAAAACTGACCTATATCATATCTTAGCAAACGCAACATAAATATTTTACAAATGGACAAAGGGATCACCGGGATTATCCTGGCAGGTGGTGAAAGCCGAAGGTTTGACGGAGAAAAGGGCCTGGCAATCCTGCGTGAAAAACCTTTAATTGAATGGGTGCTTGAGGCAATAAAGCCCCTTTGTTCAGAAATCATTATCAGTGCCAATACAGAATCATATCAAAGCTACGGTCACAGAATCATTCCTGATATTGAAAGTGGGAAAGGCCCGATGATGGGGATTTATAGCGCTTTACTTAATTCAGAAACGGAACACAATCTTGTCTTGTCAGTAGATACTCCATTAGTGAGTGCAGATTTGCTTCAATATATTTTTCAAAATAAAGGGAATGCCCAAGTCGCAGTCCCCCAAAGCGGTGTAAATCATTTTGAACCCTTGATTGGGTACTATAGTCAAAACACGCTTTTCTTGATGGAAGCCTTTTTTAAAATGAACAATTACAAACTCCCAGACTTTTTTAAAACGGTCTCATTTAAAGGCATCGATCTTGAAAGCTGGGATGAATTCCAGTCACAGTTTCTTTCAAATGTGAATACCCGGGAAGTACTTCTGGCACTTGAAGGTATGAGATAGGCGAAAAAAATGGGTGACCGTTAATGAATCCGGTTGCGGTGAATCAAGGTGACTTCAGCCTGATTTGCTGATCCTTCTCAGCATCTCAACATTCCAAATTGTAATAGTTTTATTGCTGATAGTGATAAGCTCATCACGACGAAACTCTGAGAGGATTCGAATCACATTTTCAGTGGTCATCCCGATGAGTTCTCCAATCTCTTTGCGGGAAACAGGCAGCTCAAAGCTTAAGCTGTTGTAGATGTTCTCAGAAAAATCAAGTAAGATGTAGGCGATTCGTCCGCGGAGGTGAAGACGGCTCAGTTCCAGATTGTGTTGGATGATGAAGTCTGCTGCTTTGCTGACACGTGCCAATATTGTAATTCCAAAATCACCATTCCGCCGGAGGACTTCTTTCACAGGTTCCATCATGACATGACAAAGCCACGAGTCTTCAATGGCATTCATGCTGTAATGATAGTTCGGAGTAGAGAAAACGCTTAACAAACCCACGCAGTCATTGGGTTTCGCCAGGCTTATAATCTGGCCTTTTCCGTCGTTGCTGCCCGTGTATAGTTTGAGTAATCCTTTTTTTAGGAATGATAAATGGGTTATGGCATCACCCTCATGGACCACCATTTCTCCTTTTTTACTGATTCGTTCAGAGGTGAACTGGCTCAAATAGTCAAGTTCGTTATTTGCCAATCCCTGGAAGAGGGGAGCTTCATACAAACAGGTAGTACATAGGGCAGAAGATTCCATGCGAGGTCTTTCGTCAAATTGAGGACTCAAAGTTAAACATATTTGAAGTGCTGCCTGAAATTATCAATCTTTGTGTTAGTGCGGGAAATGTACCCATGAGTTTCGCCGTTCACCCTCCAAAAACCCCGCTTTCACCGAAAAGCTCTTTCCCAGAGGAAAATTTGATTGTTACTTTGCTTCGAAATCAAGAGTACATCCATGACAGCTCAAAGAATTAACCTACGAGAACAATTGATTATCAGATATTTTTAAACAATTTAAACAATAACTATTATGGAAAACAAGCGTTTGTATCGAAGTGTCCGTGACAGCCAGATCGCTGGTGTATGTGGCGGAATTGCTGATTACTTCAATCTCGATCCTATCCTCGTCAGGGTTGTATTCGTGATCCTGGTCCTCGCCGGTGGTGGTGGATTGCTCGCTTATCTGATTCTTTGGGTCGTAGTGCCTCGTAACCCGGAACCCTGGTTTCAGCAGATGAATAGTAATACGGCTACTCCAGGTGCTGCTCCTTCTGATGCCCCTGGTACAGGGAATGAGACACACTATGAGTCAAGGTCAAACTCCCCATGGAATGTTGAAGCTAACTTAGAAATGGAGAAGCGCAGACATGGCCGCGGTCCGATGATCGGTGGTCTGGTCCTGATTACTCTTGGTGTTTTGTTTTTATTGGATCGCTTGTTGCCTAACGTTAATTTTCATGACTTTTGGCCTGTCATTTTAATCGTAATTGGTCTTGCTTTATTGGGAGGATCCTTTTCACATCTTAAAAAGAACAACGATGAGCTATAGAAAAATATTCTGGGGAGCCTTACTTGTAATCGTCGGTATCCTCCTTATCCTGAAAAATCTGGGTGTCATCTATTTCACCTGGTGCAGTGCATGGCATCTTTGGCCAGTGATACTGATCCTTTGGGGTCTCAGCCTTCTGCCTATTCGTGATCTATACAAAGTGATTATCTCCCTCGTGGTTCTCGCTGCATCACTAGTGTTTTTCTTTCGTTCCGACTATAAAGAAGATTGTAACTTCAACTGGAACTCTGACTGGAACGATGAAAACACGGATGGTGTCAACAATCAGAAACTAAATGAACCTTATGATACCGCCATCAGAACGGCCTTACTTCAGTTTGACGCTGCTGCCGGTAAGTTTACGTTGAACGACACGACAGAACAACTGATCGACTTAAGCAAGTCAGGGATCATCGGGAATTATTCTATGGAAATCCAGAACACAGGAGATTCCGCCACAGTAAACATTGACATGCATGGCGAAAAGAACATTCATACCAAAAGAGGCAATTCTGTGGAGATGAAACTGAATACACGCCCAAACTGGAACTTTGAGTTCAGTGCTGGTGCTGCAGAATTGGACCTTGACCTGAGCAAGTTTAAAGTATCATCTTTGAATATTGATGGTGGTGCTTGTTCGGTATTTTTGAAAATTGGGAATCTGCAGAAAAATACCAAAATGGATATTGAAACAGGTGCTTCTTCTATCACCCTGAAGATCCCGAAAGAAGCCGGTTGCGAAGTGAATACCGAGACTTTTATGACAAGTAAAAGTTTGGAAGGTTTTTCCAAAACACAGGATGGGACCTATCAAACCGCGAATTACAAGACTGCCACACAAAAAATCGACCTTAAAGTCGATGCAGCAGTGTCAAGCCTGACGATAGAGCGATACTAAGAAATTCTCATCCAAAATGAACCCCCGTGTTGTTCCACCCCTGCCAGTGCAGGATGGTTCCACACGGGGGTCATTATTTTATGGAGTTCAGCGGTTCTGCTAACATAGTAATTTGGCATGATCGGCTGATAACGTTCCGGATTGGCCAAAATCATTCCTGCCAGCATATATTGCTCATTGTAAAAGCGTTCCGCCATAAAATTCGGATAATCATAGGGTAGATAGATGTCATGGACATGGACGACAACCCCGGGTTTTAGAAAAGGAAGGATCTCTAGGAAACAGACCGTGACATCGGAATTCGAAAAAGATCGATGTGAATTGTCAATAAATAAGATGTCATTTTTCTCCAATTTGCCTGCAATGAAGCTTAAGTCTTCAAGTTCTTCCAGGGGTTGACGAATAATAGTATCCGCCAGCTTATCGATTTCTGCCCGGGGAAAAGGATCCACAGAAGTGATTTTTGTGGATAAGCCTTGTTTGTCGATAGCAAAGCGCGCCATCTTCGTCGAATTGCCAGATCCAATCTCAATATATTTCCCAGGTTTGAAATGAGCCAACATTCCATAAATGGTGATCATATCAAGGCCGGGTAAAAACCCATTATTCCAGGCTGGTTCTGCAGAATTGGTGTTTTCTTCAGACCTTTTTATCGCTGTGAAAGTTTCGAAATGACTTAAGAACTCTTCTAAAAGTTCTGTATAACCATCAATCCCATTGGCAATGATATCCATTAATAGCGGATGGGGATCAAGACCTTTACGGGTCATGGGCTTTACCTTATAATCAAGGAACACGTTCTGGTGACGGCTGGAAAGGAAATGATATAGTTGTTTTACGAGACTCATGACAAAAAAATAGTATGATGCAAAATTAAATTTTAGTTGCCGTATATTTTACAATATTTTTTGCCATCCCGCTAAAAATAAAGGCATGAAAAGGGAGCATCAGGAACCAGTAAAACCTTCCCATTAATCCTTTGGGGCGAAACGTTGCCACCTGGTTGAGGTATTCCTTGTGTTTTTTTTCAAGGATAGAAAATTCTAGCCAGGCCTCTCCTGGAAGTTTCATTTCTGCATAGAGCAATAATCTCCCTTTTTCTTTGTCAGCAAGGATGACCCGCCAGAAGTCAAGCGCATCACCCGCCTGGATCAGGTCTTTATTGGTTCTGCCTCTTCTCAGGCCAACACCACCAGTCATTTTGTCGAGAAACCCCCGCAACCGCCAGAGATTGTTGGCAAAATACCATCCACGGCTACCGCCGATGCTCCAGATGTTTTGAATAACCTTTGCTTTATCTTGAGATAACAGGGTTTTTCTGCTATCCTTGTAACAACCAAATACCGGGATTTCAATGAAATCCCCGATGTTCATATGTAGTTTTCCAGCAACTTGGGCATCTTTCCAGCTCGAAAGTACCAGGTTTTGCTCGATGCTCTCAAACGCCATGGCAATAGCATGTTTATAAGGGATCAAAGGGTGATTTACATATTTACGGATTTCCTGTTCTTTACAAATTACCTCAACTTTCATGCTGTCTACCAAATTCGTGGCGAGATAATAGGATGTTGAAGTGATGAAATATAACCAGTATGACGATGATTTGGGCGTCATTCCAGGAATGATAAGAATATGCCTCTTTAACTTTCTGACCTGGGCGAATTGTAACAACATGTCTTTATACGTCAGGATGTCAGGACCGCCAATATCAAAACTACGCCCGAAGGTATCCTTTACCAAAATGACACCTGTGAGATATTCCAGAACATTGCGGATCGCAATTGGTTGACACAAGGTCTTGACCCACGATGGCGTGATCATCAGGGGAAGTTTCTCTACCAGATCGCGAATAATCTCAAATGAAGCGCTGCCGGATCCCAGTATAATTCCAGCCTTGAGCGTCGTGACAGGAACTTTGCATGAATTCAGGATGTTTTCCACGTTCTTCCGTGACTGCAGATGTTTGCTAAGTTTGGTAGAATTGACCATTCCACTAAGGTATATGACCTGCTGCGCCGTACTTTCATTCATCCAGTTCACGAAATTATCTGCAGTTGCAGATTCCAGAAGTGAGAAATCCTTTTCACTGGTACTCATAGAGTGAATCAGGTAAAAGGCGACATCAAACTTCATCGGGAGTTTTTGAGCAAAAGGATCTTTTAAAAGGTCCACTTCAATAATCCGGATTCCGGGCTGGCCTAGAAATGGGGTTAGTCGGTGACGATCTCTAACACAGGCATATATCTCATGTCCCTGACTTAAAAGGACAGGGATCAGGCGTTTTCCAATATAACCATTGGCACCGGTAAGCAAAATCTTCACCGGCTAAAGATAGAAAAAAGCATTAAACTATGTCAATATGTAAAATCTTGCAAAATTTTAAACAGCGCTTCTGGTGCATCTGCATGAACCCAATGGCCTGCTTCCGGAATTGTTTTTAGGATTGATTCCGGGAATATCTTGTGAATCATTAGAATGTCTTCATCCATGATGTAATCTGATTTTCCGCCCCTGACAAACAAACATGGTTTTGCAAAAGTGCCATGGAGCTCAGGGCTGTCAGCCAGAAAGTCAAGATTATCACTTATTGCCTGTAGGTTAACGCGCCATCCAAAGGCATTTCGCTCCCTACGGAAGAGATTTTTTTGGATAAACAGACGTATCCTGGGATCCGCAACCTGGCCGGAGATCATTTTTTCAACCTCATTTCGCTGGCTTACGGTTTTGAAATCCACTGACAACATGGCTTTAAGAATGTCGAGGTGTATATTTCGGAGGTTGTAGTTTTTTGGTGCAATATCAATGACGATCAGTTTTGAAATCAATTTCGGGCTTTCCACTGCAAGGGTCATCGCAACCTTTCCCCCCATGGAATGGCCCAGGATAATCGCTTCATTTATGCCTTGCTCAGCAATAAACTCCCTGACGTCGTCAGCCATGGCAGGGTAATTATGTGTAGGACTATGCGGTGAATGACCGTGATTTCTCAGATCCGGGATGCGAACACAGAACTTACCTGCCAGACGTTGCCCCATTGTCACCCAATTGTCTGACATCCCATACAATCCATGAAGAATGATCAGTGGAGGACCGTCGCCATAATGACGAAAAAATAAGGTCATAATTCTTTTAAGTAAAGCTGAATCGTATTCTCCAACCCAAAGTACAAAGCGTCACTGATGAGAGCATGTCCAATGGAGACTTCCAGGAGACCAACAGTGTTTTTGCTGAAATAATGTAGATTTTCAAGGTTCAGGTCATGACCGGCATTCAAACCTAAGCCAATTGACTGGGCCAGGATAGAGGCTTCTCGGAAGGCATGAATCGCCTTTGCCGGATTCAAAGGGTAATTTCTGGCGTAGGATTCTGTATAAAGTTCTATCCTATCAGTACCGGTATTGACAGCCTTATCAATCATTTTCAAATCAGTCTCAATGAAAATCGAAGTGCGAATGCCATGATTATGAAACTCCTTGATCACTTCTTTCAGGAAAGAAGCATGTTGAATTGTATCCCAGCCTGCATTTGAAGTCAGGGCTTCCGGAGGATCAGGGACGAGGGTTACTTGTTCAGGCTTTGCCCGGATGACCAGGTCAATAAAACTCCTTGAGGGATAACCTTCAATGTTAAATTCTGTATTGACCAGCGGTCTGAGGTCCAGGACGTCCTGATAACGGACATGACGCTCGTCGGGACGTGGATGAACGGTAATGCCTTGTGCTCCAAATCTCTGGCAATCCTTTGCGACCTGGAGAAGATCAGGGATGTTGCCACCCCTTGCGTTTCGAAGGGTAGCTATTTTGTTGATGTTCACGCTGAGACGGGTCATACGCCTTGGTATTTTAGGATTGCTTAGGCGGATAAAGTTATAGAGTATTTCAATCGAGTCGATAGAATTATAATTACTTTTGTCACTAATGATTGCCAAAGACCTGCTTACCGAAAAGATTCAGCCGATCAGGACCTCTACCACAGGCCTTGATGCCTTGGCCTTTATGGATGAATACAGGGTTTTTCATCTCCCTGTAGTCAACGATCTTGAATTGTTGGGTTTTATTTCTGAAGAAGATATCAACAGCTACAATCATCTCGAGGAATCGATAGGTAACTATCACCTTAGCCTGGGCCGGTTATCGGTCTCAGAAGAGCAACATATTTATGACGTGATCAGGCTTATGACAGAAAATAAGCTGAGCCTCATCCCGGTAACTGATAAACACAATATCTACCAAGGAGTCATCACGCAGGCAGGGATTGTTGCGCAGTTTGCACAAATGGCTTCATTAATGAATCCCGGTGGTATTATCGTTCTGGAAATAAATGAAAGAGATTATAGTCTTAGTGAAATAGCCCAGATCGTTGAATCTAATGATGCTTCAGTTTTAAGTGTTTTCCTGAAAACCAATCCGGAATCTACAAAGATGGAAGTCACGCTTAAGTTAAATAAACTTGACATTGGTGCGGTTTTACAAACATTTAGCCGTTATGAATATACAGTTAAGGCGAGTTTTACGGAAGGGGATGACAATGAACTGCTTCGTGATCGATTTGATTCGCTGATGACCTACCTAAGTATCTGAACTGTGCAAAAACGGAAATCCCTTTTCTTCATTGAATCTTCACGCCCATGAATGCTGCGATTTTTAGTAAAAGTTTGAGTTCAGACCACTTCCCCTTTCTCCTTCAGCTGATTGAAGCCTTGAACGCAAAACAAATAGGTGTGAAAATTTATGAGCCATTTTACAAGGAGATAAGTTCTATTATTCCGGCCTCCGTTGTGGTTGATGTTTTTACAAAACATACAGAAATCAGAGACCAGGTGGATCTGCTTTTTTCCATTGGCGGAGATGGCACATTGCTTGATACTATTACGCTTGTGAGGGATTCAGAGATCCCGATTTTAGGCGTAAATATGGGTAAGCTCGGATTCTTATCGAACGTTTCCAGAGAAGAAATCGTTGGTACGGTAACACAGTTGCTCAATAAAGAATATACACTGGAAACCAGGAGCCTGCTGCGTGTTGATAGCCAGGATCATCTTTTTGGTGACATCAATTATGCAATGAATGACCTTATGGTATATAAAAAGGCACCATTGTCGATGATCGTGATTCATACATACATTAATGAACAGTTTTTGAATTCATATTGGGCTGATGGCCTGATTGTAAGCACTCCAACAGGTTCGACAGCTTATTCCATGAGTTGCGGCGGCCCGATTATCACCCCGGATTGCAGAAATTTCGTGATTACACCCATTGCCAGCCATAATCTGACGGTTAGGCCTATCGTGATCCCCGACAGTAGTGTCATTCGCCTCAGTGTTGAAGACAGGAATCATGATTATTTTATTGGGCTCGATTCCAGGTCCATCTCTTTACATACTCAAATTGAGCTGACCATTAAAAAAGAAGAGTTTGGAGTCAGATTAATAAAACCCTTAGGGAAAGATTTTTTTGGTACGATCAGGGAAAAACTAAACTGGGGATTGGACAAAAGGAATTAGGATTTCGCAATTTATTGTAAATCCTTGCGTTTATTGCCTTTACCTTATTACCTTTGCAAAAGCAGATTATTCGGGATGTCTCTGATAGTCAAACGTTTACTTAATAATGAAGAAAGTCTTCTTGCTTATTTTTACTTTCATTAGCCTTGTGTCTTTCGCCCAAAGATCGGAGTTAGGAGTTTTTGCCGGAGGTGGTTATTACCTCGGTGATCTGAATCCTAACAAACAATTCGGAAATACCAAGCCAGCATTTGGTGCAATTTACCGTTACAACCTAAGTACCCGTTGGGCTTTAAAATTTAATGGGATTTTTGGTACTATAGTTGGAGATGATGCCTCGACAGCCGGTTTTGATAAGCAGCGGAACCTTAGTTTCAAGTCGAGTATGATGGATTTTTCCGGACAAATAGAGTTGAATTTTTTACCATATTTCACAGGCAGTGCCAAATATAATTTTGCTCCTTATATTTTTGCCGGGTTGAGTGTATTCTCATACAACCCTAGAGCACAATATAACGGGGTTTGGTATGACCTTCAGCCTTTGGGAACAGAAGGCCAGGGAACCACTGCATATACTGGGAGAAAGACATATTCGCTGACTCAGATTGCCTTTCCTTTTGGAATAGGTTGTAAGTTTAGTTTGAATAAGCTATTTTGTTTTGGTGTTGAATGGGGTATGCGAAAAACTTTTACTGATTATTTGGATGATGTGAGTACAACATATGTTGATCCTGTACAATTGGAAGCTGAGAAAGGGACTGTGGCTGCGGCATTATCTAACCGCTCGATTACAATCCCTGGTCAGCCATCTATTGAGCCGGGAAAAGCAAGGGGGAACTCACGTACAAAAGACTGGTATGCCTTTGCAGGGCTTACACTAACAATGAAGATTATCACTAAGAAAAATCATGGATGTCGTGACTTTCAGGAGAGACGTCAATATAATGGCTTTTTTCCCAATGAATAGCATATCCGATAGGCAATCATTCACAACGAGAATCCCTTCACCATGAGTTGGAAAGAAATGATCATTCCCGAGCGCGTACCTGTTCATGTTGCTATCATTATGGATGGCAATGGACGTTGGGCGAAGCAAAGAGGACTGATGCGGGTTTTTGGGCATGAGAATGGAGTGACTACAGTTCGCAAGGTCACTGAGGCTTGTGTTAGCATTGGCGTAAAATATCTGACGCTCTATGCATTCTCCACGGAAAACTGGAATCGCCCACGTTGGGAAGTTGATGCCCTGATGGATTTGCTTGTAAAATCGCTGAAGTCGGAGTTGAGTACCTTAAATAAAAACGAGGTTCGATTGGAAGCTATTGGTGACCTGGAGAGTTTGGGAGAGAAAAATTGTAAAGAACTAAGAAACGCTATTGAGGCCACTAGACACAACAATAAATTGACCTTAGTTCTGGCACTGAGTTATAGCGCACGATGGGAAATAGCTGAAGCTGCTAAAAAACTTGCTAAACTTGCAAAAGAAGGACTGCTTAATCCAGAAGATATTAGCCCGGAAATCCTGGCCACCAAGCTTACAACGGCTGCTTTTCCTGATCCGGAATTGTTGATCAGGACCAGTGGCGAATTCAGAGTCAGTAATTTCCTGCTTTGGCAAATTGCTTATGCTGAACTTTTCTTTAGCCCCAAACTTTGGCCTGATTTTACGGAAGAGGACCTTTTTGAAGCCATTGCCAATTACCAGAAAAGAGAAAGAAGATTTGGACTTACCAGTGAACAAATTAAAGCCGAGTGAATCTATGATAAAAAACCGGCTCCTTGTTCTTCTGGCATTATTCCTTTTACCTGTTTTTAGCTTTGCCCAGGCTGATTCTATCCGCCTTCAGGAGGAAGTGGATTATGCAAATCCTCAGGATTATGAGATTGGTGGTGTAACTATCAGCGGTGTTCAATACTATGACAACAATGCGTTAATTAACCTTAGTGGCCTTACTGTTGGCGACAGGGTTAAAATTCCTGGAGAGAATGTAACCAAGGCAATTAAAAAATTGTGGGATCAGGGATTCTTTGAAACAGTTTCTATCACGGCTACAAAATTTCTTGGCGACAAAGTATTCCTTGATATCTATCTGACAGAACGCCCCCGCCTGACCTTTTTTACCTTTACCGGCTTACGAAAAGGAGAAATTGATGAACTCCGTAAGGATCTGAAGTTTGAAAAAGGGGATGTTATTGATGAGCACGTGATTATCAGGGCAAAGAACCTGATCAAAAAGACTTATATCAAAAAAGGCTTCCTTGATGTGAGTTGTGATATTATCCAACGACGAGATACGACACGGGAAAACGGTGTCATCTTGGCCATTAACATCAACAAGCACCCCAAAGTTAAAATTAATCAGATCAGTATTTTAAGCGATAAGATCACCAATCAGGATCTTGTGAAAAATAAGCTTAAAGATACCCATGAGAAAGGAATCCTGAAACCGTTCCAGTTGTTGGATTCGCTTCTTACGAATATACCACCAAAGATTATTCAAGGGAAATTCAATGAAATACCAACTGTCGCGAAAACGGCCTTTAAAAGGTCAGTTAAAACGACTTTCTTTAAGGCTTCTAAGTTTATTCAGGAGGATTATGAGCAGGATAAGGTAAGACTCATCGAAAAGTATAATGAGCTGGGATACAGGGATGCTGTAATTGTAAAGGATAGTGTGTACAAGGTTAGTCCCGGCATGATCAATGTGGATATCGTTATTGATGAAGGGAGGAAATATTATTTCCGTAATATCGACTGGGTGGGTAACACAAAATATTCCTCAAAAGTATTGAGTGAGATTCTAAATATTCATAAGGGTGATATTTACAACCAGGGAGACCTGATAACAAATTTATCAGGCAATCCGGATGGTCTTGATATTAGTACGCTTTATCTCGACGACGGTTATCTCTTCTTTCAGGTTGATCCGGTGGAGGTTAGGGTTGAGAATGACTCAATAGATTTGGAAATCAGGGTTCGTGAAGGTAAGCAGGCCCGGATCAACAAGATTTTATTAAAAGGCAATACCAAAACCAATGACCATGTTGTTTATCGTGAGATGAGGACCCGCCCGGGCCAGCTTTTCAGCAAAACAGATATTGTTCGAACGGTACGAGAACTCGCTCAGCTTAAGTATTTTGATGCACAAAAACTGGTGCCTGTCCCAAAACCAAATCCTTCTGACGGTACTGTTGATATTGAATATAATGTCGAAGAAACTTCTTCTGACCAGATTGAGTTATCAGGCGGATGGGGCTATGGCCGGGTCGTAGGATCTTTGGGTGTCTCCTTCAATAATTTCTCCTTACGCAATATGTTCAAAGGAAATGCCTGGAGGCCGATTCCTTCAGGTGACGGGCAGAAAGTGGGTGTGCGCTTTCAGTCATACGGTGCCGGTTATTATAGCTATAACCTGTCTTTTACAGAGCCATGGTTGGGTGGAAAGAAGCCAACGGCACTCGGTTTAGCCTATTGGCATAGCTATTATTCTAATGGGGTATCACCGGCACTAGCTAATTTTTATAGTTATATCATTGACGGATTCTCTGTTTCTCTGAGTAAAAGACTCAAATGGCCGGATGACTTTTTCTCCATCAGCCACTCCTTTTCATTTCAACAGTATCGGATTCACAATTATCAATCGATCCTCGACATCAGGAACGGGAGTTTCTACAATTTCAATTATGGCTTAACAATCTCACGTTCCTCGATTGATGCACCTTTATATCCAAAATCAGGTTCTGAAATTGTTTTGACGATGAATTTTACACCCCCGTATTCTGTTTTTAATGGAAAAAATTATGACCTGATGACACCCCAGCAAAGGTATCAATGGGTTGAATATCAAAAATATAAGTTCTCCGCTTCTTTCTTTACGAAGCTATTCGGAGATTTGGTTTTATTGTCCAGGATTAAATATGGATTCCTGGGTACCTATAATAAAAAGCTGGGCATCACACCTTTTGAACGGTTTTATTTAGGCGGTGATGGCTTGTCAGGATATAATAGCCTGGATGGCAGGGAAGTTATTGGGATGCGTGGATATATTAATGAATCGCTCACGCCTGATTTCTGGGCCACCCCTATCGGAGGTACTATATTCAATAAACTCACCATGGAGTTAAGGTATCCAATTTCTCTGAATCCAAGTTCAACAATATTCATGACTGCCTTTTTTGAAGCAGGAAATGATTGGCGGACATTTAAAGAGTTTGATCCCTTTAACCTTTACCGGTCTGCGGGTGTTGGACTTCGGGTGTTTTTGCCGATGTTTGGGACTTTGGGGCTTGATTGGGGTTATGGCTTTGATCCGGTTCCTGGTTTACCAAATGCCAATGGAAGCCAATTCCATTTCTCAATTAATCAGTCAATTGACTAAAAAAAACGATAAAATAGCGGTCTTGGCAGGTTTTTTGCTGCTGCCCTTTTGTAGAATATAATAAGCATCAACAATGAAGAAATATTTTTTAGTAGCACTGTTTTTATTTGCTGTTTCAGGCTTCAGTCATGCCCAGAAATATGCCTATGTTGACTCACAGTATATTTTGGATAACCTCCAGGATTACAAAGATGCCCAGGAGAAGCTGGATGCCTTAAGCGTTGATTATCAGAAAGAAGTAGAAGCTAAGTTTTCTGAGATTGACAAATTGTACAAAAAATTCCAGGCTGAATCAGTCTTGCTTCCTGATGAGATGAAAAAGCAACGCGAAGAAGAGATTGTGAAGAAGGAAAAAGATGCCAAAGACCTTCAGAAGAAGCGTTTTGGGAAGGAAGGAGATCTCTTTAAAAAGCGCCAGGAGTTAGTGAAACCTATTCAGGATAAGGTATATAACGCTGTAGAAGATATTGCCACAAAGAAAAGTTATGCCTTTATTTTCGATAAGGCCGGGACTATTAGCATTTTATATGCCGATCCAAAACTTGACGTCAGTGATGATGTTCTGAAACAAATTGGAGGCAATGTGAAAACCAAGGGAGAAAAGTAAAATCTCCAGCGGCTTTGACATTTCATTTGAATTCGTATTTTTACCAAAATAATTTTTGATTTTTTATGAAAAGAACAATTGTAATCTTTAGTCTTGCTTTTTTGATTTTATTTTCAGCCAATACATTTGCTCAAAAGCCTGTGAAACTTGGTCACATTGATTTTGCTGCACTGTATCAGTTAATGCCAGGGATGGACTCAGCCCAGAAGAAATACCAGGAATATGGTCAATCTCTGAAAGCCCAGATGGATGCCATGCAAGGTGAATATGAGAGTAAAATGAGTGATTACCAGGCAAGTTCAGCCACTTTGAGCGACCTCATTAAAAAGACTAAGGAAAAAGAAATCGTAGATCTCCAGGAGCGGATCCAGGCATTCCAGCAATCAGCCCAGGAAAGCCTTCAGAAAAAGGAACAGGAACTAACGGAGCCGATAATTAATAAAGCCCGCCTGGCAGTAAAAGAGGTAGGTAAGGAAAATGGCTTCACTTATATCTTTAACAGCGCAGAAACTCTTGGAAACCTTATTTATTTCGATGGTGGAGAAGACGTGCTTCCCTTGGTTAAGAAAAAACTCGTCCTCAAATAGAAATATTGACAAAATAAAAAAAGCGAAGTCTCACGGCTTCGCTTTTTTTTTGTTTGCTAGTTAATCCTGGTGTACCACCCGTCTCTTTCAACAGGATTAAAACCAGCTTGTTCTATCATGATTGACATTTCAGAGGCTGTCATCGTAGGGTTTTTTTCTTCTGACCCAGCCAAAGAATAGATCTTTGTTGAGTCATTGATGGTTCCATCGAGATCGTCTACACCAAACGACAAGGAAAGCTGCGCGATGTTTTTTCCCATCATCGGCCAGTATGCCTTGATATGTGTGAAGTTATCCAGAAAAATCCTGCTAATAGCATAATTTTTCAAGTCTTCAATGACAGACACTTCTTCAAGACCAGAGAGCTCGTTGTTCTGGTTTTTGAATTTTAGCGGGATAAAGGCATTAAAACCATGCGTTTTGTCCTGTAATTCCCGGAGACGGTCAAGGTGGTCGATTCGATGCGTGTAATTTTCTATGTGTCCGTAAAGAATTGTGGCATTCGTCGGTATGCCGGTCTTGTGCGCAGTTTCATGAATTTTAAGCCATTCCGTGGCAGTTGCTTTATCATCACAAACTTGCTTCCGGATCTCTTCATCAAAAATCTCAGCACCTCCACCCGGAAGTCCGTCGAGGCCACATTCTTTTAAATATGCCAGTCCTTCTTCAAGGCTCATCCCCGATTTCTTAATCATGAAATCCAGCTCAATGGCAGTATAGGCTTTCACAAAAATATCAGGCCTGATCTTTTTAATGTCACGGATCAATTCTCCATAATATCGGGCATCTTTGGTGGGATGAACACCACCAACAATATGCACTTCTCTGATATTAGATTCTAGCGCACTGACCGTGTCCAGCATTTCCTGTGGTGTTGATTCCCAGGCATTGCCGGTCTGTCTGGCTGAATACGAACAAAACCTGCAGTGATGAATGCAAATATTAGTCGGTTCCATATGAATGTTGCGGATAAAAAAGGTGTTTAGCCCGTTCTTTTCGCGCCGGATATGATCAGCCAGCATGCCTAAAAGCCCTAATGGCGCAGATTCGAAAAGCAAAACGCCGTCTTCCCGCGAAATTCTTTGCCCAGAGAGAACTTTCATACTTATTGCTTCCAAGGCTGGGCTTAAGTGGAATAAAGATATCGTAGATGAATTCATTTTGATTTACGTATAGAAAAATTAATGAGTGAGAATAAGTTTGGTGGCGTAATTCGTGCGCTCACCAGTTAAATGTAGAAAATAGATACCAGCAGGCACAGTACTCAGATCGATCTTAATACTGGCTACTTTCTCTGTAGGAAGTGCCATGTGGTATACCAACGCTCCAAGCATATCATTCAGCCTGAGCGATAGCTTTTCAGGTTCCTTTAAATCTATTTTGATGTTGAAAATGCCTTTTCCAGGGTTCGGGAATACGACGATATGCTGAATATTCTCATGTTCTTCGATGCCGATCACCGGGTCGCAGCCCATTGATGTGAGCAAACTACTCCTGGAGGCATTAATGGCAGCCCACATTCTGTCTCTTTGACCATGAGTAAAGATATTCATACATACGTCATCGGTATAATCCATGTAATTCTGGAACATTTCACCAGTACTGTCACAAATGGTAATTCTGGGTTGGTTCGGACAATAGTAATTGGCATCTTTTGCATTTGGTGTGTCATCAACATAGTCAGTCCCATCACAGGACCCGAAGTCATCGCCCCAGATATGATACAAATCCAGCCAGTGCCCTATCTCATGTGTAGCAGTACGGCCAGCTTTGTAATGCGGGTCAAGATTGCCAACCCTTCCGAAATTATAATAATGAATCACCACGCCATCAGTGCTGTCGTTGCCTCCCGGATATTGAGCATAACCAAGGATGTTTCCGGACATATTACAAACCCATAAGTTCAGGTATTGACGGGCATCCCAGGCATCAAGGCCACCGCTTGCGAAGAATTTCATGCTGTTGTCCATAGGGAAGATGACAGTATCTGTTTGTCTTCTCTCAATGCCGTAAGTTGCGAGGCTGTCAGGAGTACGTCTTGCCATGCAAAACTCAATTTTGCTGTCGGCGGCAAAAGGCTTGAACATGGCAGGTGTATTCACGGTATCTGCGTTTAATCTACGGAAATCTTCATTTAGGACATTGATTTGTGACCAGATTTGTAAATCAGGGATGTTCTGCTCAGGTGTATTCCAGATTACATGAACCACAACAGGAATTCTGATGATCCCTGCAGTGTCAACAGATTTGGTGCTCAGCATACTTTGGATTCTTTTCTTGATGGCTTCGTGACGAAAACGAAGCTCAGGATTTACCTGATATTGAGATTCATTGTAATCCACTGTTGTGCATCTGTTGCCTTGGATGGGTTCCTGGGCCTTTAATATCAGCACGGAGAAAATGAAAATTATCAGGATCAGGTATTTTTGCATAGCACGGTAAATGGGAATATCAGGGCTTTTTAATGAAAAGGACTTTCCGGCTCAGGTCCAGGCCGGGGGCTTTGATTCTCAAATAGATCATTCCGTTCACCGCTTCTTTGAGGTAGAGAGAATAGAGGTGTTTCGGGTTTATTTCGTCCATATACATATTGACAGGCCTTCCTAAAACGTCAAAGGCTTCAACTGTAAAGTCTTCGATTGTGTTGTCGCCCATGTCAATAAACAACTTGTCGGTAAAAGGGTTCGGGTAAATATTCGGAATAACCGTGATATAATAATGTTTTATCATAGTCTGCGAAGTACTGGCATTGGAGGCTTTCAGGCTGACATCGAAGACGCCTGCTTTGTTGTAGAGGATGTCAGTTGGATTTTGATCAGTAGATTGGTAAGGGTTGCCTCCTTTAAAAGTCCAGGTCCAGTGGTCCGGGTTCCCCGTACTCAGGTCAAAGAAATTGACAGTGTTTCCAACAATAATAGTGTCACGATTCGCCCGAAAATTGGCTTTTACATAAGTGATATTGGGTTTCAGCCCCATCCAAAGCAAGGGATCACTTCCGATAGGGTCGAGCCAGCATGCCAATTGTCCGGTGGAATCGCTGCCTGCAATTTTCCAGGAATAACTGAATTTCCCGTACGAGTCCTGTTGGGTAGGGTCAGGACATGATGCCCCGCCACCGCTGAGTTGCCCCATGAGAAGATGCTGTGAATCAAAAAGGGGAGAGCCTGAGGAGCCGCCTTCTGTCACACCATAGCCATTGGTCGTTGCAGTCCATTGCACACCCCAGTGAGTATAAGGTATTGATGTCCAGGATGTTGATGTTAAAGGTGTGGTGTAAGTTGAGATTTTCTTAATATCTCCTTCCGGATGATGGATGGTCACTCCGTTGCTGCTGCTGATGTTTTCGCGTGTCCAGCCATTAAAATACGGGTTAAAACTCTCCGGGACTTTGTTTTTAAGCAAGACCAGGTAAAAATCAGAACCGGTAACACCACCCGGATATCCACTAGACGCTTTTTTTATAGCACCGGTCATGGTGTAATGCACGGGTTCGGTCAATGGGTTGGCACAGTCGGCTGATTCATAATTGAAATAAAAAATCCATTGACTCAGGTTGGCAGCCGTGGCTTGCTGGCCGCAATGGTCAGCAGTGAGCACATAAGGTTTGAAATCATTCAGGGTATTGTTGACCAGTGTGCCGGTACACCAATAAGAAGATGCCCCGATTTTGATAAAAATTCTGATAACACCTTGTTTTGGGTCCTTCCAGTCATTTCCTTCATCGCAGTTGACGTTTACCTCACAACTTGCCGAACCTCCGAAATCAAAACCGGACTTGGAAAAGCTATGCACTCCCCTGTAAACGTAAGCCAGTTCGCCCAGTGACAATTGTGCCGATTGCATATTGCCTTTTGGCTCATGATATTCAAGGATGATTTCATCTCCGGCGATTAATTCTGTTGCAAAAAGCCGGTCTGATTGGTTGTTGTCAGAAGAATATGCCCCAAGGATCTGTGTATGAGCCGGGTTGTAGATGAATAGCTTTGCCCCGGTAGGCAATTGAAATTCCTCGAAATAGCAAGCAAGCGCCAGTGCGCCCGGGCTCCGTAGGCTGAGTCGCCAGAGCTTGCTGCCATCATTCAGTATTTCCCATTGTCCTGAATTGTTGAGCGTATAATTCGTTTTCATGCTGACTGCACAACGATAAGGTTGACCGGCTTTGTCGTTGGCCGAATCTTCCCGGTCGAGGCCCGGTAGAAATGGGCGATCAAGGATTTTTTGCGAAAGGGCTTTGAGCTCAGTTGAATGCTGATCGATGTAAGGTTTTCCTGACAGGCTAAGTTGCGCTTTGCCCGGATTCATGAAGAAGAAAAACAGGCTAAGGATCAGGATCCCAGGGAGAAGATTGTTATTTCCGGGTTTTTGTTTCATTGTGCCGGCAAAGGTACAAAATAAGTACTTATCAGCTTGAGAGCTATTCCTGACAACGCTTTTGTCGTCGCCATATTATTGGAAATAAAACTGTATTTTTGGCCCTTATAAATTAATTTAAAGGAAAGAAACCCATGACCGAAACACTTAGGAGAACTTTACGCGATTCCAAAGCAGCCCGCTGGACTGCCTTGCTTATCGTCGCTTTTACCATGTTTGCCGGCTATTACCTGGCAGATGTCATGGCCCCGCTGAAGGGCCTTCTCGAAAATGAACTTCACTGGAACAGCACCGAATATGGCTTTTTTACAAGTGCCTATGGCTGGTTTAATGTATTCCTGTTTTTCCTGATCATTGGGGGTATTATCCTCGACAAAATGGGTGTGCGTTTCACCGGGATGATGTCAGCTGTAGTTATGGTGGTCGGTACTGCGATAAAATACTGGGCTGTTTCGACACATGCCCTGGATAACCAGGTATTACTCGGATGGAAAGCACAGGTAATGGTAGCTGCTATCGGGTATGCCATATTTGCCGTTGGCGTTGAAGTAGCAGGAATCACGGTTTCTAAAATTATTGTCAAGTGGTTTAAAGGTCACGAAATGGCCCTTGCGATGGGGATGCAGCTTTCGATTGCCCGACTGGGTACGGCCCTTGCAATCTCTACCTCACTGCCAATTGCTTTGGCGTTTCATCATGTTGCGGCTCCGGTTCTGATCTGCCTCATTATGCTGTGTATCGGTCTGATCGCCTTCTTTATCTATACTTTCGAAGACAAAAAGCTGGACGCTTCTGTCGCTGCTGACAATGCCGGCAGGGATGTTGAGCCTGAAGAAGAGTTTAAGATGGGTGATATACTCGAAATCGTAAAGAACAGAGGCTGGTGGTATATCGCAATTCTTTGTGTTTTGTTCTATTCCGCAGTATTTCCCTTCCTGAAATATGCGACAGATTTGATGGTGAATAAATTTGGCGTGAGTCCATACTGGGCCGGTGCAATTCCTGGATTGCTGCCTTTTGGGACGATTTTGCTCACACCCGTTTTTGGTGGAATTTATGATAAAAAAGGCAAGGGTGCAACGATTATGATCATTGGCGCTGTGTTGATTATCCTGGTTCACCTCTTATTCTCTGTGGCTATTTTTAATAGTTATTTTGTTGCCATCGCCCTGATTTTGATTTTGGGTGTTGGATTCTCACTGGTGCCTTCGGCCATGTGGCCTTCTGTTCCTAAAATCATCCCTGAACGACAGTTGGGGACGGCTTATGCGCTTATTTTCTGGGTACAGAACTGGGGATTGATGGGTGTTCCGCTGCTGATTGGCTGGGTTTTGGATAAATATTGTGTTACAGGCACAGTGATGATCGATGGGCAGCTTTCGACTACCTATAATTATACAATCCCGATGCTGATCTTTACCTCATTTGGGGTTTTGGCGCTGGTTTTTGCCTTCCTTTTAAAGGCTGAGGACCGCAAGAAGGGCTACGGTCTCGAGCAGCCTAATATTAAAAAATAGATTCTTTTTAGCCTCACCGCTAAGACGCTAAGGAACAGAGTTACGAAGAGAATTAATCTGCGTAACTCTGTTTCTCTGTTTCTACGCGGTGAGGAATTTGAAATTCAATCTGTAAATCTCACCCGGAAGCCCATTCAGCTCACAAACCTTGTCTAAAAGGAAATTACCTTTTTCCAGGATCCGCTTTGAAACCTTGTTTGCCGGGTCTATGATGGCGATAAGAGAATGAATGCTGCGAATCGTTTTTGCATGTAGAACCATGGTCTCAGAAATCTCACTTCCATAGCCCTTTCCCCAATGTTCCGTCAGGAGGGAATACCCGATTTCGGCTTCATGCTTAGCGGTCATAACGATTTTTGCAAGGCCAATAAAAGTCCTGTCATCGTTTGTATGGACTGAGTACCATCCAATATCAGGATGTTCCATGTTACATAAAAGGTTGCCGATAAAACGGTCCATGGCCTCGAGCTCTGACAAAGCCCTTCCGGTGATCATTTCCATGACCCGGGGATCAGTAACCAGCTTCAGATATTTGCTGAAATCACTTTCGGTGAACGGACTGAATACCAAACGGGCGCTGTGCAAATCCATTTTTGGATATTTACAACGAATATAGTTTTTTTACTAATGTGGACTATGTGTCTATGTGGTTCATTTTTTTTACCACATAGGCACATAGAACACATAGAAAAATGCAAATAATATTTTTATCTGATTAATATTTTAGTGGAATGTTGTTCTCCGTTGTATTGCAGGTTTACCAGGTATATACCGGGTTTTAGCCAGTTGAGGTAATAATGTAAATCCTGGTAGGTGGTTTTATCCTCATATAGTGTCATCACTTTTCGTCCCATCATATCGTACAAATAGGATCTGACGTCTGTTCTGGAGGGGAAGTTCAGTTGAATCCTGAGGAATTGATTCTCAGGGTTGAAGCTGAGCATGGGATCAGGTTTGTCAGGAATGGTCGGGACGGCATCCGGGAGATTCACCTGTACATGTATCAGTTTCCTGCACAGGGTCAGCAATGGAGCACCCGCATTTTTGATGTCACAGGAATAATATCCGCTCTGATTGAGTTGAATGTTATTCAAGGTCAGCGTACTTGCGGTATCCCATAAGGTTATATACATAAAACCTTTTTTCCACATATACTGATTCCCGGCACCGCCTGTCCATGCACTCAGCTTGATGCTGTCACCGACAGTAACAACAGTATCATAGGGGATGCCGATGCTATCCTGAGGAGCATAAGTAATGAGTAAACTTCCGGCAGGTGGAGCCGTAGTGTATGGAAGTATATCCGTAAAATTAAGTTTGTTGTTGTCGCATAGTATTAAAGCGTGGAAATTTGAGTAATAGGGAAGACTTGAAAACTCATTAGAATCAATCACATAGGTTCCGAAAAATGGTGGCTTTTTAAATAATGTATCAGGAAAAGCTCCGGTAAAATCATTGTTGGATATGCGGAAATTAATGAGTGAATATAATGTTGCTATTGATTCAGGAATCGGTGAAATGAAGTGATTTCCAGACAATAAAAGTCCATTCAGTTTTGTCATTTCATTGATTGTAGAGGGAATCACTCCAGTGAGATGATTGTTAGATAGGTTTAATTCTCTTACAGAATCGACATTTGTAAACCCATCACTTAAATAACCATTAAGGTTATTACTTTCTAAAGTAATTATATGCACATATGATCCCAATATCGTTATTCCCCACCATGTATTTACAGGACCACTTAGCCAGTTGTCATTATGATACCAGTTAGTACCGTTGGTTGTATTATAAAGCGCAACGAGGGCTATTGAATCATCGGTGTTAACCTGGGAAAACGACATGTTAGACCAAAAGCTAAATAATATTAGCATCATTGTTTTAAGTGATATTCTCAATCTTAAAACATTGCGATTAATCAGGCTTGTCATAGTATTAAAGGACTAGAAGTTTATTGTTAATGCTTCTTCCCTCCGATTCAATATTCAAAAAATACATACCACTGCTAATATACCTTATATCAATGTCTATACCCGATTTATTCAATGGCCCTGAATAGATATCAGCAACCTTCTTACCCGTTAAGTCAAGTAAAATTGTCTTTACAAAGATATCTGTATTGCCCGAAACACTTATGTTGATTCCTGATTTTGCAGGATTGGGATAGAACTTAATTCTGTCTTCAATGGCAGTTGGAATGTTAATTTGGTTATTGCTTTCTGTTGATTTAAAATGAAAATAGGGTCCCCCATCTTCGAAAACTCTTGAAATAAAACAATTTGATAACCCTGTAGGGTTGGTCGGGAATATCGACAAGGGTAATGAAGGAAAGCCACTAAAAACTTCCATTTCATCACCGTTAAATGCACCAGTTAAAAATGACGTATTTGGCCTGTTAATATCTTTATTGGCACAAATTCCGGATACCAATTCAGTAGTTGCAGGATACAGAAAATCAACGGAGTATAGGCTTGCCCACCAACTTAGTTGTTGAGAACAACTTGTTCCACGGTTAAATGCGAAAAGGAAAAAGTCTTCTCCAAGTGGATTGTTGATTGTGGCATCTTGTGGGCAAAATGTACCAGGATTACTTGGTATGTTACCACTTTCATTAAAACCTCCACTAACGAAAGTCTCTCCTGTAAATTGATTTATTGCAATATCTGTCGAATAATTATACGTAACAGGACCATTGTTTATAAGATTAATTGGGAGTGTCAAAAATTGAAGTCCTGGGTAATTTTGATCAACTACTGTCGTGTTAATAAAAGGGAATGACGTGTTTGGGATTATGGTAGGCGGAAAGATATTCCCGGAAAAAGAAATATGGCGTTTGTTTTTAAGATCATCATAAACGGCAACACTTGTGCCCTCCATTTCCGAAATTAGATTTATAACATAAAAAGTATTATACGTCATTGAAGCTGAATTATCCCATAAAAAATGCCGTGCAAAGAAATCAGTATTGTTATTCATTCCGGTGACATATATATCAGTTGCATTGAGATCTGGATGAGTTGCACAACAAATTCCCCCCGCTTTGTCATTCAATTGAGTTGATAATGACCAATTGTCTGCCCACTGAAAAGCTCCGTTTGCATTTATAACAGCCAGATAGAGGTCTGTATATGGTTGTGTTGGATTCATTGGACTCAGAACGCTACTAAATGGTGTAGGACTTCCTGAATTGTAAAATTCCAAAGAAACTCCATCAAAGTCCCCTAAAAGGAAAATATCACCATTAACATCAGCTGTTATGTCTTTGGCCCTTAAAGAACCGTCACATTTAAATTGGACAGCCCAAATGCAATTTCCATTTGTCGGATTAAATTTTGCAACAAATCCATTTTGATAAATTCCTAGTGAATTAAGACTTATCGTGTTTGAAAAATCGATATTACCCTTAAATATACCAGACACGATAACAAATCCATTTCCATCTATACAAAGTGCTGTTGGTGTACAATCCCCGTTTTGTCCGAATTGTTTGTCCCAGACTACATTCCCACAGGGGTCAAAGCGAACCAGGTAACCATTATTTTCGTTTGGGCTGGTATAAAAAAGTGATTTAAATATTATTGAACCTCCGAAATAGCCGGTAGCAAATACATTCCCATTATTGTCCGTTTTAATATCCACACCACCTGCTCTGTCTGCTACGGGTTGAATAGGCCACAAGGTGTTATCTTCAATCAGGGAGACATATTTTTCCCATGAGTTTCCCAAAGCATCAATAACAACAATATGGTAATAACCATATATCAGATTATGGTAAAGTTGAGAATTGGAATTGCTATTGTAAATATGATCAATTAGAAGATATGAATCAGAATGGTCGATTCTTCTTTCGAAGATAATTTCATATGGAGCTGTTGCCCCAGGAATTGACATCCCATTAATCAGATCAATTTCAATAGATCCGTCATGTAAATTCGGGCATGTGACATTGATAACTGTAACACTAGTCAGTTGATAAACAGGTGGCGGTGGTGCAAGAAAAGAAGTCCAGGGTGTTTTGAAGTCCAGAATGTGACACGACAATTTTGAAGCTGGAGTCATTGAATTACTTGCCTGTGATTGTACTGCAATGCACATCATGCATAACATAGTCAGAATGACTACATGTGAATGGGGGGGGATTCTAGTTTTCATAGTTCTTAGTTTTAGTGTCTTTAAATATAGGCTATTTTTATATGAAATAGAGAAAATTATTATTAAAAAATAAATTTTAGTTATATATAAAATATTAAGATAAATTATTCTTCTCCTGACCGTAAAAATGCATCATCCCAATATCCATTCTGATAGAATGCGGATGAAGCGGATATTGCGGATGAAGCGGATTCTCGCGGATTCTCGCGGATATTTTTCCTTGGCGTCTTTGCGTCTTAGCGTGAAACAATTTTTCTCGCAAAGTCGCAAAGTCGCAAGGGTATGGTTACAAATCTGTTTTAATCAGCCCAATCCGAGTCATCAGTGTTCTATTCCAGGCTTTTTCGAAGCAAGAATTAAGAAGCAAGTAATGATTCACAGGCCTATGTGTTCTATGTGTCTAAGTGGTTCATTTTTTTATGGACATAAAGCAAATATGGAATAATAAATTATGTAAACATCTGATCATCATTTTCAGGGAATCTTCTCTGCGTAACTCTGTTTCTCCCTGTCTCCGCGGTGAGTCTTAAAAAATCTATACTTTCGCAAGAAAAATATCAATGAAAATTCTTCTCGTTGTTGCTACTGAAAAAGAACTTGATGGTGTGATGCAATCTCTCGCCTGGGAAGACCAGGCCAACCAGGGCCACGAAATAGAAACGCTGATTACGGGCGTTGGGATGGTTGCAACCGCTTTCTGGACCGGGAAGACTTTACAGTTTTATAAGCCCGACCTGGCTGTTAATATTGGCATTGCAGGAAGTTTTGACAGGAGTCTTGCGATTGGAGAGGTCGTCAATATTATGGAGGATTGTTTTTCGGAAATGGGTGCTCAGGATGGTTCGAAGTTCCTGACCGCCCCACAGATTTCTCTCCTTGGCCCGAACGATTTCCCGTATCATGAAGGGAAACTGATGGCAAGCAGTACCCATGATTCTGCTTTCTTAGAAAAAATAAAAAAAGTAAAAGGCATCACAGTAAATACGGTTCATGGCGATGAACAATCAATTGCCGAAGTCGTTGATCTTTTTAATCCGGATGTAGAAAGTATGGAAGGAGCCGCATTTTTTTATACCTGCCGAATGGAGAATATCCCTTGCCTTCAGATCCGTGCGGTTTCAAATTATGTGGAAAAACGGAATCGCGATAACTGGAATATCCCATTGGCACTGGAAAACCTGGCAAAAGCGGTAAAAGAAATTTTAATTGAATTGTAAATTGTTTTTTCACATAGATTACTCAGAAAATATCACAGATTACACAGAAAATCAATCAATTGAATTTTCCTCTGTGTAATATGTGTGAACTCTAAAATAAAATGTTCACGAAAATGAATACAACTAGGCTTAGCCTCGGATTTTCCTCTTGCCCCAATGACGCCTTTATTTTTGAGGCCATCGTCAACAATCGGATCGATCTGCAAGGTCTTGAATTCAACTTTTATATTGCCGATGTTGAAGCGCTGAACCTTACTGCCCTGGCTGGCGAACTCGATATCACGAAAGTGAGTTTTGCCGCCTTCCTGAACCTGGCTTCAAATTATTTCCTCTTGGATGCCGGCGCTGCCCTGGGAGAAAGTTGTGGCCCTTTACTCGTCACAAAAAAGGATCTTAGTCTGGAAAACCTTCCAAATCTTCGCATTGCGATACCCGGAAAGAATACAACAGCCAATTTATTGTTGAGTTTGCTTTTTCCTGAGGCTAAAAACAAAAGCGAATTAATTTTCTCCGAAATTGAAGATGCCGTTTTACAGGATATTGCTGATGTCGGACTGGTGATTCATGAAAGTCGTTTTACCTATGAGGCCAAGGGTTTGCGAAAAATGGCCGATATCGGTGATCTCTGGGAATCCCGTACCGGAACGCTGGTGCCATTGGGTGGGATCGTCATGAAACGCTCCCTGCCACAGGAGGTAAAGCTAAAAGTGAACAACATCCTTAAAGAGAGTGTGAAATTTGCTTTTGCGAATCCAAAGATCGGCTGGGAATTCATCAAACACCATGCGCAAGCTACTGCTGATGACGTGATTCAGAAACATATAGATCTTTACGTCAACCAACATTCTTTGGATCTTGGAGATGATGGCAGGGTCGCGATAGAAAGGTTGATGAAAGAAGCAATTGGTGCGGGACTTACTTCTGGGTTTACTGGGAATTTGTTTCTTTAGCCCCTCCCTGCCCTCCCCATTCGGGGAGGAAAGGGGTATTTCTATCCTTAATTCAAGCAAAATCCTATATTAACAAATCCTAATCTTTACTCGAAGTTTAACAAGTCCTCCCCGAATGGGGAGGATTTAGGTGGGGCAATTACTTCAATCTTTTCTCAATATCCTGCATCACCTGCGTTGCCTGGTAAAGATAAATGTCCTTCGTCAGGTTCTTTTGCCATGCTTTGGACCTTGCCTGTGCAGAAGAATCTTGTTTGATCCTGTCAACATCGACTTGAAGCGGGGTGATAATGAGACCGGTGCTGTCCTTGCCAATCCGCTCGAATTTCTTTACCTCTTCCTGGTTTTTCTTTTGCTGTGACCTGTATTTGTCGAGGTTCAGATTAACAACAGATTCCTCTTTCATCCTGGAAAAACGTTTGGCATTTTCCTGGATCAGGTTGAAGGTAGGATCTTTTTCAACTCTTTTATTCGAAGCACTAACGATATCATTGATTGGAAGCGGTTGGTTCCATTTGGTAAAGCTAACCGGGTCGATATGACTCCATGGCATGGGATAGTCAGCTTCTTTTTCACCGCGGTCGAGGTCTCCATAAACATCGGGTAAGATGACATCGGGTGTAACACCTTTTAGTTGTGTTGAGCCACCATTGATACGGTAAAATTTCTGGATGGTGAGTTTCACAGAGCCATCATCTTCATTGGCAGCTCTTTGCTGAGGCTCAATGTCGAAGAAACGCTGAACCGTACCCTTGCCATAGGTAGAAGGTGTCCCCATGATCAGTCCGCGGCCATAATCCTGCATAGCGGCAGCGAATATCTCGGAAGCAGATGCGCTGTAATTGTTGACCATCACAACGAGCGGACCATCATAATCGAGCGCAGGATCTTTATCGTCATAAATATACGGGGAGCCATAACGTGCCTTAACCTGCACAACGGGTCCCCTGGGAATAAACAAACCAGCAATGTCAACAGCATCAAGTAATGAACCACCGCCGTCGTTTCTGAGGTCGAAGATAATGCCGCTGATGTTTTCTTTTTTTAGTTTTTCAATCTCTTTTTTCACATCTGTTGATGCACGACGTCCACCCAGATTGTTGAAATCGGCATAGAATGTAGGCAGGTAGATATAACCGATTTTACCTTTTCCGCCGGGAACGTCTATCGTCACTGACTTGGCAAAGGTATCTTCGATGATGACGACATCACGGACGATTGAGATGACAACGATACTGTTGTCAGGTTTTTTTACAGTGAGTTTCACTGTAGTCCCTTTTTTTCCGCGAACCAGTTTCACGGCATTGTCGAGACGCATGTCGACGATGTCGACAGGCTCATCATTGCCCTGGGCTACCTTGAGGATTAAATCGCCTTCCTTGAGCTGACCTTGTTTCCAGGAAGGGCTGCCGACAACGATCTGTACGACTTTTACATAGCCGTCTTTTTCCTGGAGGGTGGCTCCGATGCCTTCGAGTTGGCCTGACATGGCAATATCGAAATTCTGTTTGTCTTTGGGTGGGAAATATTCAGAATGAGGGTCGTAGACATTCAGCAGGCAATTCATATAAAAGGCCATGCGGTCGTCACGGTTGTCTTGCTCGATACGTTTGATCCAGTCGTCGTAACGCTTCCTGACTTTATCACGGCTGTCTTTTTCCAATTCAGCAAAGGTTTTTTGATGAACAGTGGTGTCGTTGTCTTTCTTGTCTTTTTCCTGGACGGTAAGCTGATCTTCAATGCGGCTCATGATGTCATATTTCAGCATCTTGCGCCAGTCATCCTGTAGGGCGATTTTGTCTTTTGCCCATTCTTTCTTTTCCGGATCCGTCTGGTAAGTTTCGTTTGCATTGAATTCCATTGGATTCGCCAGGATTTCAGTATAAAACGTTTTGGCTTCTTTAACTCTTTGTGAATAGATCTCAGTCGACATATTAAAGAAGTCGAAAGTGCCGTTCATGATTTCATCGTCGATCTTCTCTTCATAGGCATTCATCTTTGAAACGTCTTCTTTTAGCAAAAAACGTTTGTTGAGATCGAGGCGTTTCAGATAAAGTGTAAAGGCTTTCTTTGAGAATTCATCGTCAATAGCCAATGGCTTGAAATGGTTCACATTGACATTTTCAAAGATCAGCTTCAGCAGCTGTTCATCTTTGATCTTTACATCACTGGGGATGAAAGAGCATAGAATCCAGAGCAAAGTCACAGCAAACGTCCAGCGTAAGTGTTTCATAACGGCAGGGTAATTAATAAGACGACAAATTAACGCATAAAGCGTGCATAATGTTGGCAAAACAGGAAATAATCGACGATCTAGACGTCGATGTTGGCGTATTTGGCATTCTTCTCGATGAATTCACGGCGGGGTGGTACTTCGTCACCCATCAACATTGAGAAAATACGGTCAGCTTCTGTCCCATTTTCGATGGTCACACGGCGTAAAGTTCTGAAAGAAGGATTCATGGTCGTAAGCCAGAGTTGTTCGGCGTTCATTTCTCCCAAACCTTTATAGCGCTGGATGTGGACATTGGCTTCGTTACCTCCGCCGGCCAGTTCTTTAACATAGGCTACGCGTTCTTCTTCGTTCCAGCAATAACGCTCATCCTTGCCTTTTTTGATCAGGAAGAGTGGGGGTGTTGCGATGTAGACATAGCCCATTTCGATCATTTCTTTCATATAACGGAAGAAGAACGTCAGGATGAGGGTAGCGATGTGGCTACCGTCGATGTCAGCATCCGTCATGATAATCACTTTATGGTAGCGAAGCTTGTCCAGATTCAGTGCCATGCTGTCATCTTCCGTTCCGATGGTAAGTCCCAAAGCCAGGAAGATGTTTTTAATTTCTTCTGACTCATAGATTTTATGCTGCATAGCTTTTTCTACGTTGAGGATCTTTCCCCTGAGTGGCAGGATCGCCTGGAAGCTACGGTCACGGCCTTGTTTTGCCGTGCCGCCTGCGGAATCACCCTCGACGAGGAATATCTCACATTTGGAAGCATCTTTTTCGGAACAGTCAGCAAGTTTTCCAGGAAGTCCGGAGCCTGAAAGTGCACCTTTACGTTGCACGAGTTCGCGTGCTTTTCTGGCGGCATGACGCGCAGTGGCAGCCAGGATCACTTTGTCGACGATACGCCTGGCATCTTTTGGGTGTTCTTCCAGGTAATTGCCAAGCAGCTCGCTTACTAACTGATCGACAGCTCCCATAACTTCTGAGTTGCCGAGTTTCGTCTTGGTTTGGCCTTCAAACTGTGGTTCCATTACTTTAACAGAAATGATGGCTGTAAGCCCTTCACGGAAGTCATCACCACTGATCTCAAACTTGAGTTTGCTCAGCATTCCGGATTTATCGGCATATGACTTTAGTGTGCGTGTCATGCCCCTTCTGAAACCTGCAAGGTGGGTCCCCCCTTCGTGGGTATTGATATTGTTAACGTAAGAATGGATGTTTTCAGAATAAGATGTATTGTAGTGCATGGCGATTTCGACAGGGATGTCATTTTTCTCACCTTCCATGTACATACAGTCTAAAATCAGTTTTTCCCGGTTCATGTCCAGGTATTCGATAAAATCTTTCAATCCACCTTCTGAGAAGAATTCGGCTTTGACAAATTCGCCAGCCTCATCTTTTTCCCTGAGGTCGGTGATAGAAAGATAAATGCCTTTGTTCAGGTAAGCAAGTTCACGCAGACGAGAAGCCAGAATCTCGAATTTGTATTCCAGGGTGTTAAAGATCGTTCCATCAGGAGTAAAGACGATTTTGGTGCCAGTCTTGTCTGAAGTCCCGATTTCTTTCACAGGATATAAAGGAATACCACATTCATATTCCTGAACAAAAATTTTGCCTTCGCGGTAAACTTCTGCTTTCAGGTGGGCAGAAAGACCGTTTACGCAGGAAACGCCGACGCCATGAAGACCACCGGAAACTTTATAACTGCCTTTGTCGAATTTTCCGCCCGCATGAAGAACAGTCATGACGACTTCCAAAGCAGATTTTTGCTCTTTCTCGTGCCAGTCGGTCGGGATTCCACGGCCATCATCAATAACAGTTATAGAGTTGTCTTCGTGGATGAAAACTTCGATTCTGGTACAATAGCCTGCAAGGGCTTCGTCAATTGAGTTGTCAACAACTTCATAAACCAAATGATGCAAGCCTCTCTCGCTCACGTCACCAATATACATGGCTGGCCTTTTCCTTACAGCCTCAAGACCTTCCAGAACCTGGATGTTTTCGGCGGTATAATTGCCGTTACCGGCAGGGGTCATGCCATTTTTTATTTCACTCATATTCAGATAGTTATGTGTATTTTGTACTGTAACAAAGATACAGTTTTTTTTTATTCAAAAAACATTCGAACGAAAGGAAATGGGATGTAGTTTTCAACAAGGCTTAATCTTAACAAGATTTAACCCTTTTTAGTGAAAAACGAAAAGTGAAAACGAAAAGATCACCACCTATTCACACTTTAACCTGTCTACTTATTAATTATGTTCTGATTTAATGTAATCGTTGTCCGGGCATAATATTGTGGCGTCTCTAGCGGGACTTCTGATACACAAAAAGTGAACCCTGAAAAAATAAGTTCCTTAGGAACGCAACAAAAACAAGCATTACAAAGGATTCAAATGAGATTTATCGGTGTAAGCCTTTAGGCATCCGGATTTTTAGTTCTTCTAGCCATAGAAACGAGAGAAATATTTAATTTGGGTTTAGGTCTTGTCCCGGGGCTTATGCCATTAATTAAAATATATTGCTCATGAATATTTATTTTTCAACGTTACCAAAAGTAACGTTGAAATCTATCGTCATCCTGAGCGGAGTCGAAGGACCGTTCTCAATCCGGAGTTACGATTATTTTTGTACTTATAATTATGATATTCATTTAGTTATCTTTACAACAGTCCTCCTTCGACTCCGCTCAGGATGACGATAGCGTAATACGTTCCCAAAGGAACATTTTACAATACAAATTTAATCATTGATTTTCTCAATAAATTTTCTTCAGTGTTATGAATAATAACTTTGGAACTCCAGTCATCCTAAGGGCTAATGTTCTTCGAACAAAACAATATGTATTGACGTCCGTTTTGTAATAAGTACACTAACAACTGTTTACTAAATTACTTCAATGGTAGCGAAGTCGAAGGATGGCTGCACTACAGTATTTAATGTTCGTTGCCTGTAAATATATTTCATGCAGAAATTAACGAAACATCATTTATTGAATGAATAATTTTTTCACCACTGATTTTTGCCCATCACTAAGCTTAACAAGGTAAATTCCAGTGGAGGCGTTCAGGCTGATCGTCGTGGAAACCTGTTCCAGATCTTGCTCATAAATCTTTTCTCCAAGTATGTTGAAAATCTGCAATCTTCCTTTATGATAATCAGAACCCAATTGCAGCACAAAATTATGATTCGTGGGGTTGGGGTAAATACTGAATGAATTGCTGGTTTTTATTTCAGGAATTCCAACTGTACTGCAAATTGTCGTAACATAAGCGCCACCGCCAATTCCGTAAAACGGGAAATCTACCATAGCAATGGAAGAAACCAAAGTGACCGGATTGCTTGTAAGTGTAGGCGGTACTGTTATTGTTGTGTGAAACTGTCCCTGGTGACAATGAGCAGTATTCCCGTTAGAATCTGTTTTAATCAGGTAAACATCTGAATTCCCGGCGCCAAAACTACTCGTTGATCCTACAATAATATATCCGCCATCCCTGGCCAGGTTTACAGATTGAGCCCAATCAGCACCAGGTCCGCCGAATGAACGGGTCCATAAGGTGTCGCCGAGGGCAGTCAATTTAAGTAGGTAAACATCATCATCAGTTGGCGTGACATAGCAATATCCCGTCAGTATATAGCCACCATCGGCAGTTTTTTGGATACCCATCCCGAAATCATTATACAATCCCCCATATGTTTTTGACCATAACAAACTCCCGGCAGAATCAGTTTTAATCACATACACATCTGATGCACCGGATCCAAAACTCCTTGTGCTTCCTGATATAATAAATCCACCATCGCTGGCTTGAAGCACAGCGTAACCCGACTCGGCATTTGCGACACCGCCATAGGATTTTGACCACAAAAGAGATCCACTACTATCGACCCTGATTAAAGATACATCGCCGAAAATCGTACCGTCGCCAAGCATGATATATCCTCCGTCACCTAATTGCTTTACACAATAATTCGTACAATTTGTAATTCCACCGTAGGTTTTGCCCCAGGCATTTGTTCCATTGGGGTTAATTTTAATTAAACAAAAATGCTCCAGTGGCATGGTATTGATATGGCCCCCTATAATATAACCACCATCATGAGTTTGCTGTACAGATAATGCTTCCGCGGGCCCTCCAGACTCTATCCCTTTCATCCACATTGAATTTCCATTGGAATCCGTCTTCATGATAAACATATTACGACTGGACCAACCAGTTAGGCTATCATACCATCCGCAAATAATGTATCCTTTGTCGCTGGTTTGTTGAAGACAGTATCCATATTCACTATTGATATCTCCAAAAGTACTGGTCCATAAAGTATCACCAACAGAATCCGTTTTAAGCAGGTAAATGTTATACTGACCTTTGCTGAAACTCCTTGTAGCCCCTGTAAAAATATAGCCTCTATCAGCCGTTTGTTGAACAGAAGTCCCATAATCATCATTAGTCCCTCCAAATGCCTTTTGAAAGACTATTTGAGCGGAAGTAGTCATACTTAGGCAAAACGTCAGCAACAATGTGATGAAAAGATCCCGTGTTCTCATATTCCATCAAAAAAATGATTACAGTCGGCTAAAACCAAAAAATCAATGTTGAGATTTATATCTCCACATTCACGCCAATCCCTGCCAGCAGCGCTTTGTCGTAAACCAGTTTCGCCGTGGCCACATCCTGTATCGCAAGTCCGTTGGATTTGAAAAGTGTGATTTGCTGGTTATCGCTTCGGCCTGCTTTCCTTCCGGTAAGGATTTCTCCGAGTTCTGCATAAAAATGATCTTCGGTGATGATTCCTTCTTTAACAGGGATTATAATATCCCCGGCTTCTTTAAAGCATGCTTCCCTGGAATCTCCTACAAACAAGGACCTGGCAACGATGGTGCTGTCGAGTTCGCGCTGGTGTGGGGTATGACTGCCAATCCCGTTGATATGGGTCCCGGCCCTCACCAATTGCCCGTCGAACAAGGGGTCTGAAGACGAGGTCGCAGCACAAATGATATCTGCTTTTAACATTTCTTCGAGATTCGTTGCTTTCCTTATAGGGAAGCCCAGTTTGGCCTGCATTTCGGTCACGAAATTGTCAATGGCGACATCAGAAAGATCATAGACCATGGCATGACTGATATCCCTGGCAATACTCATGGCCCAGAGCTGCATTTTTGCCTGCACGCCGGCACCGAAGATGGCAACGACTTGTTGTTTGTCATTCCGGGCAAGATGTTGTGTGGCAACACCGCTGGCAGCTCCTGTCCTTACAGCCGTAAGATATCCCCCATCCATAATACATTTCACATCTCCCGTTTCCGGATCCTGTAACAGTACTTTGCCTATGGTAGTCGGAAGATTATGCTTTGAAGGGTTGTTTTTATATACAGTTACTACCTTACAAGCCAGTGCTCCCATTTCTTTCAGGTAGGCAGGCATGTATAGTGATAATCCGTCAGGCGGTGTCAATGCTGTGCGTAAGGGTAGTACGGCTGTGCCATTGGCAAGTTCGGTAAAGGCTTGTTCGACGACTTTCATGCAATCGCCCATTTCAAGGACTGACATGACATCTTTCCTGCTTAAAATCAGTGTCATAAGTAATTGGTTTAGGCTGTAAATTTAGAAAGAAAAGCTCAGCCCGGCAAGCACATTGATGCCTTTGGAAGGATAATTATACCAAAGCGGATAATTTTTGTTCAGGATGTTGTTGACATTCAAAAATGCTCCGATCAGTCTGGAATATTTGTATTCAACACCCAGGTTCAGGTCGGGCCTGGCATCCAGGCTAATGGCCTTGCCTATTGTTTCTGTACCCACTGGCTTTGCTGGTGCATACATCTTTCCATAGTAAATGAATTCCACATTCAGCATGATCTTTTCCTGAATATTATACTTGATTGACAAGGTGTTGATCAATTCCGGGACATGCCAGGGTTTTTCCATGTTTGTGATAAAGTGGGCCCATTCCAATGCATCTCTGATTTCGAGCTTCTTTTCAAAATGATACCCAACATCTGCCTTGACTTTAAGGAGGTCAGCCTTGTCATATACTGCAATAAATTTATTGGCATATACTACGCTGTAGTCGGTGATAAAAAAAGGCATGTCATCAATATGCGATTGATTCACTTCAAGCCTGAGATCAGCCTGTTCAAAAAATCGCGCCCTGATGCCACCATAAAAATGGTAGGTAACATTGGCAAAAGAGGATTTTACAATGTGTGAAACAAATGGATTCGCAGTGATCAGGTCATATTCAGAATACTCTTTCATGGTCCCGTCGATGCCGGCATAAAAGCTCAGGACTTCAGGGATCAGCATGCCTTTTACTTCGATCATAGGGTATAAATGCAGATCAGTGCTTGTGTCATGAACAATTTGTGTGTTCAGGCCAATATTAACGTTGAGCCCACCTAATTCTGCCGAGAACTGTGGTTTGATACCCAAAACCCAGGTGTTCTGGCTTTCAAGGGGATCTGTTTTACGTGTATGATAATCAAAACCACCTTCAATCTCCCATTTCTGGGTCGGACTAATACTAAGCCATTTTACGTTTTGCCCGATTTTATCTTCCAGGCTGAAGGAAGTCTCTTTCGTCTTAAATAGATCATTCAGATGATAGAATTTGAAATTCAAATCATTACTAACTTTGCTTGAATCTGTTTCGGCCGTTTTCCAGCCTACATTAGCGTTGAATAAAGCGTAACGTTGCTTTGTTTCGTCTTTAGTCGGTAAGGTGTGGAATTGGGCTTCTTTATAGCCATAATAATGAAATACCTGGCGATTAAACCCCAGGCTTGCATTCAGGGTCGATTTTTTATCCCAGTTTTTTCTGCCAAAAACTTTAATGTCATCGTTGCTAAAGCCTGGAAATCCGTAATCTTTTATTTTTCCTGCCGATGAAAAGTGGTGCAAACTGAATCCGTAGTTCATGTCCTTGGATCGGGAGTTGTTGTGATAAAGCTCAAAAAGCGGACTGCTGTAATTCCCAAAACCAGCTTTCAGGTAATTATCGTAGAGTTTGCTGATCGGTTCCCCAGCCATTTTCGCCGGTTCAATGGCATCAGGTGCATAAGATGTGGGAATTATCGTCGACTTGATTCCATAAGTGAAATCAGGTTTTGGCATTGTCGTATCCTGCACCGTCGGGCTAAAGTTGATCTTGTTCGCATCGCTGATGCTCGGGATATAAGGAGCCACAACCGTTACTTCCTCGGTGTATTGCTTGCCCTGGGCAAAAAGGGAACTGCCACTTGAGATCAGGATCAGCAGGGTTATAAGGACTGGAATTGGCCTGTATTTCATCATTTTCTTATTTTCTGTTAAAGCGTTCATGATATTGATAATGCTATTCAACCAGGCCTTCATTTTCCTTTTTCAGTGCCTCTTCTGCCTTTTTCGCGGCAGCATCTTTCTCTGCCTGGTTGATGGCAGTGAGTTTATCCTTTGCCAGGTCAACAAGTTCTTTTCCTTCATAATTATCGATTACGCTTTGAAGCGTTTGTTTGGCCTGGAAGGCATTGTCCAGTTTCAGGTAGACATCAGCCAGTAGGATAAAGCTTTTTGCGAGCCAATAATCATAGGAAGAAAATTCATTGGTGATGTCAAAGACAGCTTTCTCGGCCTCTTTATAACTTCCGCTTTCGTAGAGCATCGAAACTAAATTGTATTTTGCTTCAGCAGCTCTTTCGTTTTTCGCAATCTTATATGTCTTTTCAAAACCTTTCTTTGCCAGGTCTGCATTTCCCAATACCAGTGCGGCTTTGGCCTGTGTGAGCCATGCCTCGGAGGCCAGTTCATCTGAGATCTTTTCACTGGCTAAAAGTGCATTCGTAGCCTCGACGGTTTCCGTGTATTTCTTCAATTCATAATCACAGCGCATGATATGAATCATTGCCGTAAATACATTATTTGGGTTTTCTGCATTTGTTTTTAAACTGCTGAAATTCTCCAGCGCTTTTTCATAGTCTTTCTTGCTGAAGAAAATTATGCCGGCATTAAGCAGCGCCGTCTCCGTGAACTTAGATTTTGGGGCATTGATGACCTGTGTGTACAATACCACAGCTTCATTGCTGTTGTTTCCTTTATACAGACATTCTGCAAGGTAGAACTGTGCCTGGGTTCTGAAGAATCCCTGGGGAAATTTGTCGAGATAATCGCGGAATCCCTGGGATGAACTGTTACAATCCCCACCCATATAACGGTTTTCAGCCGCAAGATAGGTGATGGAGTCCTGTTCTGCATTCGTAACATTCGCAAATGGGATATTCTTGGCGTACACAAAGAAATCATCCACTTTATTCATATCAACATAGATGTTACGAATACTGACCAAAGCTTCTTTTGACTCCGGGGTCGATGGGAATTCTGTGACGACTTTCTTGAAAGTCTTTAGGGCATTCTCGTTGTCATCTTTGTTATAATAAACCAGTCCTGAGCGTAACAGGGCATTTTTAACGAAATGGCTGCTGGGGTATTTCTCTGCCAGCATGTTAAATGTCTGTAAGGCCGCTGCTTCGTCATTCTTTAAGAGATAGGAAAGCCCGAGTTCGTATCGCGCTTCAGCCTGCATGGTAGACTTTGGGAAAGTCGCAATAAATTTCTCCATGGTGGCCGCTTTTTCTCCAACCCGCGCACCAGCACCGTATGCCAGGGCTTTTTGGTACATCGCATATTCAACATCGCCTTTGTTTAATTTAATCACATCATCATAAGCACTAGCGGCTTCATCAAAGCGACGAAGTGCAAAGAAACAATCACCCATTCGGGCACAATTGTCTGCCAATACTTTGGAATCTACCTTGTTTTTGCTGTTGGCAACTTTTCTGAATTCCGTGAGGCCTTTGTCGTAATCCTTCTTTTTAAAAGCACAATAACCCAGGTTGTAATTTGCCAGAATATAATATTCAAGTCCATACGCACCAGGCGTTAGCTGGTATTGATGATAATATTCTGCAGCCTCATTGAAATTGCCGAGTCTGAATTGGGCTTCTCCGCACCAATAAATACCGGAAGCAGATAATGTCCGGTCATAGCTCGCTTTTGAAGCTTCTTCAAAGAGTTTTGTTGCCTGGGAGAAATTCCCTGAATTGAATTCATCGACGCCCATAAAATAATTCAGGCGCTGCCTGATTTCCATGAGCCTGTCATTTTTGATTTTTATTTCATCGATGATCTTTATGGCATCCCCATAGTTTTTAGTTGAAACCAATAAATTCACCAGGTATGTCTTGGCTTCATCAGCCCTTTTACTTTGGGGGAAGGCAAGCAGGTATTGTTTTAGTGCTTTAACCGCTTCGTTATATGGGTTATAGCCAAGTTCATAGCTTAGTTTTGCATAATTGAAGAGCGCATCTTCACGGATTACAGGGTCAGGACCTGTCTTGTATGCTGAGAGGAAAGAATTTAACGCAAATTTCTTTTGCCCGGTTTTTAGATAGGAATCTCCCAGGTGATAAAAGGCATTCTGGCTCAACGTATCATTAGTGCCTGTCGCTTTATTCAGGTATCCAATGGATTTCTCATATTGTTTTGTTTTATAATAGGCATAACCAAGTTCGTAAGAATCCCCGGCAGTGGCGCTATGGCTGCTTTTTTCAGTGTAAGTAAGGAGGTAGGGGATCGCGTCCTCATATTTGCCGGCTTTGTAATAGGACTCACCTGCCATCTTTGAGATTTCCGGTATCCTTTTCGCATTGGTGGCTGCCAGTAGGGCCGGTGCATCTTTCATTACAGCTTCATAGTTCTCAAGCATGTATTGAATTTGAATGATATAATAAGGAACGATGGGTTTAAAGGTGGCATCATCCCGTAAAGAATTAAAGCCACGCAGCGCTTTCTGATATTCCTTTTTGAGATAAGCAATATGGGCCAGGTAATAAGTTGCCGGCGCCTCATATAGTGATCCTGCGGCTTTTGACGCTTCAAGGTAAGTTGCTGCTTTGTCATTTTTATTGACACGCAGGTAAGAATATCCCAATTTAAAGTTGAATTCATCTTTTTCTTTCTTATCCAGGGAGCCTTTGTCTACTTTTAAAAAACACTGAATGGCTTTGCTAAAGCTACCTTTACGATACTGAATCTTTGCCAGTGCATAAGAAGCTTCCGGCTCAAGACTAGTCACAGGATGTTCTTCAAGGAACTCTGTCAGCTCAGGCTCGGTGTTATAATTGAAGAGCTCCACACCACAAATGGCTGCATAATACGCTGCTTTTTCTTTCAATAATGAGTTTTTGTCAGTGATCTGATCGCTGATTTCCAGGAACTTCTGCCGGGCACAGGCATATTTCTGTGCATTAAAGAGCTCGACGGCAGTGCGGTATTCCGCTTCCGGATCCTGGTAGATAAGAGTTTGTTGCGAAAAAGCAGGTATAGATAGTATCCACAACAGCAAAACGGCAACTATGGGCATCCCAAGTCGTTTCATATTGATAATGATGAATTTAGAAATAAAAGTAACAAGATTCGTAAGCGTGAAAGATAGGGTCAGGGCTTATTTATCAACAGAGGGTTGTTTGCAAAGAAACGGCAGTAAAGCCATTTTATTATGACTCAATCTGCCGATATGATGGTTATCCTACCTGGTGGAAAAGGGCTCCAGCATTTTTTTCACCACAAGGATCACCAAGAAATGGCACAAAGGGCACAAGGTCGGATTGTGATCTTTGTGTATTTCCCTTGTGGCCTTTGTGTTGAAGAAAATGTTTATCTTAGTGTTTTCTATAAATCTGATGCTACTCATGAAAAGTACATTCAATTTGAAGTTTAGCATTATTCTTTCTTTTGGATTTTTATTACTCATAGCAAAACCTTCCTTTGCCCAGTATTTTCTATGGGATAATCACCTTTGCACCACGAATATTACGGGTATTGAACAAGAAGGAAACATCATGTGGCTTGCAACACATGGTGGCGGCTTGTTAAAGTATGACCAGATTACAGGGAATACAGTCTTTTTTAACAAGCACAATTCGGCCATACCCACAGTTATGTTAACCGTAATAGCCATTGACTCTCTCGGAAATAAATGGATAGGTACTGATGACGGGACCACTGGACTTATGTGTTACAATGGAACTACATGGACCTGTTACAATACGCTCAATTCACCCCTTCCATCCAATATAATTCAAAGTATTCTTTTTAAAGGGGGAATCCTGTGGGTAGGAACCAAAATGGGGCTTGCACGTTTTGATGGAACAAGCTGGACTGTTTTTACATTGGTTACTTATGGAATGAATACTTATCCTGTTCACAATGTGAAAGATATAGCAATTGATTCTACAGCTAAACTATGGATCTGTTGTGACCAGATCGCATTAATGAAATTTGACGGATTAAACTGGACGATCTATAATTCAACTACCGTTCCGCTTTTTATGTCATTAAACTCTTACAATTGTGTCACGATTGATAAATATGGCAATATTTGGTGTGGTGGAGCGCCATCAGTTTATAAATTTAATGGTTCAATTTGGACTATGTTCGCTAATCCAACTGGAGTTGCATTGGGTCATGCACAGGACATTAAAGCAGATACTTCAGGTAATATTTGGCTCCTTTCAGTTGGAAATTATTTGGTACACTATGATGGCGTAAATTGGCTATACAATGGAATAGGCGCCAATCCTCCTTTTCAAATACCAGTCTCAGTTCCTGGTCCGATAACAGGCAAAATATACTTAGATAATAATAATTCTGTTTGGGTAGGTTTGTGGTTTGGCCTGGCAAAATATAATGGGAGCTGGATTGATTATACCCCGGCCATACATTCAGACCTGACAGCTGGTGGAATCAGCTCAGTGAATTATATACCTTCATCACAAAGCTTTTCAATCGGTGAATTCTTCAATTCCTTTTATGATTCTTATTATCCTCCAAGTTTTCCGGGATTCTTTGTTGGTTCAGGTCTGACAATATTTGATGGGATTAATTGGAACCAGTTTGATGTAAATGATTCCTGCCATCAGTATAGTTGTCTGTATAGCCTGAACAGCCGACCCTCAGATATCTGGATGGGAATCAGTAATGGTATTGCCCACTATGATGGAAGTGTTTTTACCAAACATTTCTGGAATACTCCCTGCAGTGCCTATGAATTAACCTTGGCGATTGCAAGAGATAATAATGCTGTATATACAGGAACAGATAAAGGCCATATTTACAAATACAACGGTTTGTTTTGGAGTTCTCTAAGCACCCCACTTAGTTTGATTTCTCCGGTAAACACTTTGGTTCTTAAGGAAAACTTCCTCTTTGCCGGTAGTCAAATGGGTTTGCTGCAATATGATACAGCAAGCACTACGTCTTTTGTATTTAATACTTCGAATTCACCTTTAGCTTCTGATACTATTAATGACATTCTGCCGGGAAAACCTTTGTGGATCGCCACTGACAGAGGCCTGGTCAGCACCGACCTTTCACTATGGACGACCTATAACACATCAAACTCAGGAATTCCGTCCAATATGATCAGTTGTATTACCAAAGACAGTCTTCAGAATATTTGGTTGGGAACCAAAGGTTATGGAGTGGCTATGTTCGATGGTAATAACTTTACAGTTTACAATACCGCAAATTCCGGCCTGACCGATAACTACATTACTGATATCGTGACCGATGACGACAATAACATCTGGATTGGAACCTATGATGGCGGATTATGCACTTTCAAATATGGTTTATGGTTATCCGAGAATCAATCGCTTCAAAATTCCTGGAAAAAAGACAATCCGGCAATGACCATCAGCCCGAATCCATTTCAAACAACAACCAAGATCCATATTTCATTAAATCACCCGGGCGAGGCATCATTGTGCATTTTCAATAGCCTTGGTCAACAAATAAAAACCTTTTTTACCGACAAAGCATGTCCTGAAAAGTTCGACATTTTTTGGGATGGAAATAATGATGCCGGGATGAAAGTATGTCCGGGAGTGTATTTTTGTAGTTTGGTTTTTGATGGACGCAATGAATCTGAAAGGATTGTGATTGTTAGATGATGTGCCAGTGTGTCAATCTGCCGATAAGTTTGCTCGAAGGGTCACCCCTCGCCCAATTTGGGAGAGGGGTCGGGGGAGAGGGCAGCATCCCGGCGCCCGGTCAGCAACCATATAAGCCGGATTCTGTTCCCCGCCGAAGCGAGACTCCTGTCATTTATCTTGCCCTGCCGTCACCAGCAGGATCTAACGACCTACCCTCCGGGATCGGGCGAGCAGCCCTTAAGACGACCGAAATCGCCTGCCCCGGTATATTTGGCCTTTCAACCCATAAGGTTTACCCCCGGAAGAAGTCACCTCCCTCCGCCGTGAGCTCTTACCTCACATTTTCACCCTTACCTTCCCGCAGAACGGGATGGCGGTAATTCTCTGTGGCACTCTCTGTTACCCCGCTTTTGGCGAAGCACCTTCCCGTTAGGAAGTATGGCGCTCTGTGTTGCCCGGACTTTCCTCTACAAACCGAAGTTTGCAGCGACAAGACAGGCTGCTGACCGGGCTCCGGACCTGCCGGAGCTATCTGTTGTGAAAAATATTTACTTCTATCGCACCCACTCCATATTTCGCCATGGATGCCTGGCGATGTTCCAGTCCTTTGTATCCGTCAAGAATCATCTTAATCTCACTCTTCAGGGTTCCGCTTCCGACACCATGAATAAAGATGACTTTGCGGTAACCGTTCGACAGTGCACTTTCCAATGCCCTGCTGAAGTAATCCAGCTGAATATTCAAAATATGTGCCGTATCCAGCGTATGTGAATCCTCGATCAGCTCTTCAATATGAAGATCAACTTCTGCTTCATTGGCCGCTGTACGGTGCTTGTCAATCAAAGGAGCTTCATGATAAATCTCCGCACCGGATGAGGTGCTTTCCAGGTGACCATATTTCGGATCAAGATCAGTTTTGTCAAGTGCAGCCTGTTTGCTTAACTCGCCAATTGTGACAATTAATGCTTTTCCATCCAAGACATTCATGTCTGTGTAATTTTCCTCTTTGACAAAACGACTCCCTTTTGCATCAAAGCTGCTGCTGACAGGCAAAAGCACTTTTTTATTTGTCTCTTTGTAAAACAAAACCTGCAAAATACCCCGGTTCCAGGCATTGATCTCTTCACGTTCAATGGTCTGAAGATAGATTTTCGATGCAGGCGGGATGCTGTCATTGTCCATGCCGGTAAAACTGCCGTCTTCTTCCCGAAGGAAATAGGCATACATCAGGTCATAATCAGTATGATTCACAATGTAAAGATCCAGCTTGCCGGTGATCAGCCACTTTTGGTTGTGGGGAAGGAAAACAAGGTAAACACCCCGGGCCAGCGTCTTCTTTCCGGCAATATTTACCAGCGGACTGATTCTTTCAGGGGTTTCCCCCGAATCATCATCTTCCTCGTGTTTGGGAAGTGTCACATTGAAATCTTCTTTGAAAAACTTCTGGGAAAAACTCGTCGGCTGAATGAGGATTAGGTCAGACGCCAGGGTAGGGATCTCAAAACCACTCTCAATTGCAACATTAACCAGGGCAGGGGATATGATCTTTGACACAACACCACCACCTTTCTGGTTTAAAAACTTAACTTTATCGCCTATTTTAAATAACATGCCGCAAAGATACGGTTTTCAGGCAAGGATTTATCAGAAGTATGTCGATACAGGACAACTATATTACATAAACAAGTGTCTGTTGTATGGTGTTTTTCTAGAAATATTAAACTAGCTATCAGATCTTAAAACTAAAAAACATGACCGCCAGAAAATTACTGCCAATCACTTTTTTGTTCTTTCTGTTCATCATTGCATGTAAAGATGATAAAGAACAGTCCTTCAGCAAAATGTCATTTGTCTTCTCTCATGAAGTAAACGGAGTTCCGCTAGTATTCGATACGCTAAAGTATGTTAATGATGCCGGAAATCATTATATGGTCAATGACATACAGTATTTTATTTCAAATATGACCCTTTATAAAGATGGTGGCAAATCCTATAAGATTAAGGATGCTGACTATACCCATTATGTCGATACATACCTGCCCAATACCTTTAGCTGGATTGTTCCGGATCAGATTGAAATCGGAACGTATGATTCTTTAAATTTCATCCTCGGATTAGATCAACAACTTAATAAAACCGGCTATTTTGTCAATCCCCCGCAGGTTGATATGTTCTGGCCTGATGTCATGGGCGGCGGATTTCACTATTTGAAAATGAACGGCAAATGGTTGCAGCCTTCCGGACAGGAATATCCCTTTAACTTTCATATGGGTATTGGAATGGAGATAGTTGGGAATGATACCACTTTCATCCCGAATTTTGTAAAAGTATCGCTGCCGGCTTCTGTGTTTAGTGTCAAAGAAGGCGTTACGACAAAGATTGCGATAAAAATGAATATTGAAAGCTGGTTTAGAACACCTCATTTGTGGAATTGGGATAGTATTGGTGGCGCAATTATGATGAATCAAAGCGCCATGAATTGGGCGAAAGAAAATGGTGCTGATGTGTTTTCGATGAGTGTTTTACCTTAAAAACAAATATAATAGATGGTGATGAAATTTAAATTTTGGGGAATAGTAGCAGGAATGACTTTGTTTTCTGTTTTTATGGCGTGCAACCATGAGACTGATGCGCCATCTGCGCCTAAGCCAACCCCTTATCAGATAGAGATTCCTAAATTCTTCCCGACGCTCTTGAATATTACACCCGACAATCCCATGACAGAGGAAGGGATTGCATTAGGTCGCTATCTTTTTTATGATGGTCGCCTTAGTGGAAGAACAGAGCCTGATTCCATGATGACTTGCGGAACATGCCATGTGCAGTCAAGTGCTTTTGAATGTGGCATTAACAACCCAAGTTTTCCAGGTGGACATCCACACGGGATTACCGGGATTTTTACACCTCATTATATGACACCCATGATCAACCTGGTGTGGAATTCAAACGGATATTTCTGGAATGGCATGATATGCCCACAAAATCCAAGTCCGATCAAAAGGACCCTTGAAGATGTCGTTTATTTAGGGTTAATCGCCCCACACGAGTTGCATGGTGATTCAAACAAGACTACAGCATTGATCCAGAGTATTCCGGGCTATCCAGAGTTATTTGAGAAAGCTTTCGGGACGAAGACGGTTACCTTTAAGAATATTGAAAGGGCTGTAGCCCAGTTTATTCGCACGATTAACTCCTCAAATACGAAATTCGACAAATATATGCGTGGGGAGACTCAGTTGTCACCGGCAGAATTACGCGGTTATGTGGTTTTTACCACCGAGAACGCCGGCGACTGTTTCCATTGCCACGGTGCCAGCGGAAATCCATTGTTTACTTCCAACCTGTTTTATAACAATGGAAAAGATACCATTTTTACCGGAATTTATGAAGATGCCCGTGACCGTTATCATTTTACAGGTGATCCTAAAGATATTGGTGCCTACAAGGCCCCTACCTTACGAAATGTTGCACTGACCGCTCCGTACATGCATGATGGACGCTTCACTACTTTAGACCAGGTGATTGAGTTTTATTCCACAGGAGTTGTTTGGTCCCCTTCAATCAGCCCATTGATGCATCATGTCGTAACCGGCGGTGCTCAGCTAACCCAAATGCAGAAATCAGATTTGAAAGCCTTTCTTTATTCTCTTACCGATTCTGTATTAATAAAATCACCCAGTTTGTCCCGCCCGGCCACTATGCCTGACGGATCCAAATAGTTAATTTATTTTTTTGGAGCAGGGGGATTTAATTTAGGCATTTCTTTTTGAGTTTCAGGCTTATTCCAATATTCAGGCAATTCATCTTTTCTTGGATCAAAAGGATCTTCGATATTCAGCACCGGATCTCCTTGAGCGGGTTGCGGTGAAATGAATTTCATCCCCAGATTATAAAAAGTAAAAACCCAGATATCGGTTGCCTCATCAATTGATTTTGATACTGGTTTCCCTGCCCCATGCCCGGCTTTTGCGTCAATTCGTATGAGCTGAGGGTTATTGCCATCATTCTTTTCCTGCAAAGTAGCTGCAAACTTGAAAGAATGTGCAGGAACCACACGGTCATCATGATCTGCTGTTGTGATCAGTGTTGCAGGATAATCGGTTCCGTTATGAAGGTTATGTAGCGGAGAGTATTTGTAAAGGTAATTGAAGCCTACTTTATCATCACTACAGCCGTAATCTGACTTCCATGCCCAGCCGATCGTGAATTTGTGATAACGAAGCATGTCCATAACGCCAACTGCAGGTAAGGCAACCTTGAATAAATCAGGGCGTTGCGTCATGCAAGCACCCACCAGCAATCCTCCGTTTGATCCTCCCTGGATCGCAAGTTTTTGGCTGCTGGTATAGCCTTGCTCAATCAAATATAGGGCGGCCTTTATAAAGTCATTAAAGACATTTTGCTTCTTTTCAAGGATCCCGGCTTTGTGCCAGTCTTCCCCGAATTCGCCACCGCCACGTATATTTGCCATGGCATAAATGCCGCCATTTTCCAGGAAAAGCAATCTTGAAACACTAAAACTCGGAGTGAGACTGATGTTGAATCCGCCGTAACCATATAACAATGCCGGGTTGTTTCCGTCAAGCTTAAGATCCTTTTTGTACACAATAAACATCGGAATTTCGGGACCATCACTTGGGTATAATTCTTGTTTTACGATATAATCGTCAGGGTTAATGTCACCGGTTTTTGATGTAAACCAGGAAGATTCCTGGTTCGAATTCAGGTCATTGTGGAAAATCTGTAAAGGATAAAGAAAAGAGGTAAAGCCGTAATAGAAATCATTTCTGTCGCTTTTCCCTGACAATCCACTGACACTTCCCAGGCTAGGTAGTGCGATAGTCTTTAAAAAATTGCCTGCGAGATTGTAAACATATAGTTTGTTACAGGCTTTATCCATGGTTTTAACAACGACAAAGTCTTTCAGTAGCATTGCAGATTCGACGACTATAGTGCTTTCTACAGTGATGAAGTCTTTCCATTGGCCGGGCTCCGGGTTCTGGGGATCAATCAGGATCAGTCTGTAATTGGAAGAGTTTTTGTTGGTCCGGATAACCAGGTTCTTCCCGATTTTTCCAACAAATTCATAATCGTTGTTAAAGTCTGAAATGATTGTTTTAACAGAAGATTTCTTGCTGCTGAGGTCAAGAAACAACAAGGCATTTCCACTGGTAGATTCTGTAACAGAGATAATCAGGCAACTCCCGTCATCACTGACGTCTGCTGAATAGTTCCTTTTTGAAAACTGAGGATTTTCGAAAATGAGTTTATCTTTTTCCTGTTTGTCGCCAATTTTGTGATAATAAACTTTGTGGTATTCATTGGCTTTAGTTAATTCTGAGCCTTCTGAAGGTTTATCGTATCTGCTGTAATAAAAACCATTGTCTTTCCATGCAATACCAGAAAACTTTACCCATTTTATCTGATCCTCAGTTGTTTCTTTTGTTTTCAGGTCAATGACTCTGATTTCAGCCCAATCCGAACCACTGGTATTGCTCATATAGGCGAGGTATTTTTCGTCGGGTGAAACTCTGTATTCAGAAAGTGCAATAGTCCCATCAGGGCTTAGCGTGTTTGGATCTAAGATTGGCACTGCCGGTGGATTTTTAGGATCCTCCATAAACAGGACGCTTTGGTTTTGAGTACCGGTATTGGCAGTATAAAATAAAAGGCTGCTTTCACAAGTAGGAACCGATCTTTTGGGGAAGTTCCACAATTGTGTCAGTCTTCTTTTAATAGGAATTCTTTCATGGATACGAGATAAATATTTCTCAGTATAACTATTCTGCATCTTTACCCAGGACATCACCTTTTCAGATTTGTCATCTTCGAGCCAGCGGTAAGGATCCGGGACTTTGTTTCCAAAATAATCATCTACAACGTCCTCTTTAAATGATGGAGGATATTCATGTGGAGGAACATTTTGTCCTTTACCCTGGAGTGAGATCATGACAATAAACAGACTTGCCAAAACAGATAGTTTTAATAAATTCATATGTTTTTTTTGAGGGGGCAAAATTAATCATTTTTGAATGAATTTTAAGTCTTCAATCTGATCTGTATTTCTTAATGATGCTTGAAGGAAGGGAAAAAATCATTATTTTTGTATGCATTTTCCACTATTTATGAGCAAAACGGTTAAAAGTCAGAAAATTTATAAAATTGATTTTTTCGGAAGGGAGTTTCCTGATGGTCCTGCGGAAGAAAGGGAGCCCTGGCTCTATTTGAGTTATGATCACGATTCTGAAGGAAATCTTATTCAAGAGATTTCGTTCACACAAGCTGGTGAAAGAGAGCAAGTGGCTTCTTATACCTATGATAATAAAGGCATGCTTGCATCAGAGAAATTCATCCAGGAAGGCGATGACTTTAGTGAATGGCGCGAATATGTGCGCGATGAGCAGGGAAACGTTGTTCAGGAAATCCATCACTTTCTCGATGGTTCCTGCGACCTGGTAAATTATTCTTATAATGAGTCGGGAAAGCTATTGAAGAAATCATACACCAACGATGATGGTGATCTTGAGAGAGAAGAAACATTCTTGTATGAAAACGAGAAACTGATTGAAGATAAAGTTGTTTCTTTCAGCGGGGATATTCTTGATATTCAGTCTTATACATATCATGAAAATGCTACAATAAGTTCTCACGAACAGCAAACTCTTGAAGAGGACGGAACCGTAAAGTTCAGCAGTTTTTATGATGAATCCGGTAACAAAATAAAGACATTACGGTATAATACAAAAGGTCATCTTGTTGAGATCAGCAAGATGTTCTATGATGAAAATAATTCTTTGTTGAGGGTAGAAGAGGAGACGCAAGCCAAGAAATCTGTTGTTGACTATGAGTTATTGGAAAATAAGCAGTTCCTCAAACAGACAGAGAAAGACGAAGAAGGTAATGTTATTTCCAGCGTCAGCAGAAGGTTTGATGAGGAAGGCAGGGTGCTTGAATCCATGGTTTTTTCAGAGGCTTCCCCTTATCAGGCAGCACAGGATTATAGCTTACGGTATGAATATGAGTTTTACACTCAATAATTTGCGATAACACGGACAACCAAGCGGGATGCGCTTTTGTCTTAATGATTATAAAACAGGATATTAATAGAATTTTATACGCGACAATGGCATATTTACTGCAAAGAATCTTAAAAATCGGCATTTACGGATTGATCTTGTTGATGTTTTTGCCCAATCAATCGGCTAAAGCACAGGCAATTGTCTTAAAATACGATACGATACATATTTGTCCGGGACAGGTCATTATGTCGATAACAGTTAAAAATGCTGTCGGAATAACGGCGATTTCCATGATGTCTACTTTTAACATGGCAGTCTCAAATTATGCAGGGATGCTTTATTACAACCCTAAATTTAATGTTGGGTCAACCCCAACCATTGGCGGTACTGGTTTTGGGCAGTTAAATATGGCCTGGTATAGCTTGGTGCCCCAAAGTTTTTTGAATGATACACTCTTTAAATTTAAATTTAACACTGTTGCCGGCGTTTCTAATTTCATTTTTGATACCACACAAGTTGGAAATTGTGAATGGGTTGGAACGACCATCCCTCCAGCTGATCCACCGATCCTGCCCAGTCATTATAAGAATGGCCGGATCGATAATCTTGGATTTGAGGCTTTAGTAACTTTACAACCACTAGATATTACAATTTGTGAAACTAGTAATGCAACGTTTACTGTCAACTCAATCTATACCCAAAGTTATTACTGGCAGGTAAGTACAGACGGTGGTGTAACGTTTACTGATATTGTGAATTCACCACCTTATTCAGGTGCAAATTCCAATACTTTGCTACTTACCAATCCTCCTTACAGCTATAACGGCTATAAATATCGTGCCTTTATCAAAGGGATTTGTCTCGACAATTATTCTGCCATCAAAACCCTAACAATCATCCCAAAGCCTGTTGTTGATGTTGGGCCGAATGACAGTATCTGTGCCGGAAGTTTCTTTACCCTTGCTGCCAGTGCCACCAATGTAACTGGCAAGCATTGGAGTCACACAGGAACTGGAGGGACACTTCTGATTACAAATGCGGATTCACTTCATATTAAATATACGCCAAGCGCTGCTGATATCCTGGCCGGTCATATCAACATTACCCTTTCATGTAGTGGCGTTGCCCCATGTGTCAACGTTTCCAGCCAAATGACCTTATATATAATGCTTATTCCTACCGTTAGCGGGGGCTCTCCTGTAACTTCTTGCCAGGGAGATTCTGTCGTTTTAACAGCCTCAGGAGCATTAAGCTATCATTGGAGTACGAATCAGAATACGACATCAATTAAAGTGCCAGCTGTGGCTACCTCAACGTATACGGTTACCGGGACAAGTTATGGCTGTTCGGCAAGTGCTAATGTGACGGTAACTGTTATTCCGACTCCGGTTGTTACTGCAGGCCCTGATGGAACTATTTGTGCCGGGGAGACCTTTAGTCCCTCGATGACAGGCTCAAATTACGCTTCTATTCAGTGGACTTTTTCTGGAACCGGTGGTAGCTTTAATAGCCAAATCGTTCCAAGCCCGGTCTATACTCCCAGTATATCTGACATTAACGCTGGTACTGTGACATTATATATTACAGGCATGCCAAACGCACCTTGTACCACTCCTGCTATCGATTCAGTGAAATTATCGATTAAACCGTTTCCAAATGCCAATGCAGGACCGAATCAGAGTGTCTGCCATGGACTGCCTGCAACTTTGATTGCTACAGGAGGCGGAACATATGAATGGTCAGGTGGTCAGATTGATTCAACAATTATTGTAACTCCGCTTACGACAACAAATTATGTTGTTACGGTGACCTACAACGGCTGTGCAAAGGCCGACACCGTTAAAGTTACTGTGATGCCACTGCCTCCTGCAAACGCCGGTAATGACACGCTTATCTGCCCTGGTACGCCCGCAACACTAAAAGCTACCGGAGGTGTTGGATTTACCTGGAGTAATGGCGTAAGTGCACCGATTATTATTGTAAATCCGCTTATTACAACTACTTATACCGTTACAGTGACATCAACCAATGGCTGTAAGGCTACTGATGAAGTGGTGGTGATGATCAATTCGAATCTTCAGGTTTTTGTCAATCCAACCAGCCCTGTCTTATGCCAGGGGGAAACCGTCGAATTAAAGGCGACATCTTCACATCCCTGTACCTTTACCTGGGGACCACCGCAAGGCCTGGATGTCACTGTTGGGCCTTTGTTGAAAGCCACTCCTTTGTATAACACTACTTATTCAGTGGTTGGGAAAGATGCTTTAGGTTGTACTGACACTGCGCTCTCTGTTGTGACTGTATTTGAGAATCCACTCGTCAGGGTTCTTCCCTGGGAGGCTACCCTGTGTATCGGTGAATCGATTAATTTGACGGTAAGCGGGGCTTTGTCTTATTTCTGGGAACCTCCAACAGGTTTATCTTCCAACGCTAACCCTGTTGTAGTTGCCAGACCTAAAGAAAATACTACGTATTATGTAACAGGAACTGATGTTAATGGGTGTAAGTCAGTCGATTCTACAGTAATTGAAGTCAACCCAGTTCCGCTGGTCAACCTGCCGGATAGCATTGTGGTCTGTAATGGCACCAACTTCCTTCTGGATGCAGGCGCTTTCCTGGATGGATGCAATTACAAATGGCAAAATGGGATGAATACACAATGGCAATATGCTTCCACACCGGGTATCTATTGGGTTGAGGTTGAAAGGAAAGGTTGTGTGGTTTATGACTCAACTGAAATTTTGCCCTGCACGGAGATGTTCATTCCCAATGCCTTCACCCCGGATGGTGACTTGCTCAATGATCAATTCAAAGTTGTTAGCTCTGGTGTTGTTACCCAATTCCATATGTATATCTATACCCGATGGGGAGAATCTATATTTGAAAGCACCAATATTGATAGGGGATGGGATGGTACGAAAAATGGTACAATGTGCCCGGTCGGTGTTTATAATTATGTGATTGAATACATGGGTAAGGGAAATGTTTTACTTGAAAAAGAAGGAAAACGCTACGGCCAGGTAATGCTCTTAAGATAATTCCAATTCTTCTGGAATAAGTTATCTCAACACAGAAAGGTTTTCTAAAAGCCAGTGTCGTTTTAATACATTCTAATTAGTTATGATTGCTAATACCAACAAAGAACGAGCGATCTTCCCTATAAGTTAATATGAAATCCTATTAAGGCTCTCTTTTTTCATGCTCCCCGCGGAGGAAATAGAGGCACAGAGGTTCGCCGAGATAAGTCTTGCATTGTTATTTTTTAGATTTTAAAACAAGTCCTCAGTGGGAAAAATGGGAATAATTTTCCTGTCTCACACCCTTTTCGAAAACATCTTCTGAAACCCTTGATTTTATTGAGAGGAATCTTGGGATTGGTATCCCGATGGTATAGTTGTGCATGTTTTGGTGGGAAAAGAAAAACCTATCTTACTCACAACATTTACCAGATTGTCCATGCAATTTCTGAATCAAAACACACGAAAACCCGTCTACTGAATATTGATGACCAACAAACCGAGCTAGGCAGAATTATTGGCAAAAATGATTATGTTGTCCCAACGCGGAAAATAGAAAAAACTTGCATAAAAAAAGAGGGCGCTCAGTTTTGGAGGCCACTGAAAAAGTGCCCTTTATTGCGACCTTCAATTAAAAAAAACTGGCAGATGTTGTATTTAACTTCATCTGCCAGTTTTTTTTTCACCTTTTCAAGTTGATACTTTTGTCTTAATAGTATTACCTATGGCCTTAAAATGGGTCTATTTGCCTCTGTTCGCCATTTGAATTTTCCTCTTTACCTCTTTTAGTTTGATAATTTGAGGATTCTTTTGATGTTTACAGTAAAAATGGCTATGGCACCTTGCATTTGCATACTTTCAATACCGTATGAGTTGGCTCTGTCATATCCATGAACATTTTTAAGTTCGCTGTTTTTTGCTTCAATCTTATATCTGTGTCTGGCTTTATCTTTAAAAAATTCTGTCTTTTGAAAAGATATTTGTTCTAAGTGTTCGTCGGATTTTATTGCAACACTATACCTTTTGAACTTTGCACCCGGTTTATAGCAACCATCTCTAAAAGTACAGGTCTTACATTTTTCAACATCAAAGTAATAGCAGGTCGCTTGATTAGTACCCTCACCCTTCTCACCATGGCGTGCTTTTCTGGTAGCCATGTGACCGGCAGGGCATACGAACATTCCAGCATCTTTGTTGTAATCAAAAGTATCTCCTTTTTTTCTGAAGCCATGGATAGCAGGGTTCATCGTTGCAACAATCTGAATCCCTTGATCCTTTGCAATTTTAAGATTCTCTTTGCCGGCGTATGCTGTATCACCAATGATTGTTTCGACTTGGATTCCGTTTTTCTGATTGTTTTCAAGCAATTCAGGCAACTCGGGACCGTCACCCTTTTCTCCGGATGTAACGACTGCGGCAGTAATGATGCGCTCTTCAGTCATGGCTAAGTGGGTTTTATATCCAAAAAAGGAGGAGTCCTGTGTCTTATGGCCGGTTCTTGCATCAGAATCCTTTGAAAGCGTATAATGATCCTGAATGTCTTCAATGGTTTCCTTCAACAGGTTCAACTTCTCTTTCACCTTTGGCAGAGAGCAGAGAAGCTCTTGCGATTCTATTTCTTTTTCAAGTTCGCTACAATAACTCAACTCAAGTTCCAAATCATTGTCCTCATTCTTCTTGGGCATCCGATCTGTCCAAGTTTCATCGGCAGAATAAACAACTCTGCGTAGTTGTTTTGCCCGCTCCTTCAACACTTCAATTGGTGACAACGGATTCGACCTGGAACCGGTATGGGTAGCATCTACAATAATCGAGCACGACTTGATGATCCCCTTCTCAAGGGCAATGGAAACGGTCTTACTTATAAGAAGATTTAGCAGGTCAGTGTCTTTTAATCGAAGCTTTCTAAACTTTGTGAGCGAGCTCGGATCAATCACGTCTTCTTCAGGTGCCATATCCAGAAAGTACTTGAATGACAAGTCAAAGCGGGAACGCTCAACCACGTCTACGTCCGAAACGTCATAAATCGTTTTCAGTAAAAGGTATTTGAACATGCGGATAGGACTTTCCGCATTTCTGCCATTGTTAGTGCAATATTTGTTCACCAGCTCATCATAAATGAATGAAAAATCGATAAGTTCGTATATTTTCCTTAGCAGGTTATCCTTGGGAACGATAAGGTTATATAAATCTGAGTAGGTGCTAAGCTGGAGTTTTTGTTGTTGTGCTAACATTTAAGTGCCTTTAATTCAGACACTAAGGTACAAAAAAAACGGTAAAATACAAGATTTTATTCTTGTATTTTACCGCTTTAAAGCTACTTCTTATGTCAGAGGGACTTTTTCAGTGCCCTCAGTTTTGAGACGCCCTCTTTTTGCAAAATTAGAGAGAATTAACGATTGATGGTGATCATCTTCGTTTCTGTGATTCCATTGACAGTTATTCTGCTGAAATAAATTCCCTGGGCAAGCCTGCAAGCATCAAAAACAATGCTGTGGAAGCCTGCTTCCTGGAATTCATCTGTAATCACGGAGATTGTTTCTCCAAGTGAATTGAAGATTTTGAGCTGAGTTTTGCCAGCTTCAGCCAAAGTATAGCTGAATGTAGCACTATTGCTTACTGGGTTAGGATAGCTGATGAAATTCAAATCCGTGGACGTAGTGCTGATCTTTGGAATCATGAGGCTGGCATTACTAATTGTGGTTGCCATTTCGTCGGTAAGAACACTATTACCATCAACCTGGATAGAAGTTCCATTAAAGCCTGGTTTTACGCTTAAATTCAGCGTAAGCAGGCTCTGGCCGACAGTAAGATTCATCGGCTCCAGGCTAAACCAGCCAATTTTAAGCTCATTACCATTTACATGATAAGCAAGGTTGGAATTATCACCCATTACCTGTACTGAGTTAAGTTCTAAGTTACTTGGCAATGTCATTGTCATGGAGAAAGAACCAACGCTCATATTCTCCCTGGCAATTACTGGTAATTCAACTTTCCCGTTTGACAGCGTAACCAAACCTTCCTCACGAACATTAATGCTTGGAGCGGTCTTGGCACCTGTGATGTTATAATCTGCATTTACATCCCCTGTACAAAGGCCCTGGAAATTAACAAGCTGATTTCCGAGTCCATTGATTGTAACAGCAGGTTGATCAAATGCCCAATCTCCCACTGGAGCAAAGTTGGCTAAAGTTCCCAGGAATCGTCTCAAAACACTTAATGCATCATTTGCAGTGATTTTTGCGTTTCCGGTAACATCGCCAGCCTGAAGTTTGAGCCCGGTGAGGGTATTAAGCCCTGTGAAATGTCTCAGCATCATAAGGCCATCAGCTGCATTTCCACCACCCCAAACATGAGAATAACTTGCATTAATTACATAATTAGCATGAGCAAGATCCAGGAAAGAATAATGCCCGCTGGCATCAGTATATGTAATCAGGTCTGCATTCACACCACTGACATCATGCAAGGTAAGTTTAACATTAGGTAAAGGGGAAGCTTGTAAGTTTGGATAAGTGACCGTACCGCTTAAATTGTTTTGTGGTACTATAACATTTACCATAACATCATCGGAGCCCATACAACCCAGTGCATCCATAACCATTACAGCGTATAAGGTACTTACTAGCGGGCTAGCGGTAACTGTTGGGAGACTTGCATTATTAAGGCCAGTTCCCGGTGTCCAGAGATAGGTATAAGGAGCAGTTCCACCGATTGTCGCAGCCGTTAAAGAGGTGTTTCCTCCGGTATTGATGGTAACATCATTTCCTGCATTTATACTCAAGCCACTGTTAATGGTAATGCTTGCAGATCCGTTCATCACTGCCGAACAAGTGGCGGATGCTGCATGAATCGAATAAGAACCAACTGTTGTAATATTTGCAAATGACAGGGCATTTCCGTTGCCGTTCAGATGGGTTGATGTGGATGTTCCATTGAGGTAGAGGGTGTATACAACACCGGATTGGGAACCACTGAGGCTAACATTGGCCCCAGCGCCACCGCTACAGAATGAACCACCACCACCAACATTAAAGACAATAGGTAATGCATTTACGGTGATGGCAACACTTGCCGAACCGGAACATCCAGAAGGATTTGTGTAATTATAAGATACCGTATACACACCAGCGCCACTTTGGGGATTGAAATGATTTCCAACGACTCCAGTCCCTGAATAGGTCCCTCCTGCAGGAGAGCCTGTTAACAATACAAGGGCTGCGTCAGCGCAAACGTCTGTTGATGAGGCATTTAAACTTACGTTGTCAAGTGAAATTACAGAAACCTGCGTTGAAGCACTATTTGAACATCCGTTAAGATCAGTATAGGTATAGGTGATTGTATGGGTTCCTTGTCCGGCTACTGCTGGATTAAAATTGCCAGCAGCCACGCCGGGTCCTGAAAAGACACCTCCTACAGGAGATCCACTAAGTTGAACAGGCGAAGCGGTAGTGCATAAAGCGGCAATAGCGTTTATAGTCACTTGCGGCAAGGCATGAACTGTAATAGGCTCAACTGCTAATGAGGAGCAATTCTCTGCTGATGTGTAGGAATATACTATTAAAAATGTTCCTGGTCCGGCGATTGATGGATAAAAAATTCCACCAATGACGCCAGTCCCGCTAAATGTGCCACCCGCAGGGATAGCCCAAAGAGTAACTGCATCGGCATTAACACAAACGTCAGCTAAAGGTCCAAATCCAATACCTGGAGAATCATTAACAGTAATTGTTGAAGAACCTGAATTGGTACATCCATTGATATTTGTATAGGTATAAACGAGGGTAAATGTTCCGACTCCGGCAGTCCCTGGGCTAAAAGAATTTCCAGTGATTCCGGGGCCGCTGAAAGTACCACCTTCTGGATAAGCCACAAGGTCAATGGATATGCTGTTTGAGCAAACACTACCCAGAGGCTCAAAGGTGATTTGAGGTAATTCATTGACAGTTACTTCGGTAGCAGAACTTGCACTGCAACCTTCAGCAGTAGTGTAGGTGTAGCTAATCATATGAACACCTTGTCCGGCAGCTGCAGGACTAAACATTCCGTTCACAACACCAGCTCCCGAATAAACACCGCCAGCTGGGCTGCCATTTAAAGCAAGTGGGGCGTCGAGTTCGCAGAAGGGGCCAATGGCAGTCAGACCGACAACAGGTAAAGCTAAAACGCTAATGTTCTGGCTGGCAGAGGCGGTACAAGTCTGACCATAATTATATGAATAAGTGACATTCCATGTTCCTGCTCCGACAACTTCTGGGTAGAACCATCCGTCTGAAACGCCATCACCACTGAAAGTCCCGCCAGCCGGTAAAGCCGAAAGGATAAGCGGAGCCGAATGTTCGCATACCGGACCTACACTGGTAAGACTAATTTGAGGTGCTGGAATGATCTGTACAATGCCATTGGTAAATTGTGATGGCAAGGTGTTGAAGTTGAGATCTTGGTATTCGCAATTGCCAGGTGTTAAAACATCCCAGCTAAAAGTAGCCGCAACATTTGAAGTGGTAAACTTGAGGTTCATGAGAAAACCGTTACCAATATTTATGGGGCTTACATTGAAGTAAGAGATCTTAACATGGTCGGCATTGGCGTTAACACTTAGGAAAGCTGCATCAAGGAGCGGGTTTACGTCCTGGAAGCCTGCAAAAGTCACGCCAGCACTGTAGTCAAGCGTAAGAGATAATGCTGCTACATCATTGAAATTACCAACTTCAATAGGAATAAGAACGTCGCCATTGGCACAAGTGTTTATTGAACCAGCCGTTGTTACTATATCTGAAATGGTATTCAAGGTGGCATAAGCAGAAACAGCAGCAGGCTCGCATTGACCGGAAGCAACCAGATGGTAAAGGTTTCCACTCATCGTAGCACTAATATTAGTTATATTCAGTTGCTCAGAATTAACTCCTGAGTAATGAGCGTCATTCATTAAATCTGCCCATGACAATCCTCCGTTATCAGAAACCTGCCATTGAAAACTAGTTGCATTAGCTGTCGTAGCCATAAAGGAAGCATTGCCCCCAATACTGGAAGTGGCATCAGAAGGGTCAAAAATGACATAAACAATTGAAATTACAGTAATCTCGATTGATTTCTCGTTGGTGCAATTGTCGGCGTTAGTGTAGGTATAGGTTACAAGATAAGTACCTGGTCCAACTGATGATGCGACAAATTGATTTCCGCTGACGCCAAGTCCTGAAAATGTTCCACCCATAGGTGAGGCGATAAGCTCAAAGCCACTATTATTCGAACAGACAGGAGCAACGGGCTCAAATGTAATCTCTGGCAAAGGAGAAACAACAACAGTAAGAACGATATTTGGTGTGATGGTACAAGAATTTGCATCTGTCACTGCGGCAAGACTATATTCTGTAGTTATTTGAGGCGCGTCAGTAAGCTGTAAAGTGTCATTCGTAATGAAATCATAAGAATTACCTCCCGTGCTCATAAATAAATGATAAGGGGCCGTTCCTCCTGAAACAACAACTGTGAAGTCAGCAATAGAACCAGGGCAAATTGAACTTGATGCAGTAAAACTTGCAATTGGAAGTGTCAGAACTGTGGCTTCACTGGAAACTGTTTGGGAACAACCATTTACATCGGTCAAATTATAAGTAATAGTATGTACCCCAGGACCAGCAACAGCAGGATTGAACCGATAACCGTCAATAGCCAGCGAAACACCGGTTCCACTAAAGGTTCCGCCTAAGCCATTGTCGCTGAGAATGAACGGTTCTGCATTGGCACAAAATGGTCCGATTGGGTTAAATACCAGGTCAAGCATGTCATTAACGGTAATGTCCTGCGTGGCAGAAGCAACACAGCCATTAACATTCGTATAGGTATAGGTAACAGTGAAGGTTCCCACACCAGAGACACTTGCCAGGAATTGGTCATTTTCAACGCCGATTCCGCTGAAAGTTCCGCCTGATGGCGTGGCACTTAAAGCCAGGGGACCTGCATTTCTGCAAACGCTGGCCAGTGGATTGAAAGTGATTGCTGTATTTTGATAAACAGTAATAAGGACACTTATTATATTGGAGCATCCAGCTCCAGTCGGTTCAGTGTAAGTATACGTTACTTCCCAGGTACCAGGACCTGCCAGGGCAGGGTCAAAGGTATTCCCGACAACACCGGTTCCTGTAAATACGCCTCCCTGAGGAGATACAACAAAAGCCACTGGCTCACTGCTTGCGCATAAATTAGGAACAGCATTGATCGAAATGATTGGAAGTGATTCTACTACAATGTTTTGAGTGGTAGCGTTTGTACAACCATTCTCTGTATAGGTATAGGTGATAACATGAGATCCGGGACCTGCCGTTGCAGGAGTAAAAACACCGTTGGTGATACCGGCTCCACTATAAGTTCCATCTACAGGCAAGCCTCCTGTTAATCCAAAGGCTTGAGCGTTAATACAAGTATTTGAAAATGGACTCAAGGTGACAGTAGGGCCAGCTGATACCAGGATCGTTGCATTGCCGGTCATATTTGAATTACCACATGAGTTTAACCCTGTTGCAGTGTAAATACCAGGAGAACTGAAGTTTCCAAAATTAAGGGCATAGCCAGTACCAGCTATTGGAGTCCCAATTGGATTCCCTTCCAGATGTAGCTGGTAAGCAGCACCTAATTCACTATTTGCTAAGCCGATAGAAAGGGGTGCTCCACCAGAGCAAATACTTCCACCCCCGCTAACGTCATAGGCCAAGGGGCCACTGGAAAGTGTGGTGGTCGTTATTTTATTAACATTGTTGTTCGTGCAGGTAGCTGTTGAGACAGAAACTAAATGCCAGCTTGTACTGCTTGATATGTTTTGTGTAAAAGTATAAGGATCATTAGAAGTTGTGATTGTAACATTTGGATTCACACCATCATTATATACAATGGTATATGGTGGAGTGCCTGCCGTGAAATCAACGCTAACAGTCGAATTGGTTCCAGAACAAACCGAAGCTGTGCTTGTGAAATCAGCATTCGGTAATGCAGCAGTGATACCTCCATTGAACCAGGTGACATCATACGGATAACCGTTGTCGTCAGAGATTTCACAAGCTCCTTGCGATGCAGCAGAAAGATCCCAGTTAAGATTCGAAGAGCCATTCACCGTAAATTTAACGATGAAAATAGAATCACCATCGGGGAACGATGCTATTGGAGACAGACTAAACCATGAGAATATAATCTTGTTGGGGGTTGCCGCAGGATTGTTGACCAACGGAGATGTTCCACTGGCAACAATAGTAGCGCTTGAAGTAAATCCGGTATAGGTTAAAACACTGTTGTTAAACATGAGAGACAAGGAAATAGATCCAACCCAACTGTTTAAATTGTGTACAGTGATTGGAACTTTAACGTTAGTTGTTCCGGGGCATACACTCATATTACCTACATGGACGGTTGGGTTTTGTGCAAATGCACTTCCTATCCCGCAGATGGTCAACATGAGCATCACTAAAATTGAGAGAAGCTTTGTTTTCATAGAGCTGAGTTTAATTGATTAATTGATTGAATTAATATCGCTAAAAAAAGGCACCACAACGGATTTGTTCATTATGAACTTCCTGTGGTGCCTTCTTTATTAAGTGTTATTTCAATACCGGTTCAAAAACTACCGGGTGATGACCATCCTCTTTGACTGTTCGTAATTATTAGATTTGCCATCTAAACGCAATCTGTAAGTGTAAACACCCTGTTGTAAATAAAGTTCATCAAGGCTTACAATGTAAGAACCTGCATCCTGACTGGCATTAACAATATCTGCAACTTTTTCTCCAAGCAGGTTAAACACACTCAGGCTTACTTTTCCGCTTTCTGGAATTGTATAGTTGATTGTGGTGAACTGCTTGAATGGGTTTGGATAGTTATTACCCAGGGAGAAAATACCGGAGATTAACTGAAGCTTAGGCATGGTTAATACACTTTGGTCAAGGACATTGGCCGTTGGATCACCCAATTGGCTTTCTGCTTCAATGGTGAAATTCAGATTACTGATAGCGTTGATATCTTTTACTTTCACGTTGAGAGTAAACAGAATGTCGTTATCAACTAATACCAGTCCTTCAAGATTGTACCATTCAATGGAGAGTTTTCCGTCAAGTACCTGGTAAACGAGATTGGTGGTTTTGCTGTCACCACCAACTTTTACACCAACAATATCAATGGCATTGGCTGGGAAGTCAATAACAAGAGAGGCAGCGCCTAAAGCAAGATTCTGACCGGCACGAATTGGTAATTCAAATTCTTTATCATTCGAAATAGTCAGGCTTCCACGTGTCTCAAGATTCACACTTGGACTAACTTTAAGTGCAGGGATATTCGTGTTGGAACCGTTGATATCGCCAAAACATAAGGCTTTAAAATCAACAGTTAAGTTGCCATTATTTACAACGGCAGTTTTCTTTTCGAAGATCCAATCGCCAACAACAAAGCTATTAACGAGGAGTACTGATCTGCGCATTACCAGAAGAGCATCTGCAGCATTCACAACACCATCACCATTCAGATCGCCAGCCAATAACCTAAGTCCGGTTAATGGTTGTAATCCGACGAAGTGACGAGCCATCAACAAAGCATCAACAGAGTTTCCACCACCCCATGCTTTGGAACATGAGCCGCTGAGTGTGTAGGTTCCGTTAGCCAGGGTATTGAACCCATAGGATCCCGCAACGTCAGTAAGTGTTGTGCTCAATGTAACATTGGATTGTTTCAGTATTACATTGGTGTTCTTCATTGGTGAATTCAGAACGTTGTCATAGGTCACAAAACCGTTGATGTTATATCCCAATGGTGTGCTGGAAACAGTAACAACTACCTGGTCAGTACCTGTACAACCGATGTTGTCAGTAACCAATAAGGTATAGGTTGTTGTTACAGCCGGAGAAGCAAGAGGATTAAGACTGGCTGCGTTATTTAAGCCAGTGGCAGGAGTCCAGAGATAAGTGTAAGGAGCATGACCACCACTAACAGTTGCATTCAAAGGAGTAATCATTCCAACATTAATAACCTTATCAGGGCCAGCACTAACAACAGGAGCTGCATTTACAACAACAAGAGCATTGTCCGTTGATGAGCAACCTTTGGAGTCGGTAACAAGAAGCTGATAGAAAGTTGTGGTTTGTGGAGTGGCAATTGGATTAAGTACATTGGCACTGCTGAGGCCGGATGCAGGAGTCCAGTTGTAGAGATAGGGAGCCGTTCCGCCATTAACAGTTGCATTTAATGTAGTGCTTGTTCCCTGACAAACGATAGTATATCCACCACCATAAACATTAGGTAAAGGGTTAATGGTGATATGCACACTCCCGGCTAACCAATTGTTACAACCAGTTCCTGGGTTCATGGCATAAACAGTATAATCACCGGCAAGGTGCTGTAGACCGAAGTTTAGGATAGATCCTGTACCTGTTAATACTTGGCCAGTTGCCACGCCATTCAGATAGAGATAATACTGGAATCCAGTTTGTGACCCACCTGTTCCAACGTTCAGACCATTGCCACCGGCACAATATTCGCCACCACCAAATACCGGGAAGGCAGTTGGAAGCTGGTTAACAAGAATCTGGGTTGAAGCAGAATTGATACAAGCGTTGCCATCAGCATAAGTATAAGTTACGGTCCATGTTCCTGCTCCTGCAATAGAAGGATTGAACATATTGCCAACTACTCCAGTCCCGGAGAATGATCCGCCTGCTGGCGTTCCAGATAATAGAACAGGAGCATTGTTGCTGCAGAAAGGTCCGAAAGTTCCAATGTTAACAACAGGAATAGGATTCACTAAAACAGTTGTTGTGCTAAAGTTTGTACATCCATTTCCATCAGAATAAGTGTAAGTGATGGTATGTGTTCCTAATCCGGCAATTGCTGGGTTAAACACATTGTTCACAACACCTGTTCCACTGAATGTGCCACCTGAAGGATGACCAACAAGGATATGGGCAGCACCATTGACGCAAATCGGTGCAACTGCATCGAGGCTGACAACAGGTAAAGGATTTACAACAACGCTGATCGTTTTAGAATTGCTACAACCAAACTGGTCAGTGTAGCTATAGCTTACAGGCCATGTTCCAACTCCAGCGGTAGCCGGGTTGAAATTATTCCCGCTAACACCGGCTCCACTAAAGGTTCCGCCACCAGGTAAGGCAGTCATGGTAAATGTAGCTGCATCAACACAGAATGGTCCGATGTTGTTATATGTAATCACAGGTAATGGATGAACAAGAAGACTTCCATTAACATAAGTTGAAGTGATATTATTACCGTTTGAATTAATGTATTCACAGTTTGCAGGAGTTACAACATCCCATGTGAGGTTGGAGTTTCCACCGGTTGAACTGAAGATAAGGTTTAGCATCAGGCCGTTTCCAATATTCAGCGGATTTGCGTTGAAGTAGGCAATTTTTACCTGCCCACCAACTGCATTCACCATCAAGATATTTGGATCAAATAAGGAATTGGCATTCTGATAACCTACATAAGTCAGGACAGAAGCATCATAATTTAGTGACAGCGATAAAGCACCAACACCAAGGAGATGTTCAACACTTACAGGAACAAGAATCGCATTTCCTGCACATGAAGTTACCGTGCCGGCAATGGTCTTGATGATCGGTGTCACAGTCAAGGTAGCAGCTGTTGATACAGCATCAGGAGCACAAAGACCAGAGGCAACCAAACGATACTGGTTTGCGCTCATGTCAAGTGTAATCCCTGTTAGTACCAGACTATTTGTAGTTACTCCAGCATAAACAGCGTTGTTTGTGAGATTCGACCAGCTAGATCCACCATCTGCAGAAACTTGCCACTGATATGAAGTTGCGTTGACCGCATTTCCATTGAAAGTAGCAGTACTGGTTTCGTCAAGCGTTACATTTACCGGATTAGAGGTAATAGCAGTAAGCATGTTGGCAACAACAGTTCCGTTAACATATTGTGAAGGTATAATAGAACTGGTGTTAAGATTAACATACTCACAATTGCCTGGGGTTAGGTTATCCCATGTAAGGTTTGAGGTGCCGCCTGCTGAAGAGAAAATAAGGTCAAGAACCAGACCATCATCAAAATTAAGCGGAGTCAGACTGGAATAAGAAATCTTAATCTGACCACCAATGGCATTAACCAAAAGTAAGCTTGGGTCGATAGCCGCATTAAGGTTTTGATAACCAATATAAGTCAAAGTAGTTGCATTGTAATCCAACGTAAGAGAAATTGCACCTACATGGTAAAGGTCTTGTACCGTAACAGGAACAATGAAGTTACTTCCAATACAATGTGTTACACTTCCGGCAGTCGTAATAATGCCTGGGTAAACTGTAAGTGTTGCAGGAGTGCCTGTTACAACCGGTGCACAGAAGCCGCTGGCTACAACTCGGAATTGATTCCCCGTTTGGTTAAGACTTACTGGTGAAATACTCAGTGTGTTGGTGTTGGCTCCGGAATAAGGAGCAGTGTTGCTAAGATTTGTCCAGATTAAACCATCTGTAGAAACTTGCCACTGATAGGCCGTTGCATTGACAGCGTTTACACTAAAAGTTGCAGGATCATTTCCAACGTAGCTGATAACATCAGCAGCCTGGGTTGTAATGGCGGTTAGCGGATAAATTACAACAGTGCCGTTAACATATTGTGAATTGATGACACTTGAATTGGAATAGTTAACATACTCACAGTTACCTGCAGTAACATTGTCCCAAGTAAGGCTTGAGTTGCTGCCTGTCGATGCGAAAATAAGGCTGAGTAGTTGGCCATCTCCAAAGTTAAGTGGAGTCAGACTGGAATAAGAAATCTTTACCTGTCCGCCAATTGCATTTACCAATAATGAAGCAGGATCAATAGCTGGGTTAAGGTTCTGATAACCTACATAGGTTACATCAGCGCTATTGTAATTTAATGTTAATGAAATTGCACCAACATTATAAAGATGTTGAACACTTACTGGAACATTGAAATTACTTCCGGCACACTGGTCAACACTGCCGATTGTTGTTAAAATTAAAGAGTAAACGGTAAGTGTCGCTGGATTACTGGTAGCAAAAAGAGTGCAGGTTCCATTTGCAATGGCACGATATTTATTGCCATTTAAACTCAGACTTAAATCAGCAATACCAAGTGTAGTGCTATTTGTTCCTGAATAAGGAGCTACGTTTGAAAGGTTTGCCCAGCTAGTACCCCCATCAGAAGATACTTGCCATTGGTAAGAGCTTGCGCCACTGGCAGCAACACTGAATGTTACAGGAGGTGCGCCAACGAAACTGGTTAGATCTGAAGGTTGTGATGTGATAACTGGTGCAACAGCAGAAGAACTAACTGATCCATTAACGAAGGAGGACAGTAGAATGTTTCCGTCAAAATCATTATACTCACAATTCCCAGTTGTTGCAACATCCCAGGTTAAATTGGTGCTGCCACCATTATAATGGAACAGTAATTCAACCAAAGTAGCATCACCGAGGCTAAGTGGTGTAATCGAATACCATGAGAATTTAAATTCACCAGGAGTTCCGCTGATTAATGCGCTTGACATGGCTGGATTCAGGTTCTGGAAACCAGTATAGCTTAACACGGTGGTGTTATATCCTAAAGTCAGTGAGTTGGCTGCTACATTATAAAAATCGGTAACAGTAATTGGAACAACTATATCTGTACCAGGACAGATGCTCATGCTTGGAGCATAAGTTGTCAGGTTAAAAGGTACTACCGGAAGAACTGTTAAAGTAGCAGCATTTGAAGTAGCTGAACAAACATTATTGATAACATCACAACGGAATTTGTATCCGTTCAACAGGTACAATGCATTGGTGATTCCAAGGTCTGCTGTTGTTGCTCCACTATAAAAACCACCATTTGCCAGGTTTGACCAGCTAGTGCCACCATTGGTGCTGATTTGCCACTGATAAGAAGTTGCAGGGCTCACAACCACATGGAATGATGTATTGTCATGATGGTTAACAGTGACATTAGCAGGCTGGCTGCTGAATGCCGGTACGGTGCCATTAGGACCAACTGAACCATTTACAAAGCTTGCAGGAAGGATATTTCCATCAAAATCATCATACTCGTTATTTCCTGCTACAGTCAGATCCCAGGTCAGGTTTGAAGTGCCACCAAGGTAGGTGAAGTCAAGATCAAGGATTTTTGCATTCCCAATATTAATAGGAGTGATGCTATACCATGACATTCTCCATTCGCCGCTTATGTTGAAAATATTTAAACTTCCGGTCGTAAGTTGTGCGTCTAGGTTATGGTATCCTGTATAAGTAAGAACTGATGGATCATATTTTAAATCAAGTGATAAAGCTGCAATGTTGTAGATGTACTGGCCATTAACCGGAACCACAATTGCATTCTGAGGACATCCCAATGTATTGCCTGCCGTTGTTATAATTGGCGCTATAAAAGGAGTTACAGTCAGAGAAGCAACTGAAGAATACATGGAACAGTTGTCGCCACCAACCCATACTTTATATTTCAACCCATTCATAGAAATGCTTGCCGGGGTGATCGAAAGATTTGCAGAGGTTGCACCACTGTAGTTGCCGCCATTGCTGATGGTATTCCAGGTGGTTCCACCATCTGGACTTACATACCACTGATAGGAAGTTGCATTGCTTGCAACAATACTGAATGAAGTATTTGTTCCGTCAACAACATTGGCAGAAACAGGTTGACTACTGATTACAGGTTGGTTAGCGGCAGGTCCGATATGGCCATTGACGAAACTTGATGGTAAAATGTTCCCGTCAAAATCATCATATTCACAATAACCAGGAACTGAAAGATCCCAAACAAGGTCAGTGCTTCCACCCATGTAGTTGAATTTCAGATCAAACAGTTTCCCTGATCCGAGATTAATTGGGCTAATGCTATACCATGAGAATTTCCATACGCCAGGAAGTTCAAAAACATTCATATTTCCACCGGCTAACTGGGCATTCAGGTTCTCATAGGAAAGATAAGAAATTACAGATGGATTGTAATTAAGACTCAGTGAGATAGCTGCAACGTTGTATAAGTTCTGAGCATTAACTGGTACGATTGCATCGATTCCGCTGCAAGCTGTTGTGCTTCCGGCAGTAGTGATAACAGTTCCACTCAATGGCATAACGTTTAGGTTGGCAGACTCAGAGGTAACGCCACAACCAGAGCCATTAATGATAACGCGATAATCGTAACCGTTCATTGTGATAGAGGCTGGGGTGATTTGCAGGTTTGCTGTGTTAACTCCTGAATAAATGCCGCCATCAGCAAGATTGGACCAGGTGCTGCCATTTGTACTAACTTGCCATTGGTAAGTTGTCGCATTTGAAGCAACTACGCTGAAAGAAGCATTGTTTCCGTCAATCACACTGGTATTCATCGGTTGAGAACTTACAACAGCAAGTGTTGCAGATGGACCAACATGACCATTAATATAAGAGGCTGCAACGACGTTGCCATCAAAATTGTCATATTCACAGTTACCCGGATTAACAACATCCCATACCAGGTCACTGCTACCACCGAGGTAGTTGAATTTGAGGTCAAAAAGATTCCCTGAAGCAATATTGATAGGAGTGATGCTATACCATGAGAATCTCCATTCACCCGGTAAGTTGAATGTATTGATACTGCCACCTGCTAACTGAGAATTTAGATTCTCATAGTCAACAAAAGCTAAAGAAGCAGGGTTGTATTGTAAGGTGAGCGAAATAGCAGCAATATTTGAAGCAAATTGAACACCAACAGGAACGAGGACATCAGAACCAGCACAAGCGCTTCCTGACCCAGCTGTAGTGATAACTTCCTGAACAACACCCGTAACAGTTAACTTGGCTGAGGTTGAGGTTGCAGGACAGTTACCAGCATTAACAACACAACGATAATAGGAGTTGGTCATACCAGCTGAAGCAGGTGTAATATGTAAAGTTGCCGTGTTTGATCCGCTATAAATTCCACCATTTGATAGATTGCCCCACGCAAAACCATCAGTGCTTAATTGCCACTGGTAAGTGCTTGCATTGGTAGCCACAACATTGAAAGTTGCATTGTTTCCATCAGAAACGCTAACGTTGGAAGGTTGGCTGCTGATCATTGCCTGGTTTGGAACAGGACCCACATTGCCATTGACAAAAATTGCCGGAACTGGATTGCCATCTGCATTATCATATTCGCAATTTCCTGGATGTACTAAATCCCAGCTGAGGTCAGTAGTGCCGCCCAGATAGTCAAAAGTAATATCAAAGAGGTTGCCTGATGATATGCTTATTGGTGTGATCTGATACCAGGAAAACCGCCAGTCGCCTGCAACATTATTTACATTGATACTCCCGCCGGCTAATGCCGCATTTAAGTTGGTATAGCTGAGGTTGGCGATTACGCTAGGATCATAATTTACAGTCAATGAGATAGCAGAAACATTTGGCATGCCCGAAACGCTTACAGGTACACTACCACTCGTTCCGATACAAGCAGTGCTTGTTCCGGCTGTGGTGATGAAATCAACTGCAACTCCGTTAACACCTAAGACAGCTTGTTCGGAAACGCTTGACAGCTGACAAATGTTTTCTTTAACGACAGCACGGTAAAGGTTACCATTCATCGCCAGAGAAACTCCTGAGATTTGAAGGTTAGCAGTTTGAGTTCCGGTATAAGGTGATCCTTCAGGTATGTTATTCCAGCTGCTTGTATAAGTTTGCCACTGATAGCTTGTTGCACCGGTTGCGGTAAGGTGGAAGCTGGCATTTAATCCTGCATTTACGGTTGTATTAGCTGGCTGACTGGTAATAATCGGAGAATATCCAGATTGAGTGACACTGCCACTGAAAAAGGTTGAACTTAAAATAATGCTGTTTGCCCCTGATAATTCACAATTCCCAGGTGTGGACAAATCCCAGTTGAGGTTTGAATTGCCACCGCTGTATTGGAAAACAAGATTAAACAATACACCATTGCCAACATTACTTGAAGAAGTATTTACATAATGTGATATGAAAATTGAATTGCTGGATGGATTCACCAGAAGGTTAGATGGGTCCAAGAGCCCGGCGTTAACATTCTCAACACCAACATAAGTAAGCGCACTGGCATTGAAGTTGAATACCATTGATATTGCGGCAACTCCATTGAAGTTGGAAACGTTGACAGGAATAGAGATTTGTCCGGGACAGAAATTCATCTGGTTAAAAGAAACTGTAGTATTTACAACAGAAGGAGTCACAGTTAATGTGGCTGAAGTTGTATTAACACTACATGATCCATTAGCAAGTGTACACCTGTATTGATAAGTAGTTAAGCTGGCAGGAACTGAGGTCAGTGTTAATGTTGAAGTACCGGCTCCGGCGTAAATTCCTCCGTTGAGAACCGCAGTCCAGCTACTTCCACCATTACTGCTCACATACCATGTATAGGTTGCTGCGTTTGTACCACTGGCATTGAAACTCGTATTTGCTCCTTCAAGAATATTTTGGTTCGTTGGATTTGAAACAATTACCGGTGAAGAAATTAATACGATTGATACAGAATTAAAATTACTGTTGGTACAAGCACCAGCGCCTGTAGCAGTCACTGTATAGGTTCCTGCTACTGAGAATGAGCCAAAACTAAAAGCGGAACCGCTTCCGGCAACACTGTCGCCGACAAGACTGCCATTGTGATGCAATACATACTTTACACCGGATTGTGAACCAGATAAGCCTATTGCATAGGAAATGACATCACAAATCGGGTCAGCACCTGAACCTCCTGTAACTGTGAATGTAGAAGGTGTTGTATGCTGTATAATAGTTGCAGAACCTGTCATGGTGAACGTTCCACAGGGATTGGTAGCAGAAACAGTATAAACTCCGGCTGTCTGGCTTCCAAAATTAATTGAGTTGCCAGTTCCGCTCATGCTTGGACCGGACGCAACGCCATCCTTTAATAATTGGTAAGTAACTCCTGTTGCTGATCCACTAAGGAGGACAGAGGGGCCATTTGTTCCGGAACAATAATTACCTCCGCCACTTACGGTGAATAGTGAAGGTGCTGTTCCTACCTGAACATTAGATGAGCCAGTCATATTTGTTGTACCGCAAATTGATGTGACCTTTGCAGTATAGCTGCCTGCTTCAGTTGTAACAAAGCTACGAGGGGAGCCAGTTCCGGAAATTGTGGTAAAAAGAACACCATTTTTAAAGAAGTCATAATTATAACCAATCTGACTTCCTGCTAATCCAACAGTGATTTCTGTAAAATTACAGGATAGTCCGCCTCCGGTCATTAAAAATGCTGTTGGAGCCTGGACAGCTGTAACAATAGCCTGCCCATTCATTGGGAAATCACCACAACTGGTGCTTACTTTCATGGTATAGGTGCCAGCAGTTACCTCGATTGTAAGAGGACTGCCAGTTCCAACTGCCAGGGTATAATTATTTCCGCCTTTTACAACGAAATAGGTTGTACCCAATTCAGAACCGTCAAGGTAAATATTACCTCCTGCGGTACCTGTACAATACGTCGTGTTTCCACTAAGTGTGTAAATATTTGGATTTGTAACATGGCTGATAATAAAAGGTGTTGCATTGACGGTATTTACGCCGTCATTAACAGAAAGGTTATAGGTGCCTGCTGCTGCTGCACTTGCATTAATGATTTGTGGGTTTTGAATTGTTGAAGCAAATCCATTAGGTCCTGTCCAGCTGTAGCTGTATGAACCGCTACCACCTGTTGCACTTCCTGATAAATTCAGTGTTGCACCAAGACAGAAAGGTGAAGGACTGACAGAAGAAGTAACAAGCATTGAAGGAGGTGTTGCGCTTACAGTAATGTTCACTGTAGACTGACTGCTGATACATCCGGTGCTTAAGTCCGTTACAATTAGACTAAAGCTTGTATTGGATGTCACTGCAACTGTAGTTGGGTTTTGTAAAGTATGATCAACAAAAGAGGCTGCTGGCTGCCAATTATAGCTGTAAGATCCACTTCCGCCGCTACCCGAGCCACTTAAAGTTGCAGTAGCTCCCGATAAAATAGTTTGGGGGCTGCCTGCATTAGCAACAGGATTCGGATTAAATGTAACATTGGTGGAGGTTGTTGCGGAACAGCTATTGCTTCCCGTTACAGTCAAATTATAGGTGCCTGCATTTGTTGCAGCAGTTGCATTGGTAATTGCAGCTGGATTCTGAACAGTGGCACTATAAGAACTAGGACCTGACCATAAGTAACCTACACCACCACTGGAGCTTAGATTTAGTGTTCCGCCTTCGCAAACAGGGGCATTGGAACTTGCCGTGATAGGACTTGGTTTCAGTTTAACAACAACGGTTGTTGAGCCAGTCTTGGTACAGGTATTTGCTCCTGTAACTAATACATTATAGGTTCCGGCTTGTCCAGTTGTTACACTGGCAATGCTTGGATTTTGCAAAGAAGAAGTATATCCGTTTGGACCTGACCAGCTGTAGCTTGTGCCACCGCTTGAGGTAAGGTTAAGGAAAGTCCCTTCACAAGGGTTGTTATTATTAACAATAACCGTTGGGGCGCTATTGACCGTCACAGAAACATTGGCAGTTGATTTACAACCTGTCGAGGTGTTGGTGACAGTAACATTGTAAGTTCCTGTTGAGCCAAGGTTGGCCACAAAAGTTGGATTTTGTACTGTTGACATGTAGGAGGAAGGACCTGCCCATGAATAAGAAGTTCCACCACTCGAGCTTAAGCTTAAGATAGAGCCACTACAAACTGGATTGGGACTTGCACCTGCCGATGCTGTTGGGTTTGTATTTACAACAACCGTAGTAGTTGCAGTTTTCGTACATCCAGTAGATCCGGTCACAGTAACAGTATATAATCCGCCATTTAAAGATGTTGCACTGGCAAAAGCAGGATTCTGAACTGTTGATGTAAATGAATTGGGTCCGCTCCAGGCATAAGTACTACCGCCATTTGAAGTTAAGTTTAAAGCAGAACCAACACAAGCCGGGCCACTGTTTGTTGCGCTCGCAACGGGAGCATCACTTACAGTAACAGCCTTAGCTGAACTAGCTCCGTCTCCGCAGTTGCTATGACCACTAACCGAGATGTTTCCATTTACTGCAGTTTCTGAGAAAAGAACTACAATAGAATTACCTGTGCTATTGCCAACGATACTTGCACCTGTTGGCAAAGTCCAAGCATAAGTAATAGCGCCGGCAATTGCCGGAACACTATAGGTCTGGCTTGACAGTTTACAGGCAGTAGCAGGGCCACTAACAATGCCGGCTGCCGAAGGAACCGTATTGACAAGCACATTAGCTGTAGCAGTAGCAGTACAACCATTAGCCCCAGTTGCCAGAAGTGTATAAACGCCGGCATCGCCTAAAGTGACATTGGAAATACTCGGATTTGAACCACTTAATGGTGTGGCACCAAAGGTCCATGAAAGACTGATCGCCCCGGTAGTACCTGATGAGCTTAGGTTGAGTGTGCCACCGGTACACAAAGGGCTGTTGCTCGTAGCAACTGCTGTTGGTGTTGCTTTCACAGTGACCAGAGCTGCTGTACCTGTAATTGTCATTGCACAACCATGACCATCTGTTGAAGAAATCATGGTGTATGTGGTTGTTGACAAGGGATTTACAAAGATTGTGGTATCATTATGGGTAATCACATTCATCGTATGATTGGTACCGTCATTGTATACGAAAGTAAATGGTTTAACCCCATTAAGATGGTAGGTAACTGCAGTTAGCGCACCACCGCATACACCGCCTACGGGACTGTTACTTGTTACATTAGCAGAAGTTGTATTGTACAAGCTGACAACAGCGCTAAGACTCATCAATTCAGGGCTACATGCGTTTGAATTGATCGCTGCAACAGTATAAGTTCCAGCAACAGTTTTTAAGCCAAAATCAATGGCATTTCCTGTTCCGGGAACAACAGCGCCGCTGTTGGATCCGTTAAGTTTAAGCTGGTAGTTAACCCCTGTTTGTGATCCACTAAGAAAAACATGAACGCCAATACCTCCCGGACAATAACTTCCGCCACCAGTCACATTATAGACTGTTGGGCAAGGCTCAGCTACTGTCAGCACAGCAGATTTTGATGTTGCAACGTTGTAAGGTACCGGGCAACCGCCAGATATACTGGTGGTAATGCAGCGATATTTGTACCCACTCATGCCAATAATGGCGTTTGTAATAAATAAGGTATCATTAGTCACATCTCCATAAGGAGCTCCAGTAGTCAAATTTGACCACACGTCAGGAGTCGTTGAGCTTTTTTGCCATTGGTAAGAGTTGGTCCCCATGGTAGAGACAAAGAAATAGCCGTTTGCACCTGGGGTAATCGTAAGATTCGATGGATTTTGTGAAAATGAAGGCTGAGTATATACGCTCCCCGATATCCAATCGCCGGGAACGGAAGGGATGGGTAAAGGTGTGCCGGGTGTATTGTCGGCATATTCGCATATGCCTGCGTGATCAAGATCAAAAGAGACACCTGCAAAAACAGGTTTGTTTTTAATGGTAAACTTAATATTTAACATTAAGCTTCCCGATGCCAAAGTCATGCTGCCACTGACAGTGTAAGCTGCAATAGCCAGATATCCGGAATCCCCCTGAATAGAAAAATATGACAGAAAGTTATTGTTGATGGAACTGTTAAGGTTTTGTATGCCAACACCAATTAACTGGCTCGTGTCATACCTGATTGTAATGGAAATACCGGTAATGTTGGTAAAACCTGTTACAGTCATGGGCACAAGAACATCCTGGCCAGGACATCCTGAAACATTCCCCAGCGTGGTAACGACCGGGTTTGTGGCTTGAGCATAGAAAGTCAGGGACAATAGACCTAAAAGTAGGCCCAGGTATTTGATCCTGATTGTTTTCCTTGCACTTGAATTAAGTGTAATCACACTGTTCATAAGCGTTAGGGTTGTTTTCATTGTGTAAATATTAATGTTTATTTTCAATTTTCATTTTAAGAAGGTTTTTAGCCTTTTATGCAAATAAATAACATGATTCCTCTTGATCGCACCGTTTTTGTCGCGTCAAGAAGAATTCTGTGTGTTGTACTATGATAGGGTCGTTGGTCTCTATTGCCAGTGTTATCAGGGGATTGGTTATATATAATTCAAAAATACTCAATAAATACAGGCCTTTTGGAGGATTGGATCTACAGAAGTCAATAATATCAATAGGTTCAGAAGGGCATGCGTGCCCATCCTTCCTATCAACAGTTCAAGCGACAATTTAGTAAAATCTCTATAAGTCAAGAAATATTTTATTTAAATTTTTTGTTAAAAAATTGTATATTTTATTAAGTCGTTGGCGTGCAGCATTATATAATTCGTTTTTTTTGCTTAGGCTCAAGAATGATATAAGAAAATAAACATTGTTTTAATTAATGTTGAATGATTAGACTACTGGTTTTTATAGTGTATTGATCACTGTTTAGTTTTTCTGATATGATACGGTATAATCCAGATGGGTAGTCCTCTGTAATGAATTCAAAATTCAGCTGCCCCTCGACAGGCATGAACATATCTTCTTGCCATAAAACCTTTCCCAGGATATTGACCATACGCAACTTTAATTTACAATTACATGGCCCCGAAAATTTTATCGTTGTTCGGTCATTACAAGGATTGGGTGCCAAACCGATATCCATGAACTTATGTTGGTTTAGCGCATTTATGCCATCGGCTTGTGTTTTGAAATGAAAGGTATCAGACCATGTCGTAGCGAAAATGGCATTTGTTGCCAGCAAGCGCCAATAGTATGTCGTTTCCATGTTTAATCCCTGTGCCGAAAATGAGGTCCCGAAAACACCCGGAGCTGTAATGAAGATGTTGTTAAAAAGGGAGTCTGTTGCCACATTTATTGTATATAAGGGAGTGCATCCACTGCCAGCCCAATGCAAATCGACAACTGTAGGAAGACCCTGGCTATTGTTGGCTGGCGTTAATGGGAGTGGGGCTTTCATGAGCCCTTGTATATACCCATTGACAAAAACAGCCGGTAATTCAGTCCCAATAATATCGGTATACACACAATTCCCAGGGACTGTATCATCCCAATCGAGTGTTGTATTTGTATTATTCTTATAAAAGAATTTTAATTCAACCAGTACGCCACTATCTAGCGTAGAGCCATTTAATGAGAACCACGAAAGGATTACCTGCTGATTGACTCCATTCATTAGGAAGTTTCCGCCAAGGGCAGGGTTTTGGTTTTGACTACCATTATACACAAGATTTGTAGTGTCATAATTGATTTTAAGTGACATAGAGGCTACGCCAAGGAAATGTTCAATGTGTATTGGCATGATAAAGTTATCCGGGCATTTGCTGAGGGTGTCGAGCCGTGTCACTACAGCCTGTGCATATAATCCGGATTGTATAATCACGAGGAATAGAAAGGGTAGCAGTTGTTTTGTGATAGAATTCATAGTTTTGTTTTGCGCGATTAAAGGTAAAAAAAAAGAGGGCACCTTTGGAGTACCCTCTTTTTTTAAAAAAAAACAGATTGATTATTCTGTAATCACCATTGTTTTCACCTTGGTAACGTCACCGGCTTTGAGTTTGTACATGTAAACACCGCGTGATAAGCTGGTACCATCAAAATTGAGGGTATGCTTGCCAGCGCTTTGCTGACCGTCAAAGAGGGTAGCGATTTCTTCGCCAAGTACATTGTACACTTTCAGGCTGATGTTGCCGGCTTGTGGTAATGAATACCTGATTTCGGTAATAGCGTTGAAAGGGTTAGGAACATTGGTAAGGCTGTAGTCAGCATCCTGTAAGGTGCTAACGAGCTTAGGAATAATGAGAGAAGCCTCATCCATTGGGATACCCTCTCCATCGGAGAGAACACTTTCGGTGTTGGTGGTAAATCCGGCAGAACCGTTGAGACTTCCAACTTTCACCTTGAGGGTAGCTACGACATCACCCGCTTTGAGTTCCATAGGATCAATGCTGAACCAAGCCATTCTGAGATGACCGTTTTTAGCTGTGTACACGAGGTTCTCAGCATCTTTTGTCATCATAACATCCAGAACCTGGAGGTTAGCAGGGTAATCAAGAACGAGAGAAACAGATCCGACGTTCATAGCATTTTGAGCATAGATCGGAAGATCAATCACGTCATTATCAACAGTGATGCTTGTTTCGTTGTTGATGATCACGCTGTTCTTCATCGGTGGGAATGGCGTATAGGTTCCATTAACGTCACCGGTACAAAGTACCTGTACGTCTTTGGTTTGATTCGTAGTCCCATTTACAGTAATTGCAAAAGACTCAGAACACCAGTCTGGACGACCAGGAACAACTCCCGGAGGTAGGAAGTTCGGGATAATACCGACGAACCTTCTGGTAGCGATAAGTGCATCAAGTGCGTTTGGCACAGCGCCTACACCATTGATTTCTGCAGCGATAAGATAAATACCTGTGAGGTAGAAACCGTTAAGGTGGACGAAGTTACGCATGATAGCCTGGGCATCATTAGCATTAACACCACCCCACTTTTTGCCGCTTACTACGGATTTCAGGGTATAGGTTCCATTGTCGAGGTTGAGGAAGCTATAGTTACCTTGAGCATCCGGACAGGTAGAATGAACAACAGTTCCGCCTTGGATCAGTTGAACAGCAATACTGTCGCAGGTTCCACCAGGGTTACCAATGGTAAGAGGCTGATAAACGCCGGTAGAAGTTTTATGCGCATAATAGGTCTTTCCGATAAGGTTGGAGCAATTGCCAAAAGCCAGTGTTCCATTAACCCAGGAAGCATCGAGGTTACCCATGATTGAATTGGAGAATCCACAACCGTCGGCACCCAGGTCAAAAGTAATCGCACTATTTCCTGAAGGACAGCTTAACTCGAGGTCAATCAGTTTACCAGTACCTACAGAGGCAGGGGTAAGGGAGAACCAGGTTGCGGTAATCTGTGTTCCAACCTGGCTAATCACGAAACCGGATGCATTTAAAGCAGTGCTCAGATTATAGTAATTTGTCAGGGTCACGTTTGGACCAACAGTCAGCTTCAGGTTCATACTCTGGATGTTGTTACAAGCCTGAGTATTGATAGAAACGATTTTAGTACCAGGACATGGCTGATTCAAACTGCTAACAGTTGTGACGATGGTAGGAATAGGAGCGATTACGAAAACGGTATAATCTTCACCTTCTGAATAATAAACGTCGGTACAAGGATCCGGTTGAGAAGAATAACTCATCCGAACACGCATCGTTCTTGGACCAGGAGCGATATTGTTTGGAATAATGATATTGGCAGCATAGTTCTGTCCAGGACTGGCATTGCCTAAGCCCGGGATCGGATATTTCTCATTGGCTGCATCAAAGAGGTAGTTCTGATTCCAGTCAATATATACGGCCATGTAGTCAGCTGACCAGTAAGTAGAAACGTGCGCATGGAAAGGAACAGTATCACCGGTTTGAACGTAGGTGCTGATGTTGGTATAGTCAGCCCAGCCACCCATAGTAAAACCGCTCGTATTATTAATTGACCCAAATTGTACATTGGTGATGTACTCATCTGATCCTGTATAACCCGTTGATGCAGGATAACAATACCTTGGAGGCAGGATAGAGAACTTAAAGGAATACCTGTTTGAGAATCCGCAAACGATGTCATATTCATTGAAGTTAGGAGCAACAACCAAAGCATAAGTACCAGGTACAAGGTTTGGCCATACAAGGCTGTCTTCAACACATTTGGTGAAAGTCTTGGTGGTTATGGCAGCGCTGGTGCTGCATGGCAATCCTACGATGCTGATGTCCATTCCGAATTCAGCTTTTCCTACTGCCCTGATGGTTTTTACCGATGAGATGGTAAAGGTGTACCAGTCAGTGTCTCTGAGGGTATCCACTTTCCAGACATCACCGCAATAAGCAGTGCCGTTGGTGAGTGTAATGTATGCAGGCGGGGTGCTTGTGCAGCCACCATTGAGGTTATCACCACACTGTTCTGATTCTGAAATAGCATTAGGATAACAAGGAGAAGCAAGTACACAGGAAGTGTTCTTTACACATTTCGCAACGGTATCATTTACCCAGTTAACATCACCAGGTACATTCCATACCCATGCTTTGAAACAATAGGTTCCGGCTGCTGAAAGGTTTTCCAGGTTGCTGAAAGAATAATCAACCCAGTCACCAGGGGTCAGCGGTGGGTATCCAATAACGGTCCACTGTTCGGTATTCGTCACGCCAGTTCCTAATTTATAGGAGAGCTTGCAATCGTTTACGGTGGTGGTGCCGAAGTTTCTGATTTTCACGATGACAGGCTCAGCTGTGGTTAGGTTTCCTGTTTTTGGGAACTTGATCATCATCAGGCCAAGATCGGTTGGAGAAACAACTGGAGTGTGAGGAATGGCAAAGCCAGTCATCTCGAGTCCGCCCGGGAAGCCTTTAACTTTGGTAATAGTCCCTGTGCTGAGCTCTCCTTTATACAGAGCGCCTGAGCCGGCGGCTGCACCAAAAGCTGCCAGGTATAATTTGCCGGTTGTACGGTCAAATTCCATATCCTGTGAATAATTCATGTCAAAGGTTGCAGGACCGATAGCTTCTTTGTCGTAGTTCAGCGGGTCGATCACGAAGAGTTTGTCAACGGCAATGTCATAGAAATATAAGGTTCCATTGTCGTTACAGGCAAGGTTGATGCCCAAACCGCTGGTATAACCGAGGTTGCAGAACAGAACGGCTTGTCCTGTTGTCCTGTTGATTTCATACAGGGTAGTGGCATAGTTGCCAATAGGACCTGCGATAGAACCAATACCATAAAGTTTTCCAGAAGTATAGTCATAGGAAAGTCCGTTGATGTTTACACCAAGAGGACCAACATTGGTTTGTGCGCCGGTAGTGGTATTAATTTTGATCAGGTATCCATGGTTATAGGTAGGAGGTGCAAAATAATCGGTGGCATACCAGGTACCATTGCCTGCAGGGTCTTTACCCCAGGTGCCGCTGATCAGGTAGTCAGCTCCGGTGAAGCTGCTCAGCTGAGTCAGGTAGTCAGGATGCTCCAGGAAGAAAGCAACGCTTCCTTTGGTAAATGTTGAAGTTTGTGGACTGGCAACAAAGCCATAGGCACGGGTCAAGACAGCATCAAACTGCATGCCTTTGCTTAAGCACTGATTGAAAAAGTTCATGTCAGTAGCCAGGCTCACACAACAAGTAAAGGTAGAATTTGCTGCAGGGAAGGTGCTTGGTGCAAAAGTAATGATCGTGTCGGCTGTTTGTGCATTCCTGGTGACAGTCTTCGTGGAAGTATATCCGGCAGGACCGGTCATCGTCACGGTGAAAGTTTCATTGGTAGTTCCAACGTTCCTCACTTTTGCGCTGGGGGTTACAACAGAACCGGCAAGGGCAAAGTCATCATTCATGATACTGGTCACAGCTACATCATGTGCAGCAAGAGTTTCGTATCTGACAATAAGTTGTGGTTTGTTGGTTTGGTTCCAACCATCGGCGCCACCATAATAACTATTTACCGGGGTTTCATATTCATTAAATCCAAAGGCAAACCAGGTGCTGTTTCCACCAGGACTGGCAGCAGTAGCGATATCTTGTTTAATGTTACCTGTTGCCAAAGCGTCTGTATTCCATCCCAGGGTGTAATGGGAGCTCCCTGTTGCTGAATTGTAAACAAATCCTGTGGAAATTTCATTCCAAAGTCCCGATGCAGAGTTTGTTACTGGATCATTGGTAAGTTTGCGGAGATAGTAAAAAGGCGCACCAACAGATGTGGTTAAGTACCAGCGTAATTGAACATCAAGAATAGCTGCTCCCGGAGGTACAGAACTGAGTGGGAATTTGGCCCAACCCCCTTTAACGGCACCGGAACTCCATTCGATCTGGCTGGTCTGGGTGATCGTCAAGGCAGGGGTCCCTGTGGTTCCTTGTACAGTACCTGTCCAGTTTGGTAATAAAGTTGGACGGATCGTATCATTAACAATCAAAGGCGTTGTGTTTGTGACAGTCTTGCATTTTTTGTCATTCAGTGCAAATTGATCACCTGGGTATACTGTGCTGACACAGATTGTCCAGTTGTTATACTGGTGAATGTCGGCAGTAGCATTGAAAGTATAAGTCCATTCCATGCCCGGGACCAGTGTTTGCGTAATGATTTCTGTTGGAGAATCCACACCGTTGACAGAGAATTTTACAGGGATGTTGGTAATGTTGGATGTCCCATAGTTGCGGATAATGGCCTGCACAGGTGCTGTTGCACTAAGAGAAACACCACTTACAGGGGTAAGGACCGATTTCACACCGGCATCGGTTGGGTAAGAAACAGTATATCCCATTTCGTAACCAAAAATATGGTAATTGAATCCAACAGGAATCCCATATGAATATACAGTTCCGAGTAAGGTTAATTTGCCGGGCTCAAATAATTTAGAATCTGACAAACCATAAGGATAAGGATATGCGTAAGTGGTAAGGTCTGTTAATGCGTGAGAAACACCGGTATTATAGGTTTGCGTAAGTGGATTCCATTGCAGAAGTGCATAACCGGTGGTACTTCCATACCAAATATATTTAGTTCCAGGGTTGGAGTATTCATCGGTAGCAGAACCGTAACAGCTTGAAGTAAGCGTATAAGGTCCGCCAATTAATGTACCGTCCATTTTTACAGAGAAAGTTCTGTAATAATCACCGCACCAGAACCCACCATTGCCAGCGTCAAGACCCTGGTCAAAAGTGACCTGGTATCCATAAGAGAATGGAAGCGTGATGGTACTGATCAGGTTTTTGTTTGGAAGATCCAGTTTGTAGAGCTTGGCACTTGGATACTCATAAGAGATGGCATACCAATATTGGCCATCATAAGCCATATCGCGACAAGAGTAATAGTTCGGAGAAGCATAAATCGGCACTCCGGTAATGTTGAATGTCTCAACCAAAGAACCCGTTGTGGTATATTTGGCAAAAGCATTGGTGCCATCGTAGGGCTGGGTAGCATAAAGAAACTGTCCGTCACTTTCCACACCCCAGCTTTCAACAACGATAGGGACATTTAAAGTGATGTCCCACAAATTATTTGGGGAAGCTGCTAATTTGGCGTTGGCCGGCACATTGGAAGGAGCAGGCTGACTGGCAATTTCTGCTGCCTGAGCTTGCAGCGTTTTCAGTAAGACTTGCTTCTGCGCGTCATAAGAAGCTGAACTCTTCTCTGTAAACTCAGGTTTCTGAGTTGCAGGAACAGCACTTCCGCTCATGTTTTCGATCCCGTTTGCTACTTCCACCTCAAGCTTCCAGGTAGAAGCCTTCACGTTGGAAACGGCAGGATCTACTTTTACTCCGGAATTCACAGAACCCTGTTTAACAGGTTCTGCTTTCTGGGCGAAAGTCATGAGCCCAAAAAGTACCGCCGGTATTAAAAGCAGTAACTTAAACATTGTCATTCTTTTTTTCATTTGAGAACACTTTAGTTATTAATAATAGGATAGGTATTTGGTTAATTTCATCGCGAGTAATTGAGAATCAATGTTAAGTACGCCTTAGCAGGCTGAATTTGTTGCATAAATCCGCCAAAATCATAAGGTGAAATAATTGATTAGACAATGGAATTAAGTAAAAGCTTAAAACAGAAAAAAATAATTAGTGGAACAGCCTGAGATTATTTTTATCGCAGTAAGTTTCTCGATTATCAATATAAATGTGCCTCATTGGATAAAATAAAAAAAGCGCCCCCAAAAGGAGGCGCTTTTTTTAATGTGTTTTTTTATTTGATGATTATTCTGTAATCACCATTGTTTTCACCTTGGTAACGTCACCGGCTTTGAGTTTGTACATGTAAACACCGCGTGATAAGCTGGTACCATCAAAATTGAGGGTATGCTTGCCAGCGCTTTGCTGACCGTCAAAGAGGGTAGCGATTTCTTCGCCAAGTACATTGTACACTTTCAGGCTGATGTTGCCGGCTTGTGGTAATGAATACCTGATTTCGGTAATAGCGTTGAAAGGGTTAGGAACATTGGTAAGGCTGTAGTCAGCATCCTGTAAGGTGCTAACGAGCTTAGGAATAATGAGAGAAGCCTCATCCATTGGGATACCCTCTCCATCGGAGAGAACACTTTCGGTGTTGGTGGTAAATCCGGCAGAACCGTTGAGACTTCCAACTTTCACCTTGAGGGTAGCTACGACATCACCCGCTTTGAGTTCCATAGGATCAATGCTGAACCAAGCCATTCTGAGATGACCGTTTTTAGCTGTGTACACGAGGTTCTCAGCATCTTTTGTCATCATAACATCCAGAACCTGGAGGTTAGCAGGGTAATCAAGAACGAGAGAAACAGATCCGACGTTCATAGCATTTTGAGCATAGATCGGAAGATCAATCACGTCATTATCAACAGTGATGCTTGTTTCGTTGTTGATGATCACGCTGTTCTTCATCGGTGGGAATGGCGTATAGGTTCCATTAACGTCACCGGTACAAAGTACCTGTACGTCTTTGGTTTGATTCGTAGTCCCATTTACAGTAATTGCAAAAGACTCAGAACACCAGTCTGGACGACCAGGAACAACTCCCGGAGGTAGGAAGTTCGGGATAATACCGACGAACCTTCTGGTAGCGATAAGTGCATCAAGTGCGTTTGGCACAGCGCCTACACCATTGATTTCTGCAGCGATAAGATAAATACCTGTGAGGTAGAAACCGTTAAGGTGGACGAAGTTACGCATGATAGCCTGGGCATCATTAGCATTAACACCACCCCACTTTTTGCCGCTTACTACGGATTTCAGGGTATAGGTTCCATTGTCGAGGTTGAGGAAGCTATAGTTACCTTGAGCATCCGGACAGGTAGAATGAACAACAGTTCCGCCTTGGATCAGTTGAACAGCAATACTGTCGCAGGTTCCACCAGGGTTACCAATGGTAAGAGGCTGATAAACGCCGGTAGAAGTTTTATGCGCATAATAGGTCTTTCCGATAAGGTTGGAGCAATTGCCAAAAGCCAGTGTTCCATTAACCCAGGAAGCATCGAGGTTACCCATGATTGAATTGGAGAATCCACAACCGTCGGCACCCAGGTCAAAAGTAATCGCACTATTTCCTGAAGGACAGCTTAACTCGAGGTCAATCAGTTTACCAGTACCTACAGAGGCAGGGGTAAGGGAGAACCAGGTTGCGGTAATCTGTGTTCCAACCTGGCTAATCACGAAACCGGATGCATTTAAAGCAGTGCTCAGATTATAGTAATTTGTCAGGGTCACGTTTGGACCAACAGTCAGCTTCAGGTTCATACTCTGGATGTTGTTACAAGCCTGAGTATTGATAGAAACGATTTTAGTACCAGGACATGGCTGATTCAAACTGCTAACAGTTGTGACGATGGTAGGAATAGGAGCGATTACGAAAACGGTATAATCTTCACCTTCTGAATAATAAACGTCGGTACAAGGATCCGGTTGAGAAGAATAACTCATCCGAACACGCATCGTTCTTGGACCAGGAGCGATATTGTTTGGAATAATGATATTGGCAGCATAGTTCTGTCCAGGACTGGCATTGCCTAAGCCCGGGATCGGATATTTCTCATTGGCTGCATCAAAGAGGTAGTTCTGATTCCAGTCAATATATACGGCCATGTAGTCAGCTGACCAGTAAGTAGAAACGTGCGCATGGAAAGGAACAGTATCACCGGTTTGAACGTAGGTGCTGATGTTGGTATAGTCAGCCCAGCCACCCATAGTAAAACCGCTCGTATTATTAATTGACCCAAATTGTACATTGGTGATGTACTCATCTGATCCTGTATAACCCGTTGATGCAGGATAACAATACCTTGGAGGCAGGATAGAGAACTTAAAGGAATACCTGTTTGAGAATCCGCAAACGATGTCATATTCATTGAAGTTAGGAGCAACAACCAAAGCATAAGTACCAGGTACAAGGTTTGGCCATACAAGGCTGTCTTCAACACATTTGGTGAAAGTCTTGGTGGTTATGGCAGCGCTGGTGCTGCATGGCAATCCTACGATGCTGATGTCCATTCCGAATTCAGCTTTTCCTACTGCCCTGATGGTTTTTACCGATGAGATGGTAAAGGTGTACCAGTCAGTGTCTCTGAGGGTATCCACTTTCCAGACATCACCGCAATAAGCAGTGCCGTTGGTGAGTGTAATGTATGCAGGCGGGGTGCTTGTGCAGCCACCATTGAGGTTATCACCACACTGTTCTGATTCTGAAATAGCATTAGGATAACAAGGAGAAGCAAGTACACAGGAAGTGTTCTTTACACATTTCGCAACGGTATCATTTACCCAGTTAACATCACCAGGTACATTCCATACCCATGCTTTGAAACAATAGGTTCCGGCTGCTGAAAGGTTTTCCAGGTTGCTGAAAGAATAATCAACCCAGTCACCAGGGGTCAGCGGTGGGTATCCAATAACGGTCCACTGTTCGGTATTCGTCACGCCAGTTCCTAATTTATAGGAGAGCTTGCAATCGTTTACGGTGGTGGTGCCGAAGTTTCTGATTTTCACGATGACAGGCTCAGCTGTGGTTAGGTTTCCTGTTTTTGGGAACTTGATCATCATCAGGCCAAGATCGGTTGGAGAAACAACTGGAGTGTGAGGAATGGCAAAGCCAGTCATCTCGAGTCCGCCCGGGAAGCCTTTAACTTTGGTAATAGTCCCTGTGCTGAGCTCTCCTTTATACAGAGCGCCTGAGCCGGCGGCTGCACCAAAAGCTGCCAGGTATAATTTGCCGGTTGTACGGTCAAATTCCATATCCTGTGAATAATTCATGTCAAAGGTTGCAGGACCGATAGCTTCTTTGTCGTAGTTCAGCGGGTCGATCACGAAGAGTTTGTCAACGGCAATGTCATAGAAATATAAGGTTCCATTGTCGTTACAGGCAAGGTTGATGCCCAAACCGCTGGTATAACCGAGGTTGCAGAACAGAACGGCTTGTCCTGTTGTCCTGTTGATTTCATACAGGGTAGTGGCATAGTTGCCAATAGGACCTGCGATAGAACCAATACCATAAAGTTTTCCAGAAGTATAGTCATAGGAAAGTCCGTTGATGTTTACACCAAGAGGACCAACATTGGTTTGTGCGCCGGTAGTGGTATTAATTTTGATCAGGTATCCATGGTTATAGGTAGGAGGTGCAAAATAATCGGTGGCATACCAGGTACCATTGCCTGCAGGGTCTTTACCCCAGGTGCCGCTGATCAGGTAGTCAGCTCCGGTGAAGCTGCTCAGCTGAGTCAGGTAGTCAGGATGCTCCAGGAAGAAAGCAACGCTTCCTTTGGTAAATGTTGAAGTTTGTGGACTGGCAACAAAGCCATAGGCACGGGTCAAGACAGCATCAAACTGCATGCCTTTGCTTAAGCACTGATTGAAAAAGTTCATGTCAGTAGCCAGGCTCACACAACAAGTAAAGGTAGAATTTGCTGCAGGGAAGGTGCTTGGTGCAAAAGTAATGATCGTGTCGGCTGTTTGTGCATTCCTGGTGACAGTCTTCGTGGAAGTATATCCGGCAGGACCGGTCATCGTCACGGTGAAAGTTTCATTGGTAGTTCCAACGTTCCTCACTTTTGCGCTGGGGGTTACAACAGAACCGGCAAGGGCAAAGTCATCATTCATGATACTGGTCACAGCTACATCATGTGCAGCAAGAGTTTCGTATCTGACAATAAGTTGTGGTTTGTTGGTTTGGTTCCAACCATCGGCGCCACCATAATAACTATTTACCGGGGTTTCATATTCATTAAATCCAAAGGCAAACCAGGTGCTGTTTCCACCAGGACTGGCAGCAGTAGCGATATCTTGTTTAATGTTACCTGTTGCCAAAGCGTCTGTATTCCATCCCAGGGTGTAATGGGAGCTCCCTGTTGCTGAATTGTAAACAAATCCTGTGGAAATTTCATTCCAAAGTCCCGATGCAGAGTTTGTTACTGGATCATTGGTAAGTTTGCGGAGATAGTAAAAAGGCGCACCAACAGATGTGGTTAAGTACCAGCGTAATTGAACATCAAGAATAGCTGCTCCCGGAGGTACAGAACTGAGTGGGAATTTGGCCCAACCCCCTTTAACGGCACCGGAACTCCATTCGATCTGGCTGGTCTGGGTGATCGTCAAGGCAGGGGTCCCTGTGGTTCCTTGTACAGTACCTGTCCAGTTTGGTAATAAAGTTGGACGGATCGTATCATTAACAATCAAAGGCGTTGTGTTTGTGACAGTCTTGCATTTTTTGTCATTCAGTGCAAATTGATCACCTGGGTATACTGTGCTGACACAGATTGTCCAGTTGTTATACTGGTGAATGTCGGCAGTAGCATTGAAAGTATAAGTCCATTCCATGCCCGGGACCAGTGTTTGCGTAATGATTTCTGTTGGAGAATCCACACCGTTGACAGAGAATTTTACAGGGATGTTGGTAATGTTGGATGTCCCATAGTTGCGGATAATGGCCTGCACAGGTGCTGTTGCACTAAGAGAAACACCACTTACAGGGGTAAGGACCGATTTCACACCGGCATCGGTTGGGTAAGAAACAGTATATCCCATTTCGTAACCAAAAATATGGTAATTGAATCCAACAGGAATCCCATATGAATATACAGTTCCGAGTAAGGTTAATTTGCCGGGCTCAAATAATTTAGAATCTGACAAACCATAAGGATAAGGATATGCGTAAGTGGTAAGGTCTGTTAATGCGTGAGAAACACCGGTATTATAGGTTTGCGTAAGTGGATTCCATTGCAGAAGTGCATAACCGGTGGTACTTCCATACCAAATATATTTAGTTCCAGGGTTGGAGTATTCATCGGTAGCAGAACCGTAACAGCTTGAAGTAAGCGTATAAGGTCCGCCAATTAATGTACCGTCCATTTTTACAGAGAAAGTTCTGTAATAATCACCGCACCAGAACCCACCATTGCCAGCGTCAAGACCCTGGTCAAAAGTGACCTGGTATCCATAAGAGAATGGAAGCGTGATGGTACTGATCAGGTTTTTGTTTGGAAGATCCAGTTTGTAGAGCTTGGCACTTGGATACTCATAAGAGATGGCATACCAATATTGGCCATCATAAGCCATATCGCGACAAGAGTAATAGTTCGGAGAAGCATAAATCGGCACTCCGGTAATGTTGAATGTCTCAACCAAAGAACCCGTTGTGGTATATTTGGCAAAAGCATTGGTGCCATCGTAGGGCTGGGTAGCATAAAGAAACTGTCCGTCACTTTCCACACCCCAGCTTTCAACAACGATAGGGACATTTAAAGTGATGTCCCACAAATTATTTGGGGAAGCTGCTAATTTGGCGTTGGCCGGCACATTGGAAGGAGCAGGCTGACTGGCAATTTCTGCTGCCTGAGCTTGCAGCGTTTTCAGTAAGACTTGCTTCTGCGCGTCATAAGAAGCTGAACTCTTCTCTGTAAACTCAGGTTTCTGAGTTGCAGGAACAGCACTTCCGCTCATGTTTTCGATCCCGTTTGCGACTTCCGACTCAAGCTTCCAGGTAGAAGCCTTTACGTTGGAAACGGCAGGATCCACTTTTACTCCGGAATTCACAGACCCTTTGGGTTCTGCTTTCTGGGCGAAAGTTAAGAGCCCAAAAAGTAAAGCCGGAATTAAAAGTAGCAACTTAATCATTGTCATCTTTCTTTCCATAGATAATTGAATTGATTGTTAATTAATGTTTAAACATTGGTTTTCATGATTATACCCTTACTCTGATACATAACCTTTTGAGTATGTCAAAAAATGATGTATCACCGATAATACGATCGTTTTTAGTCGTAAAAATGTTTTATTAACCCGAATAAGCGGCGCTAAAATACAATATTATTCTATTGTTAAAACAAAAATGAATTGAAACTGCCTAAAATATTTTCAAAATATTTTAAGGGTTCTGGTGAATTAACGAAAAATTAACAAAATATGCGCATTCTTTGCTGGTATACGAGGGCAGAGCTGCTTAGAATGCCTTATCCCGACTCTGATTTTTGCGAACCTTTCAGTGTCGGAATAATCCAATTCCCCAGGAATTTAGAGTACCTGGAACAAAAACGACAGAAAGGTCTTTGGATTATTAAATGAAAGAGTGGAGCTGGAGGGATTCGAACCCTCGTCCAAACAGGCAGCCAAACGGTTTTCTACATGCTTAGCTTTCCTTTGATTGTCGGGCTGAACCCGGCAGAAAGCCATCCAAGTTCAGTCTTAGTCTCTTTGGTTTTCATACGGTCAGCGAAACAATAACCGTCTTATCCTGCTATTTACGATACTTCGGTCGGGACACCAGCAGGCAAGGTTTCCCGGGAAGCAGTCAGGGCTTAATCCTTTGATTAAGCAGCTAACGCGTAATTGTAATTGTTGCCGTTTAATGGGCGTGAGACTTAGATTTACGAGCAAACTCCTCAATGCTCGGCATGCTTGCCGGTTCACTTCCCCGCTGTCAAAACCTGTCAGCCCCGGTTTGCGACTGCAAAGGTACAAAAAATGTGCCGCCATTCTATTACCCCTTTAGGAATTCGTAAAAAAATAACAGCACTTATAATATGGTATCCCCCCCCCCAATTGGTATATTGTTATATTGAAAATTGGTATATTGGTACATACTCACCGCCAAGACATAAACAATCCATCTACATCACATAAACATAGTCCATCAAAACTTATCTAATGATCAATGTAATTATAATGTAATTGTTACTCTTCTATTTACTGCGAGAAATAACCATGGTTTTGACCTTACATCCAGAGTCAGTCATCAGTTTACAAAAATAAATGCCATTTCTCATCCCTGATCCGTCAAACTTCAGGCTATGACTTTTGGCGCTTGCAATTCCCTCAAAAAGGATACTGACTTCTTCACCCAATAAGTTATATACCTTGATACTTATTTTTCCAGTGGTAGGCAAGGAGTATCGGATTTCTGTCGTTTCGTTGAATGGATTCGGAATATTCTCCAGGGTGATTTCGCCCCCAAGTATTGCCGGAAGTATTTTGGGAATTGCCAGTTCAGCATTTTCAATCAGATCGCCCATCCCATCACTGAGTTCTGTTTCTATCGTATTGCTGAAAATCGCAGGATAATCCAACGCATGAACGTTTACTTTCATGGTAAATAGGATGTCTCCGGATTTCAGATTGATCGGAACTATCCCATACCAGGCAAGTCGAAGTTGCCCGTTTTGGGCCAGGTACACCAGGTTTTCCGGGCTTTGTTTGATGCTGATGTCTTTTATCTCCAGGTTTGTCGGGTAGTTCATGACAAGAGAGATTGAGCCCATTTCCATTGATTGAGTTGAATAAACCGGCACTTCCATGACCCCATTCCCTGCGATAAGGATACGGTCTGTATTGAAATTGGTCAGGTTTTTCGGTGGGGGAGAGGAAGAATAGGAACCGTTGACATCGCCGGTACACAGCACGCGGATATCCTGGGTTTGATTGACAGCCCCATTGAAACTTAGGTTAAAAGACTCTGAATAATAATCAGGTTTCCCGGGGACAACACCTGGTGGAAGGAAATTAGGAATGATTCCTACAAAACGACGCATCATTATTAGTCCATCCAAAGCGTTTGGTATTGATCCAATTCCGTTGACATCACCGGCAGAAAGCCAGGGTTCGGCCATGTAAAACCCATTCAGGTGGACCAGGTTCATCTGGATTAGCTGCGCATCAACAGAATTTACACCACCCCATCTTTTATTGATTTTTGCTTTTAGCGTATAACTTCCATTGGGGAGGCTTGTAAACTGATAATTACCGTTGTATCCTGTACAGGCAGTGTCAATCAGCGTACTTCCGGCCCAGAGCTGAACCTGGACACTATCACATGTATTGACAAAATTGCCCATGAGTTTTGGGATCGAGATGCCGGTTCCGGACTTGTGGGCATAATATACATTGCCACTCAAGTCATTGCAATTCAAAAGGTTTATGGTGCCATTCACCCAGCTGGCAGGGATTGTTCCAATAGTCCCATTGCCATAATAACTGGAATCTGGTCCGGTCCCCCAGTTTAGGTTACTGGTTCCTGCTGGGATGTCCAGTACAAGGTTCAGCAAAAGCCCGCTGCCCAGACTTACCTGGTTCATGGAAAACCAGGTGATCACATAGTGGGTGCCAATTACGCTAATATTGAAACCGGCAGGATCGAGCGCAGGGTTCAGATTCCCAACTCCTATTAAAATAATACCGGCCGGAACCTCTATATTTAAATGGATTTGCTGGATATAATAACAGGAGTCGACTAAAATAGGGATGTCGTAGACTCCTTTGCAAAACCCATTTAAACTTCCCAGGCTTGTAACAATTGTTGGCTGAAGCGGTATTTGTTTGTATTTTAGGGAATACCCGTCTGAAAAACCACAAAGGATGTCGGTTGCATTGAAGTCAGGCGAAATCCTGAGTGCATAAGTTCCCGGGGGAAGGCTGTCGAAAACAAGGCTGTCTTCCTGGCATTGGCCAACTGACTTGCTTTTGATAGGAATATTGCCACCACAGGGCAATGAAAATAGCTTCATGTCCAGATTAAACGCTGTTCTGGCCAGGAAATGAACGGTTTTTGTTGTAGACAGCGTAAAGCTGTACCAGTCCTGGTCAAATAATGTATCTACTTTCCATACGGTTCCACACCAGGCATCCCCCGGATTTAAGCTGACATAGGCCACCGGTATGCTGTTGCAGCCTCCGTTCAAGTTGGCTCCGCAAAGCTCTGACTCAGCCTGACTCCCTGGGAAACATAGGTTTGCGATTGCGCAAGCTGTATTTGTGACACATTTATTCACTGTGTCGTTCGCCTGGTTAACATCGCCGGGGACGTCCCAAACATAGGCCTGAAGACAAAAAGTTGCGCCGGGCGCTGAAAGGTCTATAAGGTTGTTAAAAGAATAGTCCATCCAATCTCCGGGGGCTAAAGGCGGGTTACCAAATGTAGCCCATTGATCCGTTTCTATAAGCACGGAATTCAGCTTAAAAGAAAGTTTAAAGTTACTTACTGTCGTCGAACCATAATTGACAACCCTGACTACAACTGCTTCGCTATTCGTCAGTGTCCCTGTCTGTGGGAAGCTCATGGTCATCAAACCGAGGTCGGTGGGGGGATTAACAGGGGTATAAGGAATGGCAAATCCAGTGATCATGACGCCGGATGGGAAATAATTGAGCAGGCTGGTTTGGCCATTGGCAGGGTTCATTTTAAACAATGCACCACCGATCCAGCTGGTATCCATGGCACAATAGTACAGTTTACCACTGGCCCTGTCAAATTCCATGTCAGCATTCTGTTTGAAGCTTTGAGAAGGGGATCCCACTTTTGCTTTCGTATACATTTGTGGGTCAATAGAATAAAGCTGGCCCTCTTTGGTGTCAGTGAAAAACAACAATCCATTGGCATTGCTGGCGAGATTGGTGATTTTTCCTTCAGTGTTACCCAGGTTTGCAAACAGTACCGCCTGTCCTGTCGTCCTGTTAATTTCATAAAGCGTTAATTTATACTTTCCTGTACTGGTCATTGTACTATTAATTCCAAAGAGTTTGCCGTTGACATAGTCGTAGGTCATCCCGTCAATACTGACGCCAAGCGGACCTATGCTTGTATAAGTTCCTGTGATGGGATCGATTTTCACAAGATGTCCGCTGTTATACAAGGGTGGATTATAGACTTCTGCGGCATACCAGGCACTGCCAATAGTAGGGGATTTTCCCCAACTTCCGCATACCAGTGGGTCATTGGATGTATTAACTGCAATTTGCGTGATCACGTCGGGGTATTCGAGATAGAAAGATACAGGGCCTTTTTGCAATCCTGGCGTGAGAGATTGGTTAATGTAACCATAAGCCTGGGTGAGGCTTGTGCTGATCGTCATGGACTTGCCTTTACACTGGTTGAGATAATTGATATCAGGGGCCAGCACGGCACAACAGTTAAAATTGATGCTGCCTGTAGCTGATACGATTAGGGTATCGAAAGAAATAACAGTGTCACCGCTTAGGGCTTGCCTGTATAGCGTTTTTGTTGAAGAATATCCATTTGAAGCTGCCATGGTCACAGAGAACAACTCGTTTGTTGATCCAAAATTTCTGACTTTCGCTTGTGGGATAATCGGGCTGCCAGCCACGGCAAAAGCAGGACTGATAATTTCGACGACACCGACATCATGAGCGAGTAAAGCTTGATAGGTAACTTCAAGATAGGGTTTGTGCGTTTGATTCCAGCCCTCGCCAAAACCCTTATAATTGCAGGAAAAACAGGTGTCAGGTTCGTAAAACCCGATTCCAAACCAGGATCCTGTGCCAACTGAGGCGGCATTAAAAATATCCGTTAAAACATTTCCATAATTCTGAAGGTTGCTTGATTGCCACGACGCTGCCGTATTCCAGCTGTTGCTATTGCCTGTATAAGAGAATCCGTTTTTGATGTCATTATAAAGGTTCGTTGGGGTGCTAAGGATAGGGTCAATGCTCAGTTTTTTCAGGCTGAGCATTGGTGCGCCAGTTTGGGATTGCAGCCACCAATGCAATTTGACGTCTACGATCTGGACACCAGGAGGAATCGTCGCAAGTGGGAATTTTGCCCACCCGGCCCTGGCTTCTCCTGAGGCGTAATTGATCAGGCTGTTTTGCGAGATAATATATGGTGTTGCTGATGCAGGGCCTTCAACAGTCCCGGTCCAGTTCGCAGCCATTTGAGGAAATATCGTCGTGAGGACCTGGGGATTGTTGACTACGGTTTTGCATATCCCGTCATTGGCAGGATTCCCGTCCCCAGTGAGCATGGTCGTGACACAAATTTGATAGTTGTTAAAGATTTGAAGATCAGCAGGAGGAGACAAGGTCCAGGTAATTTGTGCGCCAGGCATTAAACTAACTGTTATGATATTGGTTGGTGAAGAAACCCCATTCACAGAATATTTTACGGGTATATTGGATACCGTACTTGTACCATAATTCCCGATCACGGCTTGAACGATTTCCGCAGTACCGAGATTGTTTCCGCTATTCGGGCTTAAAATGGATACCACACCAACATCGATTGGCCAACCTACAGTATTGCCCAGCTCATAACCAAAGAAATGGTATCCGGGCGAACCTGAAATATAGTTTCCTGTCCCCAGCAATACCGATTTGCCAGGAAAAAACAACTTGGATTCAGACAAGCCATAGCTAATAGGTGATACTACTGAGCTGGATACCAGGTCGTTTATTGAGTGCGTAAGCCCTGTAAATGTATGTGTTACCGGATTAAACTGCCGTAAAACGGAGCCATTGCTTCCTGAAAACCAGAGAAACTTGGTTCCCGGGTTTGAATATTGATCGGTGGCGCATCCATATTCACTCGAAGGAAGTATATATGGCCCGGATAGCGTTGTTCCCGATTGAGAGACAGCATAGACTTTGTTGTAATCTCCGCACCAGAATCCTCCATTTCCAGCATCCAGATCTGCATCAAAGGTGATATGATATCCATTAGAAAAAGGTAGTGAGAAACTGCTGATCAGTGTTTTATTACTCAGGTCCAGTTTGTAGACTTTAGCGTTTGGATAGGCATAAGAAATGGCATACCAGTACATGCCATCATAACACATGTCGCGCAGCGAAAAGGGATTGGAAGCGCTGTAGATCGGGACTCCGGCTATGTTAAAGTTCTCGATTAATGTTCCGGCTAAGGTATATCTGCCAAAAGCAAAATTTGAATCATAGGGGAAAGTGGCAAATAAATTGGTACCGTTACATTCTACACCCCAAACCTGCTTTGCTACCGGGGCATTGATGAGGATATCCCACATATTGTTGGGGGAAGCGGCTAGTTTTGCTTCGCTTTGGGAGTAAACATCAGTTACTGTTGTAAGTAACAGCCCCAAAAGAAATCCAAGAGTAATTTTTGCCAGGCTTTTCATAAAATTATAATTAGTCATCGTAAACTGCATTGGTAAACAGACCTTGTATTTTCCCATTAGTTGCCCAAAGCCTAAATGATGATTAAAAATCATTATTCAATATAAGAGATAATCATCGTTTTTACTTTACTGCCAAAGGGAGTCTGTATCTTGTAAAAATAAATTCCATTACTTAGGTTTGACCTGTCAAATCTCAGTTCATGGCTTCCTGAGGATTCGTTTCCCTGGAAAAGAGTCCTGATTTCTTCACCCAATGTGTTATATACCTTAATGGTGATATACCCAGCCTGTGGAAGTGTGAATTGGATTTCTGTCAGGACGCTGAAAGGATTGGGGACATTGTCAAGAAAAATGCCAGTTCCATTATCGGCCGGAATGATTTTTGGAATTTCCAAGTGGACATCTTCGAAAAGATTGGCCATGCCGTCACTGAATACTGTCTCATCCGTATTGCTAAAGATCGCTGGAAATTCCAGGTCCTGGACTTTTACTTTCATAGTTAATAAGACATCGCCGGCACGTAGTATAAATGGGTTGATTCCATACCAGGCAAGCCGGCATTGGCCAGCTTTCGCAAGGAATACCAGGTTTTCAGGGCTTTCTTTGATGCTGATGTCCAGGATTTCAAGGTTTATTGGGTAATTAAAAACAAGTGAGATTGATCCCAATTCCACAGATTGAGTTGTGTAAACCGGCACTTCAACCACCCCATTAGTTGCAACAATAACACGGTTAGTATTGAAATTTATCAGGTTTTTAGGCGGGGGTTGGGTGACATAAGACCCATTAACATCACCGGTGCAAAGCACATGGATATCCTGTGTTTGATTGCTTGTCCCATTGACACTGATGTTAAATGATTGTGTAAACCAGTCAGGTTTTCCCGGGAAAACGCTTGGTGGAAGGAAACTCGGAATAATACCCACGAAACGTCTCATGATTAACAGGGCATCGCTAGAGTTAGGCAAGGAGCCGATCCCGTTTACATCTCCTGCAGCGAGCCAGATTCCGTTTAGCGTAAACCCCCCAAGCTGCACCATATTCATCTGGATCTGCTGGGCATCCACAGAATTTCCGCCACCCCAGACTTCATTGATTTTTGCCTTCAAAGTGTAATTTCCGTTGGGGACATTACTAAAGGTGTAATTCCCGTTATAACCGGCGCATGCTGTGTCGATCAGGCTTGTTCCTTGCCAGAGTTGTGCAATGACACCACACCAGCTTGGATAATTACCCATAAGCTTAGGGGCGGAAGTTCCCACGGAGTTTTTATGCGCATAATAAATACTCCCGCTTAAGTTGTTGCAGTTGAGAAGGTTTGTGCTTCCGTTTACCCAAACAGAAGGGATGGTGCCAATAATACCATTGGCATAATAGCTGGTGTCGGGTGCTGCACTCCAGCTTAAGTTGCTGGTTCCTGCAGGAAGATCTAAAAAGAGATTAACCAGAAGGCCACTTCCTGGGGTTGCAGCAATCATGGAGAACCAGGTAATCAGGATTTGAGTAGCATTTTGAGTGATGCTGAAGTAGGCAGGATTCAGTGCAGGATTCAGGTTGTTGAACCCCATCAACGTAACGCCAGGCGGAACATCAATACTTAAATGCATTTGCTGGATGTTATAGCACGAGTCAATGTAGACGGGGACTGTTTGTACACCCATACACAAGCCATTCAGGCTGCCAAGTGTTGTGATGACGGTAGGCTGGGGTGGAATCAGAACAAACTTTAGGGCGTAGTTATTCGAAAAACCGCAAACCAGGTCACTTTCATTGGTGTTGGGTGCAATCCTGAAAGCGTAGGTGCCGGGAGGCAACAAGGGATAAACAAGACTGTCTTCAGTGCATTTGACAAAGGTTTTACTCATGAAAGGCGCATTGCTATTGCAGGGAAGCGAAACAAGATTCAGGTCGAGGTCAAACGCTGACCTTATTTTAAGATGAACGGTTTTTGAAGTGGCAATAGTGAAACTGTACCAGTCCTCATCCATGAGGGTGTCAATTTTCCAAACCGATCCACACCAGGCATCACCAGGGTTAAGAGGAACATATGCTATTGGAATGCTGTTACATCCTCCATTGATATTATTGCCACACAATTCCACTTCAGGCTGGCTGCCGGGGAAACAAAGATTGGTGATGGTGCAGGCAGTGTTTTTTACACACTTTCTCACGGTGTCATTGATCCAGTTTGCATCTCCCGTTGCATTCCATACCCATGCTTTCATGCAATAACCCGCCCCGGGAGTAGCGAGGTTATAAAGATTGTTGAAAGGCAAATCGATCCAATCTCCTGCTGCCAATGGTGGAAAACCTGAGCCCGCCCATGGAAAGGTTTGAATGGCACCAGACCCCAGTTGACAGGATACATTGAAGTTAGCCATACTTGTCGTACCATAATTTCTGACCCTGGCAATGATCGCTTCATTGTTGGTCAGGACCCCGGTTTTTGGTGAGCTAATCGTCATTATTCCCATATCTACTGCAGATAATATTGGATTATAGGGAATGGCTATCCCACTCATAATTATGCCATTGGGAAAATAATTGATAAAAGTATTTTGGCAATTGGCTGAGTTAATACGATAGATAGCCCCGGTATTTAAGTTTGAATCTACCGCTGAAAGGAAGAGATTCCCGCTTGCCCTGTCAAATTCCATATCCGAATTCAACTTAAAATTATTCCCGGCAGAACCCAACAATTCCTTACTATAATTGAGTGGATCAACAGAATACATGCGATCCGACTGGACATCTGTAAAAAACAGCATTCCATTGGCATTGCACGCAAGGTTGGTGATCTTTCCTGCCGTATACCCCAGGTTGGCAAAAAGCACCGCTTGTCCTGTGAGGCGGTTGATTTCATAAAGGGTGGTCGCAAATTTGCCGGTTCCGACATTATTGCTGCTGATACCGTAGAGTTTGCCGGTAATGTAGTCATAGGACATGCCGTCAATGGCAACGCCAAGAGGACCGATAAAGGTATATGCCCCGGAATTCGTATTGATGGTAACGAGCTGATCGCTGGAGGGATTGGAAGGATCGTCGAGTTCTGCGGCATACCATGTGCTTAAACCTGCCGGGTCTTTTCCCCAGGTCCCGCAAACAAGCGATTCTGTTGTGGTATTCACTGTAATCTGGGTCACCACATCCGGGTGTTCAAGGTAGAAGGTGGCAGGTCCTTTCAATATTCCGGGAGTCAATGATTGGGTGATATAGCCAAAAGCCCGGGTCAGCACTGAATCAATATGGATTTGTTTTCCCTTACATTGGTTGAAATAATTGACATCGGTTGCGAGGACTGCACAACAGTTAAAGCTTTGCATTCCAGATCCTGTAAGAGTTAGTGGGGTGAAACTAAGCAGGGTATCGCCACTACCGGCCGGCCTTGTTATTGTTATTGATGAAGTATAAGCGGAAGGTCCGGTCATGACAATGGAAAACGTCTCATTGGTAGAGCCATAATTCCTGACCTTGGCTTTAGGTGTGACAAGAGTTCCGGATAAGATAAAATCATCCATGATAATGGTGTCGACACCCACATCGTGCGCTAGTTTTATTTGATAGGATACCTTTAAATAAGGCGTATGTGTCTCATTCCATCCGTCAGCAGAGCCATTATAACAGGAAGCACAAGTTTCCGGGTCATAAAAACCGATTCCAAACCAGGATGCTAATGAATCAACAGCATTCTGTATGTCACCCAAAACATTTCCGTTGGTCTGCAGATTACTTGAATGCCATGAGCCTGCGGTGGACCAGCTGTTGACCATTCCCGTATAATCAAATCCATTTTTAATATTGTAATAGAGGCTGGCAGGCGGTGTTGTTATGGGATCAGCAGTAAGTCTGTGCAAACTAAGACAAGGTGCTCCAGTCTGACTTTGTAGCCACCAGCTCAACCCGACATCAGTGATTTGTACACCCGAAGGAATTGTTGTCAGTGGAAATTTCGCCCATCCGGCCCGGGCTTCTCCTGACCCATATTTAATCAGGCTGTTTTGTGAAATAATGTTGGGTGTTGGACTTGCCGGACCTTCAACGGTACCTGTCCAGTTGGGCAGGTTATTAGGCCAGATGGTATCCGTTGTGGAAGGGAAATTGTTTTTCACCGTTTTGCATTTACCGTCATTGGGCGGAAATTGATCACCAGCTAACATCGTTGTGACACAGACCTGGTAATTGTTGTAAAGGTGTAGGTCAGCATTCGGGCTAAATTGCCAGGTCAATTGCTGGCCAGGCAATAATATATTGGGAATCGTGTTGCTTATCGGTGCCGCCCCATTGATTGAATATTTTACAGGGATATTTGACACGGAGGTGGTGCCATAATTTTTGATGATGGCTTGTACAATCTCTGAAGTTCCCAGGTTCGTTCCACTAACAGGACTGACGATTGACACCACGCCAACATCGATAGGAAACATAACAGAGGGTGCCATTTCATAGCAAAACAGATGATAGGAGGAACTACTCACTGAATAATAATATGCTGTTCCCAGCAAAACCAGATTGCCAGGATCAAACAATTTAGAATCTGACAAACCATAAACATATGGATAAGTAGCGGATGGGCTTAAGTCAGTCAATGAGTGGCTTACCCCTGTATAGGCTTGAGTAAGCGGATTCCATTGCAAGAGTGCATAAGCGGAAGTGCTGCCATACCAAATATGTTTTGTTCCCGGGTTTGAGTATTCATCGGTAGCAGAACCGTAGCAGCTTGAAACAAGTGTATAAGGTCCGCCAATCAATGTGCCGTCCATTTTTACAGAAAAAGATCTGTAATAATCCCCGCACCAGAAACCACCGTTTCCGGCATCAAGAGCATGGTCGAAAGTGACCTGGTATCCATAAGAGAATGGAAGTGTGACGCTACTGATCAGGTTTTTATTGATAAGATCCAGTTTGTAAAGTTTGGCACTTGGATACTCATAGGAGATGGCATAAAAGTAGGTCCCGTCATTACACATATCTCTTAATGAGTAGAAATTAGGACTACTGTATACCGGGACCCCTGGTATATTAAAACTCTGTAGAAGGACACCCGTATTCGTATATTTCCCAAAAGCAAAATTGGGATCATAGGGGAAGGTGCAATAAAGAAACTGACCGTCACTTTCAACGCCCCATGTCTGTTTACTGACTGGCAGGTTGAAGAGGACGTTCCACATGCTTTCAGGGGAGGAAGGCAGGCGCTGATTCTCCTGGATACCTCCTGTTTCCTTTTCAAGCTGATCCGGGGTTATTGTCTGCGAATAAGCTGCAATCCAAGAGTTTAATGAGAGGCTGATGAGGAGCTCCAGGGTGATCTTTACTAGGCGTTTCATTGAAAATGAATTAGGGAAGTGATCTCCGATATAGCCTTGAAAGATACGAAAGATTTAAATGTTTTGTGAAATAAAAAACAAATAACATTTACCCCATCCGTCCCGCCTACGGCGGTCCACCTTCCCCATCAGGGGAAGAATGATGCGCCGATTATCGTGTGAATGGTTGATCTGGCTTAGACTCCCCGAATGGGGAGATGTTGTGCGAAGTGAGACAGAGGGACTTACGGATTCAGCGGTTGCGCAAACCTCCTGATATGTTCTGCATCTACTGTTTCATCGCACAGGATCGCCAGTCGTTCTACTACGTTTCGTAATTCCCTGACATTGCCGGTCCAGCGTACATTTTTTAATTCTTCCAGGGCTTCATCGGTGATCTCAGGCATCGGACGACCTTGGTTTTCACAGACTTCGGTCATAAAATGCCTCGTCAGAATAGGGATGTCGTCTTGTCGTTCGTGAAGCGGTGGCACATGGATCAGGATTACACTCAGCCTGTGATAAAGATCTTCCCTGAAGTTTTTCTTTTCAATTTCTTCCCGAAGATTTTTATTGGTAGCAGCGATTACCCTGACATTCACCAGGATATCTTTTTCTCCACCGACGCGAGTAATTTTATTTTCCTGTAAAGCCCTGAGGACTTTGGCCTGGGCTGCAAGGCTCATGTCGCCGATTTCATCAAGGAATAGGGTGCCGCCATCGGCAAGCTCGAAGTCACCTTTTCTTTGTTTGATCGCGGAAGTAAAACTGCCCTTCTCATGGCCAAAGAGATTGCTCTCGATGAGTTCTGAAGGAATTGCGGCACAGTTTACCTCGATAAATGCTTGTGTTGACCTGGCGCTGAACTCATGGATCCAACGAGCGACCAGCTCTTTTCCGGTACCATTCTCCCCGGTGATCAGCACCCGGGCATCTGTTGGAGCTACACGCTCGATCAAGGTTTTAATCTGGGCTATGGCAGGACTTTCCCCGATCATGTCGTAAGTCTTGCTGACTTTACGCTTAAGCGCTTTGGTCTCATAGACAAGCAAGGACTTATCCAGTGCATTCCGAAGCGTAATCAGGATGCGATTTAAATCTAAGGGTTTGGCGATATAGTCAAAAGCACCCTTTTTAATGGCTTCAACAGCAGTTTCTATTGTCCCATGACCTGAAATCATGATCACTGGTGCATCGCTCATAGGAAGGATCTTATCCAACACTTCGATTCCATCCATCCTGGGCATCTTGATGTCGCAAAGAACCACGTCGAAACTCCCTGTTTTCATCAGTTCCAACCCATCAGCCCCGTTCTCAGCTTCTTCAACTTCGTACTTTTCATACTCCAGGATTTCCCGTAGCACGGCCCGAATCGGTCTTTCATCATCAATGATTAGTATCTTAGCCATGCGCTTATTTCGTTGGTTTGTGTTTTAATAGTTAGCAGTTAATAGTTAGTTGTTAGGTTGAGATCAGCGCCATCGCGCCATCACCCCATCACCCCCTATACGTCACCCACTTCCACAACTCCCGATAATCCACCTTCTTCCCATACATCAAAATTCCGGTTCGGTAGATCTTTGCGGCGAGCCAGGTAGTGCCCAGGAAACCCAGGATCAGCATGCCCATGGAAAGGATGATTTCTGTAAGGGGTACCCCAAAAGGAAGCCGGATCATCATGATAATTGGGCTGGTAAAAGGGATAATCGACAGCCAGAAAGCAGCGGGACCATCCGGATTGTTGATAACATATTGAGCAGAGACAAAAGAAAGAATGAGTGGTATTGTAATCGGTAACATAAATTGCTGGGTGTCGGCTTCATTGTCGACAGCAGCGCCAATAGCGGCAAAAAGTGCTGCATATAAAAGATAACCACCCAGAAAATAAAAGAGGAATCCACCCAGCATCAGTGCATAATTCACAGAACCCAGCGCATAAAATACCTCGCCAACGTCATTAGATTTGGCTTCCTGGTCCATAGCAGCATCAAGCGTGCCGGAGTTGGCTGATTGCGCAACTTTTCCCATGAGCATTTCTTTCGTCTGACTCTGTTTTATTTCCTTCGAATAAGTGAGCTGAAAACCAGCAACAATAGCAAAAGTAAGCAAGACCCAGAGTACAAATTGCGTCAGTCCTACCATGGCAACACCCACAATTTTACCCATCATCAGCTGGAAAGGTCTGACTGAGGAGACAATGACTTCAACGATGCGGTTGGTCTTTTCCTCAATGACGCCCCTCATGACCTGAGATCCAAATAAAAAGATAAAGAAATAAATCAGAAAAGCGCCAAACATGCCCAATACCATACTGACTTCGGTATAGCTTTTTTCCTCTTTCCCGCCTTCACCCATTTTGATCGTGATGAGGTTTATATTGGATTTTATACTCTCAAGTACACTCTTGTCGATACCCGAAGCCTGAAGCTTCAGGTTCTCGACTTCCTTTTTCATGCCCTCCTGGATGTAATTCTGTATGTTGATACCTACTTGGTTTTCAGAATATAACAGCGCTTCGGAAGGCACTGTCGTTGAGGGTTTCGCGACATAAAGCAAGGCGTAATATCCAGAATCCTTGAATTTTGCTTTTTCACTGTCCAGAGCTCCATATACATAGGTGAACTGAAGATGTTCCGTATTCTGGAATTTGTTGTAAAACAGCCCTGTCTCATCAAGAACGGCAATTTTATGAGTCTTGTCCTGGATTTGGGAAATGAAAACCGGTACGATCATGATACCTGCCATCAGCAGGGGACCTAAGATCGTCATGACGATAAAGGAACGTTTCCTTACTCGTGTAAGATATTCACGTTGAATAATCAGTAAAATCTTGTTCATGGCTTTGTTTTTAGAAAGCGCTGTTGGCTTCGTTTTCAGTGACTTTCTGGATAAAAATGTCATTCATCGTTGGAATAATTTCTTTCAAAGAATGGATGCTGGCATGAGGAATAACCACTTTAAGCAGGTCATTCGGAGAATGGCCATTGTTGAGTTTTACCCTTATTTTTTCGAAATTTCCACTTTTCCCCTGTGAAATGACCTCCATGCCACTGGAAAGAATACTGGCAACAGAACTGCCGTCATGCTCATATTCCAGCTCATAAGTGTTTGTCTTATAGGTATTTTTTATTTCAGTGACTTTGCCTTCCAGGATTTTATTCGACTTGTCAATCAGTGCGATGTTATCACAAAGTTCCTCTACAGAAGCCATGCTATGGGTAGAGAAAAGTATGGTAGCCCCCTGATTGCGAAGATTAAGTATTTCTTCTTTGATAATATTCACGTTGATTGGGTCGAAGCCGCTGAAGGGTTCGTCAAATATGAGGAGAGAAGGCTCATGCAATATGGTGATAATGAATTGAACTTTTTGCTGCATTCCTTTTGAGAGCTCCTCAACCTTGCGGTTCCACCAGGCTTCGATCTCGAATTTCTCAAACCAGTATTTAAGCTTTTTCAAGGCATCGTGTTTGCTAAGCCCTTTAAGTCTCACAAGGTAGATTGCCTGTTCGCCGACTTTCATCTTTTTGTACAATCCTCTTTCTTCAGGAAGATAACCGATGGTATGGATGTGGTGCGGTTGAAGCCGTTCATTGTTAAGAAAAATCTCACCTTCATCAGGACCTGTGATCTGGTTGATGATACGGATCAAAGTCGTTTTTCCTGCGCCGTTCGGGCCCAGCAAACCATAGATGCTTTTCTCGGGGACACTGATAGATACTTTGTTCAGCGCAGTTTGCGCTGCATATCTTTTGGTGACTCCCGAAATCTCAAGAAAATTATTCATGGATGATTTCGTTAAAATGCATAATTATAAAAACTTGGCCATTTTGCACAGCAAAGAAGCTTAGTTTCACTTATACACAGCTTTTTGCCGAAGTATTTATTGCAAAGATGCGGAATAATTATTGGAAATACTCACGCATCTTTTTAAAGAAACCTCTTTCAGTTGAATCGGGTTTTGGAACAAAATGGGGGGATTGGCTCATGGTTTCTAACATGGCTCTTTCTTCTTTACTAAGCTCTTTAGGAATCCAGACATTGATATTTACCAATAAATCGCCACGACCATGACTGCTGACATTGGGAAGTCCTTTCCCTTTGAGTCGAAGCACTTTTCCGGGTTGAGTGCCGGGCGTTATTTTAACTTTTGCTTTTCCCTCCAGGGTAGGAATGTCAACAGAAGTTCCCAGGCTTGCTTCCGGGAAACTAATATATTGTTCGAAAAGGAGGTTGTTTCCATCCCGTTCCAGTTCTGGATGTTCCAGCTCTTCAATCTGGATGATCAGGTCACCTGGATAGCCACTCCGGGCTGCCGCATTGCCTTTGCCTGTCATGGCGAACTGCATGCCTTCACTCACCCCGGCAGGGATATTGATACTGATAACTTCTTCCCCCTTTATTATCCCGTTGCCAAAACAGCTATTGCATTTCTCAATAATGATCTTACCCTCACCGCTACATGTTGGGCAAGTGGTGGTGGTGGCCATCTGGCCCAAAATCGTATTGGTCACACGGCTAACTGTACCACGACCATGGCATGACTGGCATGTGTGGAAACCGGAACCGTTTTTTGCACCGCTGCCATTACATGAATTGCAGGGAACGTATTTGTTGAGTTTGATTTTTTTTTCGACACCGGTAGAGACTTCTTCGAGGGTCATTTTGACTTTAACCCTGAGGTTACTTCCTTTAGTCACATGACGACCGCCACGCTGTGATTGGCCAAAACCGCTGAATCCACCGCCAAAAGCATTGCCAAAGATGTCACCGAATTGTGAGAATATGTCATCCATCGACATCCCACCTCCAAAGCCCTGTGCGGCATTATTCCCCATGCCGGCATGTCCAAACTGATCATAGCGTTGACGTTTCTCAGCGTTGCTCAGAACTTCATAAGCTTCAGCACCTTCCTTGAAATGATCTTCAGCTTCTTTGTTATTGGGGTTTTTATCCGGATGAAATTTCAAAGCAAGTTGACGGTAGGCCTTCTTGATCTCGGCTTCATTTGCGCTCTTTGAAACGCCCAGTATCTCGTAATAGTCTCTTTTTTTCACGGCTTAATTCTTAAATACCCACAATTACTTTGGCAAAACGGATCACTTTCCCGTTTAAAGTATATCCCTTTTCAATCTGGTCCACGACTTTCCCTCTTAAATCTTCTGAAGAAGCTGGAATATTCGTGATAGCTTCATGAAAATCTGTGTCAAAGTCATGGTTCATGGCATCCATTGCCTTAAGGCCTTTCGATTCCAGGGTTGAGCTTAATTTGTTGTAAATCAGCATCATTCCTTCCTGCATGTGATCCGGGACATCACTTTCTGTTGTGTGTTTCAGTGCACGTTCAAAATCATCAATGACAGGAAGCAGTGACACAATCAATGAAGCCGATGCAACATCAGAGATCTCCATCTTTTCCTTTGCCGTACGTTTTCGGAAATTGTCGAAATCGGCATAAAGCCTCAGAAGCTTATCATTCGCATCAAGGTAACGTGCGTGCCAGTCTTCCTCTATTTCTTTTTTGGCTTTATTCTTATTCGATTTAAAAGCGTTTTTCAACTTGCTTTCTTCTTTTATTGGCTCAAGGCTTATATTCTCTAGTTCAGGCTTATTTTCCATCAGTAATTCGAATAATGACATTATTATATAAAAACCGTCCCATCAAGAAGTTTGCCACTTTCCTGACGGGACAATTTGTCAGCCTTACGGCATGATATGATAAAATTGATTAAGGCTTACCAGACTTAGTTCTTGACTACTTTCTCAATGGCATAATGAAGGTCGATACCACGAAGGTTTTTCCCAATGATCACGCCATTCGGGTCGAGCAGGAAGTTTGACGGGATAGAGTTCACGCCATAAGCTGCTGATGCAGTACTTTGCCATCCTGCCAGGTCACTTACATGACAATCCCAACTCAGGTTGTCAGACTTTATGGCATTGACCCAGGGATCTTTTTGCTTGTCAAGAGAAACGCTATAGATTTTGAACCCTTTCCCATTGACAAATTTCTTGCCTTTGTATTTATTGTACGCTTCAACAACATTCGGGTTTTCCCTGCGACAGGGGCCACACCAGGATGCCCAGAAGTCAACCAGTACATAATTACCTTTCAATGAAGAGAGTTTAATTGGTTTTCCATCAACTCCATTCAATTCAATTTCAGGGGCTTTATCACCCACATTGGTTCCGGTTTTAACTTCTTGTGCAACGGCTTTGTTGTTTGTTGCGCTCCAGAATAAAGGCAGGGTTGCCAGCAGGAATAAATAAGCTGCTTTCTTCATATGTCTATATAAATGTTTGGGTTAAATTTCAGGGTATCCTTACAATTTCCGCGCCAAGATTTTTTAATCGCTGGTCGATATTCTGATAGCCGCGATCAATCTGGTCAACATTGTCGATTACAGAGCGTCCCTGTGCGGATAACGCGGCAATCAGCAGTGAAACCCCGGCTCTAATGTCAGGCGACGACATCCTGATTCCCCTGAGCGGGTATTGACGGTTTAATCCGATGACAGTGGCGCGGTGCGGATCACAAAGAATGATCTGTGCACCCATGTCAATCAGCTTGTCGACGAAGAACAAACGGCTTTCAAACATCTTCTGGTGGATCAGCACAGTCCCTTTTGCCTGAATGGCGGTAACAAGTGCAACGCTGATGAGGTCAGGGGTGAATCCAGGCCATGGGGCATCAGCAATGGTCATGATCGAGCCATCCATAAAAGTGTCCACTTCGTAGGATTCCTGTGCAGGTATGAACAGATCATCACCTTTTCTTTCAATGACAATTCCGAGTCTGCGAAAGACTTCCGGGATCATTCCAAGATGAGGATAACTTACATCTTTAATGAGAATTGACGATTGAGTCATGGCAGCCAGGCCAATAAAACTGCCAATCTCAATCATATCCGGCAGAAGCTTATGCTCACAGCCATGAAGTTCATCAACACCTTCAACTGTGAGAAGGTTTGAGCCAACACCAGTGATTTTAGCACCCATGCTGTTCAGCATCTTACAGAGCTGGTAGACATAGGGTTCGCAGGCAGCGTTAAATATCGTTGTTGTTCCTTTTGCGAGAGTGGCAGCCATAACAATATTGGCAGTTCCCGTTACAGAGGCCTCATCTAAAAGCATATGACAACCCAGGAGTTTGTCTGCATCCACGCGATAAAGTCCTTCGTCACGATCAGCATGAAAGACGGCGCCCAGCGCAGTTAAACCGATGAAGTGCGTATCCATCCTGCGGCGCCCGATTTTGTCTCCGCCAGGTTGCGGGATCCAGGCCCGTTTGAACCGGGCGAGCAGCGGACCCAGGATCATAATGGAGCCTCTTAAGCTGCTGGCTTGTTTTCTGAATTCGTTAGTGGTGAGATATTCAAGGTCGATGTTGTCAGCCTGGAAGCTAAATTGTTCAAAGCCGGTTTTTTCAACCCTGACGCCAAGGGCAGACAGAAGCTCAATGAGTTTGTTGACATCGCGGATGTCGGGCAGTTTGCTGAGTGTTATTTTTTCAGGGGTGAGAAGCGTTGCACAGATAACCTGAAGTGCTTCATTTTTGGCACCCTGGGGGATGATTTCACCCGCGAGCTTTTTGCCACCGTGGATCTCGAAAGAGCTCATAAAAATTTAATCGATACGTTTCTTCCTGCGTTGGAATTTCATATTTTTATTGTCTTTCGGGAAGAATTTCTTCTTCTTTACGACATTTTGTGCCAGGATGTCATTGGTGTTATTCAGCCTTGTTTCTGTATCCAGGTTGATTTTTCCACCGGAAAGTTCAGACAACTGCGCATAGATCACCTCATCAGCAACCGCATCACGGTTCCAGAGCAAATAGGTCTTTTTAAGGTGGTTGGCAATATTCTTTATAAGGACAGCTTTTTCCGGACTGTCTTCCAAAGCGGCAGTTTGCTTGATCATATTCTCCACGTTCTTGCCATAATGGCCGTAACGCAGGTTCTTGACAGTATACTTAATTTTTTCTGGCTTGGCGATCAGAACTTCACGTGAGGGTGCGGGGTAGGGGGCATCGACATCTAGTTTGAAGTCGGAGATGATATAAAGATGATCCCAGAGTTTTTGTTTGTAATCGCCATTGTCTTTCACCTGGGGACTCAGCTGAGCCATCACGTTGACAACGGTTTTGGCGCATTTTGTCCGCAGGTCGCGGTCTTCGATGCCGAGTAAATATTCTACAGTGCTTTGCAGCGTCCTTCCGTATTCGGCAAGGATAAGGTGTTTGCGGGAAGTGTTATAATCTAAATCCATATTTGGTTTATTAGACAGGCTTATCAGAGTACCAAGACCATGTCACTATTGTACGTTTGAATTCCAACAATATCAGAGAAAACTATTTGCCGGAATTTCAAATCGCTGCAAAGATACTAATTTCCTGTTATCTTCAAACGGGCAAATCTAAGCAATAATTGTTTCTCTCCTGTTCCCGGGAAATCCACAGTAGCTTTCTTGCTGGCACCTGCCCCTTCTACGGTGATGACCTTGCCTTTGCCGAAGCGAGCATGTTCTACCTCCATCCCGGCTTGTATCTTTTCGATTTCCTGCATGTCGACTGATTCTGTCGGGCCGGAGTTGAGTGAATTCGAACCGGTTGTAGGGCCTTTTCGCTCTTTGGGCGTGACTTTTCGCAGGTTTTGCGGCGTATGCATCACCTTGGACGGCTGGTCGACGAATTCTGCATCAATCTCGTCGATGAAACGGCTGGGCTGGCACATTGTCAGGTTTCCCCAGCGATAGCGCGTCTCAGCATACGCTAAGGTCAGCCGTTCCTTGGCACGCGTGATGGCGACATAGAAAAGCCTCCGTTCTTCCTCGAGTTCAGCGCGGGTACCCATTGACATATAAGAAGGGAAGAGGTTTTCCTCGAGACCGGTCACATAAACATGAGGAAATTCAAGTCCTTTGGCCGCATGGATGGTCATCAGTGTCACTTTGTCCTGCTCTTCTTCGCCTTCTTCCTTGTCCATATCAGTAAGGAGGGAGACTTCTGAAAGGAATTCATCCAGGGTCCGCATTTTCTGGGATACAGGGATGATCTCACCGTCTTCAGAGATCGAAGGTGTGTTGGTGAAGTCACTCACGGCATTCAGGAGCTCTTCGATGTTTTCTGCCCGACTGACGCCTTCCGGGGTCTCATCCTCGCGTAGTTCCCGCAGCAGTCCTGAGTTGTTGGTGATATGGTATGCCAGGTCATAAGCACTTTTGTGTTTTACCTGGATCTGGTAACTCTTTATTTTTGTAGTGAAGTCGCTGATTTTTGCTTTGATCCCTGAATTGATGCCGGCCCCGATTGCGTCCAGGTCATGCAAGCCCTCCCAAAGACTGAGGTTTGCTTCATCGGCAGCCACCTGGATTCTTTCCAGTGATGTTTGGCCAATACCGCGGGCGGGGTAGTTGATGATTCTCAATAGAGATTCCTGGTCATGCGGATTGACGGTGACACGGAAATAAGCCAGTAAGTCCTTGATCTCCTTTCGCCTGTAGAAAGAAAGCCCGCCATAGATCCGGTAGGGGATGTTCAGTTTTCGTAAAGCGTCTTCCAGTGAACGTGATTGTGCATTGGTACGATAGAGGATCACAAAGCCACTGTTGGGAAGCTGGTGGTTCATCTTCTGTTCAAATATAGAATGTGCCACCAATACCCCTTCCTCAGTATCTGAAGAAGCTTTCAGTACGTGGATCACGGGTCCTGCGTCATTACCGGTCCAGAGCGTTTTTTTGATCTGGTCGCGGTTGTTTTTGATCACGCAGTTGGCAGCATTCAGGATGTTTTGGGTGGAACGGTAGTTTTGTTCCAGCTTAAACACCTGGTGATCCGGGTAATCACGGCGGAAGTTGAAGATATTTTCGATGTTGGCCCCGCGGAAACCGTAGATACTTTGGGCATCATCACCGACAACGCAGATGTTTTCGTTGTTGGCAGCCAGTCTTTTGAGAATGGTATACTGAGAAAAGTTCGTATCCTGGTACTCATCCACCAGGATATATTTGAATTTCTGTTGATATTTTAAGAGACAATCCGGGTGATCGCGTAATAAAACATTTGTATAGAACAGCAGGTCATCGAAATCCATGGCAGAGGCTTTGAAGAGCCTTGCCTGGTAAATCTGGAAAATTTTGGCGATATGGGGTTTTTGGGCAGCCAGGTCATATTCCTTGAATTCATCATTCTCAGCATACTCAGCAGCAGAAAAGAGGTTGTTCTTGGCGAGGGAGATCCGGCTGAGTACGGCGCCCGGCTGGTAAACCTTCACATCCAGGTTAAGTTCCTTCAGGATATGTTTGATGAGATTCTTGGAATCGTCAGTGTCATATATGGTAAAGGTGGAGGGAAAGCCCAGGTGGTGGCCATCGACCCGGAGGATCCTGGCGAAGATGGCGTGAAAAGTCCCCATCCATACGTTGCGGGCATCCTGGTCGCCAAAGAGTTCCTGGATCCGTTCCTTCATCTCCTTGGCTGCCTTGTTGGTAAAGGTCAGCGAGAGGATGTGGAAAGGTTCCACGCCTTTGGAAAGCAGGTAAGCGATGCGGTAGGTGAGGACGCGGGTCTTTCCCGAGCCTGCGCCGGCGATCACCATAACAGGTCCTTCAGTGGCTTTGACGGCCAGCTGCTGTTGTTCGTTCAGTTCTTTAAGAATATCCATTTCAAAATTCAGGACCGCAAAAATACTCAGCAAACGGTTTGGATGGACATAAAGATGTTAACAAGATGCCTGGAGAGCGGGAGATTGGGGGATGGGGGGATGGGGGGAAGCCGCGTCCCTCTGTGCAAGAAAAATTCTGGCCGAAGCGGGAACCAAAAACAATCGCGTCCCTTTGCGATACCAAAATTGTATCGCAGAGGGACGCTGTTTTAAATTTTCAACACTCTATTCTGGATTTTTCTTGCGCGGAGGGACGCGGTTTTTTGTTTTTAAGGATTTACTCCCTGCGTCTCCGCGCCCCTGCGTGAGATGTTTTCTTTTTTCTCGCGGTGGCGCAGAGGCGCAGGGAATTGGTGTTACAAATTATTGTGAATCAGCACAATTCGCATCATCAGTGTCTAACTCCAGATGTTACTTGATCACTACAATTCTTTCTGAAGTCTTCCCATTCCCAGTCTGAAGCGTCAAGATATAAACCCCAGGTTTAACTGCGATCCCCGCATCATTTTTTCCAGAAAGACGAGAATCCACGACCATGACCCACCAGACAATTGCCGGAAGTATCCAGTGTAACTGTATAGATTGCATTGGAAATACCACAATTAATTCCAGAGTTAGAATCAGTAAATACTTTCCAATTTACACCATTAAAGTACATCAGTCCAATATAGGGACAAGCAATCCAAATGTTGCCTGAAGAATCCACAGCAATGTCAGATACCCCGTTTACAGCGAATTTATTCCCGGCAAAGCTTACTGAATCAAATATTGTCCAGTTTACTCCGTCAAATTTTGCCAACCCATTTCTGGTCCCGACCCACAAGTCATTACCGTATACTTTCAAACAATTGATGTAATTTGAAATTAATGGACAGTTCGATGTGTTAAAGCATATCCAGTTGTTTGCCCCATCGAAACGAACAAGACCAGTAACGTTATTATTGGTCCCAATCCATTTATAACCGGATGAATCAACAGTAACAGCACTCATGCATACCGACGGTATATTAGAATTATGACGGTTATAAAAAAACGTAGATGAAGTATTTGGGTTAAATTTCATGAGGCCGCCACCAAAAGCCGTCAGCCAAAAATCATTACCTTCTTTGGCAATGGACGTTATTGTTGATGTGCAAAGTTTATTGTCCCAAAATGTGTGTTGGGCAAAGGAAACAGTTTGTGTATGAAGAAGTATCAATGGAAGCATTAAATTGTATAATGCTGATTTTATGACCATAACCAGTGTCAACCTCTTCATATAATGATGAAATTATGGTGCTAATATAATTAATTCTTGATGACTATCAGTTTAAACCGTCCAGACATCCTTTAGCGAAACTAAGGAAATGTTTTTGAAGCGCCATGTTGCTAATTAACACTGCCCAAAGGCAAGAGCACGAATTTTTTTAATAGAACAAGGCGGAGGATCTAACGGGTTTCCACGGTTTTTGGGTTTCGCGGATTATTTCCCTGCGTCCCCGCGCCACTGCGTGAGATCTTTTCTTTTTTCTCGCGGTGGCGCGGAGACGCAGGGAATTGGTGTTACAAATCAGTGTGAATCAGCACAATTCGTGTCATCGGTGTTCTATTCTGTGAAGTTATGTATTCCTTTTGCATTGGTATTTTTCTTTTTGGAATTTTCCTGGACTTTGGTATTTAGATTTTGGAATTTTCATGAATGTTCTATTTAAATAGAAGGTTACTGTTCAGGGGTTATTAACATGTTAACCAACCAAAGTTAGGGAATAA
>JBAXPV010000005.1:0-141063 GCA_037132075.1 Bacteroidota bacterium
ACATATATCTCCCGATTATTTTTTTCGCGTTTTTCAGATAAAATCCTAAACGTTAGGCGTAGCGTCTCGCTACGCCTTTATTCGACCGGCATCTTGCCGATACCTGCAATAGGTTATCTTACAACATTCCATCCACCCGATTGCCATTCTCCAGAATTACATCCGCCTACTGGCCATCCGCCACTTTTCCAGTTTCCTGCAGTGTATATACCTTCAAGTATTGTAACAGGAATCAATCCGGGCTCTCCTGTATAATTCTTTGCTCTTGAATATGGATAATCTTCTGCTTTAAGCACTATTCCGGCAACAACAGGATTTTCATGAATGTAATTTATCTTCTGTGAGATGAATTGATTTGAGTAAATATGTTCCGCATGATTTTCATGTGTCCATAACTGAAATTCAGAATTACGTACATGTTGTGAGGCAGCATTTTTAAATATTTCAAGCATCCATTCTCTGCGGCTTTCACCAGGCTCTTTAATCAATTTCAAAAGCTCCTTTGAGGTAAAACTCTTAAAATCACGTATCGTATTACTAAGGTTGCCAGTATTGCTTTTAACCAACAAATGAATATGATTGCTCATTATGACATAAGCGAAAATTTCCAAGGCTTTATTCTGCTGACAAAACGCAAGATTTTGAATAAGCATATCCCGGTATGATTTTCTTGTAAACAAATCTACCCATCCTACTACCTGCAATGTTAAGTGATAGAGTTGGTCTTGTTCAGCAATTTTATATCCTGTTGGCATAAACAATGATAAAATTAAATATACGGCATGATTCCGATGATGGAGAGCGTAGCGGGACGCTACGCTCAACTTTAGGACGCTACGCTCAACACCTTCAATATAAACATTCAATCTGCGTCAATTCGTGTAATTCGTGGACAAAAAAATATCTGTGGACAAAAAATCACTGCCCCCAAGTGCCCTTATCTAAACTTCGATAATTAATAGCTTCAGCAAGATGCTCCACTTTAATGTCAATCGAATTATCCAGGTCAGCAATCGTCCGCGACACTTTTAAAATTCTATCATAGGCCCGCGCAGAAAGCCCAAGCCTTTCCATTGCCGTCTTTAGTAGCGTCATTCCGGCCTCATTGATTTTACAAAAGTCGTGAAGCTTTTTGGATGGGATCTGCGCATTGCAATACACTCCAGGTAGCGCAAGATAGCGCTCCGTCTGCAGCTCCCTTGCCCGGATCACCCGATCACGGATACTTTCGCTATGCTCTGCCCGGGAAGCGTCTGCCAATTCTTTAAAAGGAACAGGCACCACCTCGATTTGGATGTCGATCCTGTCGAGCAGCGGGCCGGAGATCTTGCTGAGGTATTTCTGCACCACGCCTGCCTGGCACGAGCATGGGGTCTCGGGGTGGTTATAGAAGCCACAGGGGCAGGGTTGCGTTGCCTTTTTCCCGTTTCCACATCATTATACATAAACCATTGGGAATCAAGTATCCAGCCAATCCAAAGACAATTGGAGAACATTTACGAAAAAAGAGGTTAGAAGAAAAGCTTTTGCAGAAAGATGTGGCAAAAATGCTTGGGGTCACAGAAGATACAGTGACCAATTGGGAAAATAACCGGTCTATTCCGATGAAAAAATTGAGATTGGAGATAATAAACTTCATCGGTTATGATCTTGTGCTACCGGAAAAACAAAACTTCAAACTTTAAAAATACAAATAACTCATATGCTTTTTGTTTCAGCCTTACCACTCATTTATGCGGGAACCCTGGGACAAGTTGCTCGAAGTCAAGCTTTTGTCCTGCGTTTTCCTTTCTGGTCACTCCTGCTAAATTCCGAAAATCTTCACTTTTCTTAACCCTAAGTTGCAATTGCTTGTAAAATAAAGCCGGCTAAGGATCATTTGGTTCAATTATTTATTCTGTTCTGATTAATTCATTTTAATTCTATTACATTGATTTTCTTTTATTTAAATTCTTATTTTTAATTAGTCTTATATCATACTGCATATTAGAACGTTATTTTTGGGAATATAATGCGGATTCTGTGATTTTTTTATATAATAGGCTTAACTTCACAACAAATTCATCTTAGTATGATTCATGAGTGCATAAGATAATTTTGATTTGAATTTCGCTTGATTTACAGTTCCTCTGATAGACATTTCTTATTTGAAAATTGTGGCACTAAACTAAAATCATTACTTTGCAGAAATCGATATATAATATAATTCGTAAGAAAGTGTACTTTACCAACACAGATCCAGTAAATCGATTTTTTTACGAAATACCACATTTTTACAAACTCAATACCATTTTTTAAACCCTTATTCTAATTACACAGAATGAGTATATTGCATAACCCTGTATACCTTTTTATCAGTTACAAAATACTTTTAAGTATAGTTGAGGGTGAACCTTTATTTAAGGTTTGCTATTTTTTTAGGTCCTTATTAAAACGCTACTCGAAAAACCTTAAGCTTATACAAATATCCATCATCCTACTTTTTAATCGCGTTCACACATTTCTTTTTCTTGGAAACAACGCGATAAAGATTCCAGATATCCGGTGTCCATGATTAGTAAAGCAAACAATCATGTCGACTAATCATCGTCAGAATCATTTATACGAATTATCTTGATGATTATCAAGAGGTTAATGATATTCGTATAAACTAGTGAAGTCTTCTAAATATTGAAATAATTTAAAACCATTCAAAATGAAAAATACAGTTAAAATAGCATATTTGTCACTTTTAATATTTTTTACATTTAGTACTTTTAATTATCTTCATGCACAAAATGAAGTTCCATTTCGTATTAACGTACAAGATCATTGTCAACCAAGCCCGCCCGCATGTACTCCATATCAATTAGTTATAAGGATTGTAATGTATGATAATTGCGGAAACTATGGATGGCAATATTATAATGTTAATGTAGGTGTTGAATTGCTAATGTACAAATATCCAATTGCAAATTTTAGCAATTCAAATTGCACTCCTTACACATTTGTGGATATATGTCTCGACAAATATGATTGTGCGGGTAACCCAATCTGTACTCAAGTCTGTTTAAATACTTTTACAGTAGATATTAATGGGCCTTGGGAACAGGTAATAACACTATATTAAATCAAAGTTTAATTAGCTGACTTTGGTGTTCATCCTGATATTACCTTAAAAAACCTTACAATGATTCTAGACAAAAATCAGAATTGTTGTACGGTTATTGATTTGAATACTCGAAATAATTTGACATATATCTTTCTATGGAATATATTTAAGTTATAGTAGGTCTTTGACAATTGAGATATCATCTAGACATTTTTGAATATATTTTGTTCCCAATCAATAGTTGGTGACAAAATATATTCAATCAATATCTAACAATATAAATCTTGTAATTATGAAAATAATATTCTATTTCAGTACATTCTTGTGCTTGCTCTTTTATAGCACAATTGATTTAAATGCCCAAAATAACCAATGGAATTATTATAATTCATATGGCTATGTTACTGGGATCAATGAATTGGGAAATAAAATTTGGATTACTTCATACGGGGGATTGGTACAACACGATACAGTGTCCAATTCGGATGAGTATCTAAACAACCTGAACAGTGGGATGGCCTACAATAAAGTGACATGCATGGCCAAGGATTTGAATGGGAGAATGTTACTAGGAACATTTGGACATGGCCTGTTAATATTCGATGGAAGCAACTGGTTCACATACGACACAACCAATTCATCTATTCCTGAAAATAGAATAACTTCTATTTGTGCAGATACTTCCAGTAATATCTGGGTTTGCACTTTTAAAGGTAGCGTAGCAAAATTTGACGGATTTAGCTGGACAACTTTTAGCCCATTGACTTTTGGATCTTCAATTTTAACAGCTATGTGCTCAGATAAGAATAGTAACATCTGGGTTGGTACATTAAATAATGGATTATTCTGTTATAATGGGATACAATGGAAAAACTATAATTCATCTACAACATTTCAGGGCAGTGTTAAATCTATCGTTGCGGATAGTTCTGGACTTGTTTATATTGCTACCACAAATAAAGTAAAACAATTTGATGGTACAAATTGGTCAAATCTTTCAATTGTTACATCGCCAGCAAGCACTGGATTTATTCAGAATCTAACCATAGATGCAAAAAATCACTTATGGATTTGTGCTCAAAATGGAGTATTTGAATTTCACACTTCTCTTTTAAATCATTATACAACCACTAATTCAGGAATAATTTCTGATGTAAATACTATCTTTAAGGCCAATAATGGATTAATGTGCTTTGGTTCTTTTTATGGAGTTTGTTTTTACGATGGAATTTCATGGCAATTTGATTCGTTAACAACAAGTATTTACAACCAACAGGCAAATGACTTAGTTCTTCAGAAGAAAGGAGCAAAGATTTGGGTTAATTCATGGGACGGAAGTTTAAATAGTTTCAATGGAATTAATTGGCATAGAAATTTTCAGGCTTATTCTAAATATGAATCAATGGGCAAGATGTCATTCAATTCCTCGAGTGATAGTTTATGGATTGCGACTTATAACGGTCTAAAATTATACCATAATAATTCATTTCAAGTTTATTCAGCTACTTCAACTGGGTTTCCATATGATTTTCTTAGTGTTGTAAATGCTGAAAAAAAAGGTGTCATTTTATTCGCGGATGATAGTGGTCATATTATTAAAATGATTACTCCTACCTGTAATATAGCGGCAATATATGATACTGTTTTATACAGTACAATAAAATGCATAACATATGACAGTAAAAAGGGAGCATACTGGATTGGGACCCATGGGCGTGGCATGTTGAAATTTGATATGAATGGATTTGTCATTTATGATAAATGGAATTCGGGCATACTATCTAATGATATCAACGATATTCAAATTGCTCCAAATGGAAATAAATGGATTGCAACAAATGACTACGGGTTAATTAACTTTAATGATACTATCTGGACAAATTACAATTCAATGACTTCAAGTTTAGTTTCAAACAAATTGACTAGTATATGTTTTGATAACTATTCAAATTTATGGATTGGGACAATGGACAGAGGAATAGTAAAATACAATGGAGCTACTTGGATCAACTATAATACTTGGAACTCAAAATTACCATTTGATGGAATCATGAAAATCGTTAAAGATAGCATTAATAATATTTGGGTAGGTACGAAGAATGGTGTAGTCAGAATAAATAATGGAATATGGCTTCAGTCTGACAATACTGTTAATATGAATAAAAATCAAATAGATTTCGAGATTTATCCAAACCCCGCTTCTAATATGATTCACTTTGATTTCAGTATTTCTAACAATAATAAACCTTTAGAATTAGAGGTGATAAACAGTCTTGGTCAATTAATATCTTCGCAATATTATACACCTTTTCAGTCCATTGTAAATTATTCAGTTGAATCATTGGCCGATGGTATATATTTGGCTTTCCTAAAAGATCAGGGAAGTATTATAGCAAAAAGTAAATTTATCGTTAAGCATTAATAAATATTTCTTTTTGTTCACATAAAAGTAAAGGGTGTCTCAAAAATGAGCACCCTTTTTTATTTAAAATCGCTTCGAGAAATCCGCAACCCAAATTTCTGTGCACCTCATAACATGCACCAATAATTTCGTATGTATATTCTTTCAATAATAAAGATTCCATTTTGCAAATATTAATCCGTATAAATCCGCGTAATCCGCGGACAAATCTTACTGCCCCCAAGTCCCTTTATCCAGGCTCCTGTAGTTAATCGCCTCCGCCAAATGCTCTACCCTGATATCAATCGAATTATCCAAATCAGCAATCGTCCTCGAAACCTTTAAAATCCTATCATAAGCCCGCGCTGAAAGCCCAAGCCTTTCCATCGCTGTCTTTAAAAGCGTCATCCCCGCATCATTGATTTTACAAAAGTCATGAAGCTTTTTTGATGGGATTTGCGCATTGCAATACACCCCCGGAAGTGCCAGGTAGCGCTCGGTTTGCAGGTCCCTGGCCCTGACGACCCGTTCGCGGATGCTTTCGCTATGCTCTGCCCGGGAAGCGTCTGCCAATTCTTTAAAAGGAACAGGCACCACCTCGATTTGGATGTCGATCCTGTCGAGCAGCGGGCCGGAGATCTTGCTGAGGTATTTCTGTACCACGCCTGCACCGCAGGAGCATGGGGTCTCGGGGTGGTTGTAGAAGCCGCAGGGGCAGGGATTCATTGCCTTTTTCCCGTTTCGAAAATAAAGTATCTAAACCATTGAATATCAATTATCCAGCTAATCCAAAGACAATTGGGGAACATTTACGGAAACGCCGCTACGATTTAAAGCTTACCCAAGCTCAGGTGGCCAAAATAATCGGAGTGACGGAAGATTCTATTACCTATTGGGAGAATGAGAGATATTTTCCTCAGATTCAGTACTATAAGAAAATTATTGACTTCCTCGGATACAACCCTTTCGAGTTTGAAATCAAGACCTGTGGCGACAAGTTAAAGCATTACCGTTATATTAACGGCCTAACTCAGAGAGATTTGGGTAAGTTGATCGGGATTGATCCTTCAACTATTGCCGCCTTGGAAAACAACATATATGAACCTAAAAGGGGACCGAAAGATAAAGTTGTCAGATTTTTAAAATGAATTTTATCTTGAAGCATGCTAGGTACAGTGTGAAATTAAGCTAATCAACAGATATCTATATCCTCTGGCTGGCAACATATGAATGCGCCACAGAGGCCATGTCATTTTATCATGGATTTAAAATTTGACCACAGAATTGATGTCATTTCTTTTTGTTCCAAGTTAAATATTACAGCCAACTCATTAACAATACTTATAACCTGAACCGGAGTGAATGGCTTGTTATTGATTTTAACAAATGGAGCGTCCGTTTCTAGCAATAATCTATCTAAGGGGATTAATCGTATTAATTCTTTCCCAGATTTTGAATTAACCATTGAGTAGTTAATTGAAAAATAATATCCATTTTCGATGGCCCTTAAAAGGGTTGGCTTGTCCCCTGAATACCAGTGCAAGATTGCTTTACCGGTAAAATTTGCTCCAATAATTGACACCACCTCACTTGCACTTTGCCTGGAGTGAACAGTCAATATTTTGTCTCCTAAAATATTGCATCGTTTGATGAGTTCGGTGAAAAAAGAAATTTGGAGTTCTTTGGAGGCCTTGCTTGTTTTAAAATCTAAACCTACTTCTCCGATGTATCTGGTCTCAGTTAATAGTGGCCACATTTGGGGAATGTGATGACTATATTGGACCAGTAATTCAGGATGAAAACCTAGAGCGGGTTTAATATATTTACTTGATAAACTATCTTTAAGCTTCGTAAAAAGAACGGGCAGATTAGTTACTGCTATCGTATAAATTTGATTTTCCTCAATTTCTTTAATAATCTCTTCTCTTGATTCAAAGAGGTCTAAATGGAAATGAGTGTCGTAAAGGTTAACCATTGTATTTATCAAGTAATGATTTTAACTCGTCCATGCCTCTTCTATAAACACTGCAATAGTCTTCAATGTCGTTAACCACGGGGCCGGCAATTTGGATAGAAAGAGCGGTGTCAATGCTGCTATTCATATAGTCTCTGATTCCCAACTTGAAAGAACGAAGATTTTCCGATGCCCCTTTGTTTGTAAAATTATTGTCTCTGTAGTTAGACGTGTCGGTTTGATATGCATGCTCGATTGCTGCTCTGCGAATAAGACAAGGCAAACAATTCCCACAATGAGATGGGCTGGCATCACCAGCATACCTACCCAAATCAGGATGAGAACAGGACATCGTTTCTGCTATATTAGCATTTAGGAATTCTGGGGCCTTACATTCTGTAATCATTTCCCCCTTTGTTTTATATTGGTAAGGATTAAATAATTTCACTTTCAAGCCAATATTTACAAGCAATTGTTGTAATAAGCTCATATAGTAAGGATGGGTTGTTCTTGTGCTGCAACTTCCTAGTCGGGTGTTTGTGAGCGGAATATTTAAAGAAATTAAACCATTTTCTGGGATATATAAGGTGATATCCTTATTAATTGCAGAGCCCAAAATTATAGCATGGGAAAAGAACATAAATGAACGCGTTCTTGTGGAATCTTCCATAGAGATATTCCAGTCAGGTTTAACTGGCGAAGCATAGAAATTGAAGAATTGCTCGGCGGATAATTTATATTGATTAATCAATTTCTCAATTACTATCTTTTGATACTTGATAACTCCTTTTCCACCACCATAATGCCCTACAAACCATATATCTTTTTCTTTGCTAAGGAGATCAACCGCGCCGATAAATGAATCAAGGCCACCTGACAACATGCAAATCGCTTTGGGTTGATGCTTAACCTTTTTGCTGTTCATTCCTTTGAAAGCCATTTCCTCTTTGGGATTGAGCTCTCTTTTTCTAAACTCAAAATTCCATTTGTCACCGCTTAGAAAAGAAAGCATTTTTTCAAGAAGAGCTTTATTTTCGTTCCATTTCTCTAATTCAAGAACCGGAATATGTAATTTAATACTTCGTGTCCAGGCATCATCTTGTTCTTTGCGAACCACTCGCCTATCGGCATAAAACACCATCAAAGAAATGTATAATAAATCAACCGCTGATTTAGAAAATTGTCCACCTTGGTAAAGACGCCGCTTATTATTATCCCAGAAGTTGTAGTGGTATTGATTCTTTAAAAACATGTCAACGACAAAATCCGCACTGTTTAGAATGAACTTATCATCATCATTTATTCGACATATTATTTCTTTCATAATTGATCCTCCAAAACTTTATAACATTGTTGGTAAAGGCCCTCTACTAAGCCCTCTACTTTATCTGTATTAGAATTAATTATAGAAAGAGGCTTATCTTTCAATGTGGTTGATACTTTTGTCTCAATGTATTCCTTTAACTCCTTTTCAATTTTCGCAGCTGCCTCAGAATTTTCCGCCCGTTTCTCAATCTTGCTACCAAGATCATGAATCAGTCTTTCGTATATGTAGGTTTCGAAATACTTGGTAATAAGCATTTTTGAAACATCAGGCTCAAGAGAATCTAGCAAAGAAATATCTTTGCTTTCATCGTCAAATCTCTCATAAATGATAGACATTGTGATAACCAATGCTTTGCGAGCTACTGAATCATCATTCAAGTCTGGCGTTGGGGCTAGGAGGTTGACAATGTCACTCAGGATTTCTTTCGGTTTTCTTCCTTCGGTGAGAATTTTGTTATCCTTTAAAACTTGAGAAATTCCGTTTCTTGATACACCACCAAAGAAATCCCCAATCCTTATAGTTGTCATTATTGCAGCTCGAGCAGTCTTGGCCGCATTATTAGAGCCCCCGTGACCCTTTATATACCTCGTTACTGCATTCCTTTTCCCATTTGGGCCACCATTACCAGTGACATATCTTGACATTGAGGTCTTTGCAGCCCTCCATGAACTATATTGAAGATTGCTTGAAGTTGATTGCTCCTGTGCGGCGTTATCTTCACGAGGTTTATCCGATGGCTCGTTTTTTCCAGGCTCTGCGTCTCTGCCAGGACGCTCTTCCTGCGGTTTTTCCTGTGGATTATTATCTGGGCTTGGATTGTCTTGGCTCCCATCCCCATCATTAAAATCGGGAGGTAAAAGTGGTGACCTTTTTGGTCCATCATACATACTTGAAGTTCCCATAATACGCTTATTTTATGTTTTTTATCTCCCCAGCAACCGCACTTTTTAATGACTTCTGAGATCCCCATTGAGTCATTAATTCATTAACTTTTGTTTTATCCTGTAATTTATTTGCAAAAGGCGTTATTAAAGGTATGAACGATGCTTTAATTTTATCTACCGGAAGACGTTCTAAAATGGCAATGGTATCAATGTAAAGTTCTGACCGAGAACCGCCCCACTCAATAAAAGATTGAAATAAAGACTTTTCAATATCAGTTGACGATTCTATTTTGGAAGCTAACTCTTTCAAAATAGAAGAAGCTTCAAGCTCGGAAATATTCGGAGCAAGTTTTAACGCCTCACCTCGTAAAGTATCCGAGCCACCTATCAAGTGCTGAATTATCTTTTGTGCCTCCTGACTTAGGTTTTGAAATTTGGCAAATGAGTCATTCCTTTGACTCTCTCTGGAAAAGTAAAAGTACGGTCTTAAATCAACATTGGCTAAAGATGGTTCAATGTTGGCGGACCAATCTGGAATCCAAGGATCATCCTTCCACATATTTAAGACTCCTGCCTCTTCCCACTTGCCCTCTTCAATTTTTATTACTTCCGTTGGCTTGCCGTTATTATTGAATTGAAGTTGCGCCAATCTTCTATAGAATTCGTCTTTAAAATATTCCACCAGCATTAATTTTGCCAATATTTTCCTATCAAGTGGAATCTTACGGTATTCTGCCATCATTATTCTCAATTCCATTGAGTTTAAAAAACGCTTACAGTGTCGCGGATTTCCATTTAATCCTTTCGCAAGAACCGATGATATTTGCTTTGACAATGAGATCGTGTCCTTCAGTTTATCAGCCAATTCCGCTGACTTGTTTTTAATTAATTCGTATGTCAGCTCAAAATCTAAAAAGTTCTTGTCTTTCTCACTAGCAATTATTTCCCGTATTGTGCCAAGGTCCTGACTAAAATCCTTCTCAAACAACAAGTACATAATGTAGAATTCTACCTCCTTTCGCCCCAACTGGGGTATGCGAATGGGGTATTGAATCATCTTCTCCAAATATTCCTTTCCAATGTCTATTTGGTTGCCTTCAACATCTGGATATTTCATGTTAACGGCATATCTAATTTGTCGCTCATCGGCCCCGATAATAAAAGAAGTGCCTGAGGCAAATAAGAATAATCGAATTGCCTCTAAGGTATCTAAAATTGTTTCATGTTTACACCTATCAAGTTCATCGATGAACACAACCAGTCTTTTTATCTTAGTTTCCTTTAGGAGCGATTCAAAGTCAACATGAAATGTTTTAACATTTTTTCTAACCTCTTTGCTTTTGAAGGCTTTTAAAACTCCTTCGATTTCCTTCTCATCAACTTGCGTTCCTTTTGAAGCCAACGCATTCTTAATTGTATCAATAGTAATATCCGCGACAGTTAATGCACCACCGGTAAGGAGGAAATCAATGCCGTACTTGGCCAGCTTGCTTGAAAGCTTTAAAAAGTCAGTATTGTCATATAGTGTTTTTAAAAATCCTTTCGCTTTTGCAGATAATTTTCGTTTACCACTTATCTCGTCCAAGATCGATCCAAGTAGGGCTACTTTGGCATCTTCATAACCCTCAAATAACCATCCATTGAATTTGACGCACAGGATATCTGTTTCTTTTGATAACTCACTCATAACCATATCCATCAAGCTGGATTTTCCGCTACCCCAATCACCATATATGCCAATGGTGGATGGACTTAAATCGTCACTTAAAATAATTTTCTTTGTAACTTCAACCAAGTAGTCAAAGTCTAAAAGGTCAATGTTGGTTTCGCAATCTTTCCACATAAAGTCAAATTAATAATGTCTTTTACTATTGTCTTTAAAAATAATACCGTAATCAATTTATATTACAAGTATATCAACATTAATCAAAAATAAAAATCGCATCGCCGTATATCACTTCTTTTTCCCTCTGATTGATCTTACTACCGATTGAGTAATAGCCTCCCGTTTTCTAACTATCTCGTCTTCTGAAATCGCATCATACTCAACTTTGACTCGGTAACCCTTAACCCTGGTTTCACTGGATGCCTGCTTGGCCGATTGGGAGTCGAGGTATAAAAATAGTGCCTCCGGTTCAAACACCTGGATTCTGTCCCGTTCCTTCCCGCTAAACTCATTATCAATTTTCTTCTTCAGACGTTCCAGGGCTTTTGTATCATTTGAACATTCAATAACAAAATCGTAGCCAGCACTAAGGCATTTTTTAATGTTTTGAATCTCCCAATTATCCGTGGAAGTGTCACTGATTTCGACCGCTATCCGTAAATCGTTTCCCTCTAACGAGACATCTACCCTGCCGGAGCCATCCGGAGTTGGCTCCTCAAGTCTGGCCTGGTAGCCTCTGGACTCAGCCATTTTCTTAATCAGAGTTTGTAAGTATCGGTGCTGGGTCTCTTTTTTCTTGGCTTCAGAGTTAATGGTTGGTACGATAGGAATTTCCTTTATCACAATCTGGTCTGCCGATTGCGTTGGTTCAGAATCTCTTAGCCTTGCCTTTACTTCAATAATATTAGCAGGGGGTCCAGATATGCCATGCATTTCTGACATAATGGCTTCAACCTCTTCTTTGGGAGTGCCATAAGTTTGCCGTGAAACCTCTATAACCATGTCTCTGTTCACTTTGGCGTTATGGGGCTCCAATTCTCCGTAAGGAATGACTTTCAAGTTGCAGTCATTTTCCGGTCTTTCAATCCGGATAATAGCTTCGCCAGTATCCAGGTTTTGTAGATCATAGGCCTCAAAGAAAGAGAAATTTCCCTCAAATTTTTTAGCATCCGTATCACCAACCCTAAAGCAGATACGAGTTCCGGCATTAGCCACTACTGAACTTGCCAGTTCGGTGTCATTTTTAGTTAGCTGTTGCATGTCTTGATGGGCTAAAATCAAACCCAAGTGATACTTTCTGGCTCCGGACAGGATGGCCGCCATGGAAGGGGTGATGAAGTTTTGGAACTCGTCAATGTATAAATAGAAATTACTCCGGTCTTGCTTGGCTTTCGCTTGCCTGGCCATAGCGGCTTGCTGAATCTTGGAGACAATAAAGGTTCCCAGGAGATAACTATTTTCGGCACCAATTAGACCCTGGGACAGCTTGACCAGCAAGATTTTCTTGGTGTCCATAATGCTTTCAAAATCAAAACTTTTCTTTTGAGCCACCATGTTACGAATGAGCTTGGGCCTTAAGAAGGAATCCAGACGAGTTAGGATCGAGCCTATGGAGCTACTCTTTAAGATCGGAAATTCCTTGTTCCAGTAATAGACAATCGAAGGGTCACGGACTGTGGCAAGAAACTCATCCCGGAAGTCCTTCTCAATTAAAAACCGGCGTAAATCAACTAAGGTACCCCCTTGTTCACTTTCAAGAAATGCCAGGATGGCATTAGCAAAAACGGAATTCATCTGATCGCCCCAACTGGTGGACAGTCTTTTAAAAACTGCCACCAGGTCACTCGACAGGATATCTTTTTCAATCTCAGAGTGAGCCGTTAAAATATTGAAGCCAACCGGGAACTCAATATCAGCCGGATCAAGAATAATAACGTCCTGGTGTCTGCTGGAATGAATATATGGCAAAATGTTTTCAATCAAATCACCGTGTGGGTCAATAACCGCAATGCCTTCACCATTTTTTATATCTTGAATGATGGTGGAAAGTAGTAAGGTAGATTTGCCGGTACCGGTCGCCCCTATTACATGCATGTGCTTTAGGCGTTGTTCTGGGCTTATGGTGACACGTTTCTCCTGGCCTTGATGATAATTGTGACCAAGAAAGAGCGGGTGCCCTAAGAATATGCCTGGGGCTTCTTTGGTTTTACGGGAATCCCGCTTTAGTTTCTGGGAAACGACTGAGACTGAAGGATAATGGACTAAGTTGGCTAACTCATGGCTGTTTAAGAGCATCCCTTGGCGGTGGGACTGTCTGTTCATTATGTCGAGGGCAAAATCCTCAAACTCATAACCATTTGTTGAAAGTGGTATTAATTCATTGTAAGGCGAATTGCTTATCTGCCTGATCGTCTGAGACAATTTAAATGCTAAATTACTATCACCACTTTCGTTTAAACCCAAAGCGCGGATCACCACTCCAAATAAAGGGGCCGACACCTTGTCTTCCGCTAGTTTGACCATTTCCGGGGCGTTTACGAAAAACGAACCTCCTTCATTATCAATCACAGAGCGCAAAACACTTTCCGACCAACTATACTTTGCTCCCTGGAAAAGGATTTGAATCACCGCTTGTTCATTAGGTCTTAGGTTTTCCAAAACTCCGAATAAGCCAATATAGGGGTCAAGATCAAAGCTCTTGGCAGAAGCAAGCGGGCGCATAAACTCCTCTTTAAGTCCGAAATCCAGAAAGAAGCCCGACTTCCCATCAGGAATAATATCATCCAGGTTGCATTCTTCTATTTGAGCCAAAGGGTAATAGGCCTTAATCTGACTCCTGACATCTTGCTCATCCGACTCACGGCAAACAAACTGAATTCTGATGGACTGAAAATCAGCGATGATCTCAAAGCTGATTGGGTAATCGGCCAAAGAGAGCATGATAAGCAAATGTTCAATTTCCTCAACCTTAATCTTCTGATCCTTTGGCAGGGAAAGACCTAAAGCGATTTGAGGCTCGTCATCATCGTCAAAATACTCAGGCTCGGGTGGGTTGTCCTCAAACGTCTCGTCTAACTGTATCTCCTTGGGAGAAAAGACATTTTTTATTGATCTGATAAAACTGGACGCAAGAGTGGGGCGCAAGCCCTCGTCATTAAAGGATTCGGGAATATCACTTGAAACTGAATGGAATTCAAAGGGTTGAAAAGGGGGCTCAAGTTCAACCGGAAAGGGATAGATGTCCCAGCCACGACATCGTCTTTCCCAGTTGTAAAATTGTTGGGTTAAGGCCTCAACCCGACTCATTTATTCATGGCCGTACGTTCATTCTCCGTTAATCCCCGGATGCCCTTAGAAGTGGTGATTTCATCAATTGCGGTTGTCACACAACTAACAACCAAGCCCCTAAACATACAGGCTGCATCTTCCTTATAATAAGTTGCTTCACCACTAACAGCCCTCACACCCGGAATAGATTTGACCATGTTTTTAAAAAATCTTTTAGGAGTCCCTAACCAATAGGAAACAAAAAAACCGGCTCCAAAGGGAGCAGCACAAATATCAAACATATCATCCTTACGTTCTACTCTCAAATATTCCCGCTTATCTGAAAAGAGGCCGCCTTCGGAAAAATCAACCCGGGAAACTTCTACATCAGGCATAGCCTGAGCCTTGATGTTTTCCTCAACCAGAGCATAGAACTCGTTGGTAGAAAACTTCAAACCAGCAAAGAAATGATGCCAATGGTTACCAAGATCATCCATCATTTTGGGTTTGGATCGAAAAACTAAGAAAAGGATGACGGCAACGACTAATAGAACGAGAATGTACTGCATAGTGATAGGTATTAAAGATTTATAAAAAGATTAACAACTTCATTTATAGTGCATTGGATAAAATCTAGGACAAAATTAAGAAATATTTGGGAAGCTATATTCAATTTCGATATTTTATTGACTTGATCTTCGCCTCTTAACAGCCGTTTATTAGCCTGCCTTATGCCTTATTAAATGCAAGCCAGTCAGCCGTTATTGTTTTTCAATTAATTATAAGTTATACTTTAAATGCGAAACCACCTTATATATTCGTGAGATTAGGCCTTTTTGAGAGCTTACTTCTCTATTTGTGTATTGGAACGGGCATTCCGACCGAACACAAATAGGGTCCTCACGGATACCATGTGTGGTTTCGCAACCAGGTCGGGTGTCCGTTTTTGTTTTATATGAAAAATTACCTGGCTCACGCATATTTGATAATTTTTATATAAAATAAATATGAAATATCCATATTCTTTTGGATTACTAATAATTACAGTCTATTCGGGTATCTTAATCAACATAGCCCATGCGGCTAGCACTGACCCAGATAAATTAATAAGCTGCTCCTGGCAAACTATAAATGCAGGATCACCTGATGCCTGCGGCGAAGTAGGCGCATCAACTTATCCGATGGATCCAATTGCGAAGCAGAAGTGCTTAGATTATGTTGCCAGCCTTAATGGTCCAGAAGGTAGACCATCTGACGGTATAAATTGTGACTACAATAGTAGTTCTATTCATTCCGCGAAAACGAGAGACGAGACCAATTGTCAGGGCAGTAATCCGGGAAATTCTAATTGTTGTTGTACTTATGGCGCTAAAAGTGACTGCATCTGGTATCCGTATTGGCCTAAACTTTATGATTATGCAGAATTAATAGGCTTTGACACTGCCCGTGTGTATGGCTTTGAGTCAGTATACAAAGCGTGCGGGTCGAATGTGCCGAACGTAAATGGTGACCCTGATCGGAATGCAAGTGCAGTATGTTCTTGCGGTGGAGAGTCTGAAAAGCCACAATCAGGAAATACTGCTAGTGGTAATAGAATTTTACCGCCGGTAAATTTCACGCCTCAAGTAACTATTCCCGGTTCAAATTTCCAAGCTGGTACGGACATCACACTAACTGAAAAAAGCACAACTTACATTGGACAATATGTTTCAGCGTTCTATAATTATGCGATGGGAATTGTCGGCATTCTGGCGGTCATAGTGCTTATGATTGGCGGGATCATCTGGCTGACTTCAGCTGGCAACCCAAGTAAAATAACCCAGGCTAAAGATTTAATGATCGGCAGTATTACGGGGCTAGTTTCACTTTTAATATCTTGGATACTTTTAAACACTGTGAACCCAGATTTAATAAAATTTAAGATAACAAAAATTGGTCAAATTGATGAAACAAATCTTTCGCCTGTTAATTTGATAAAAAAATAGGATTAAGTTTCAAAAGCATTTAAAGGGGCTTGGCATATCAAGCTCCTTTTATAAATCCATCTTTCATTTGTATGGCGTCAAAAAAGCCTGGGCGTTTCTGGTTTCTTTGGCTCAATAAATCTCTTCAACTCCCATGGTTTATATCGTTCCTGAATAGTGGCTTCTACCTTACTCCGTGGTTTCCCGTATTTTATCTGAGAGAGAGCTATTACTTTTGCCTTCAGGTTATGTCTAGCTTCTGCTAGAGGGATCGTGGTGGCACTAAATGGCTGGGAGCTGGCCCCTTCAATCATTAGCTTTAGGTACATATTAAATCTAGGGAGGCTAATAAGGTCATTCTGATCAAAAACTGGTTTGAATTCTTTAGCTAATACATCTGCATCTTCCGCTCCAATCCGAAAAGAAATGATGGTACCGACATTACCAAAAATGGCTGATCTGATCTTATCGTGGAGTTGATTAATATATTGGTGCGACAAAAATATAGCTAGGCGATATTTTCTGGCTTCAGCTAGAATATCGGCAAAAGACATAGAAACAAAGGAGTGCATCTCATCTACATAGAGATAAAAGGGTTTCCGGGTGCTTTCCGGCTGTTTGGCCCGGTACAAAGCCGCCAACTGAATATTAGTTACCAGCATATTCCCCAGTATTGATGAGACATCTTCCCCCAATTCTCCTTTGGAGAGGTTGGCAATCAGGATTTTTCCCTGATTCATTATTTCAGTTAGGTTAAAGCCTCGGATTTTTTGTCCGACAATGTTCCGGAGCGGTGTACTGGCCAAAAATAGCCCAGTCTTATTTAAAATCGGAGAGATAGCTTCTGATCTGAGTCGAGCAGAATAACTTTCAAACTCATTGTGCCAGAAAGATAGAATATGAGGGCTTGTGGACCTGGCGAGTAGTCTGCTACGAAAGCCCTGATCACTTAAGAGTGGCTGAATATCGAGTAAAGTACTATTTCCGTTTTCTAAGAGAGTTAATAGGGCAAACCTGAGAATGTATTCCATTCTTGGACCCCAGGAATCAGCCCAAATCTTCCTAAAGGTTGAAATTAGACCCGAAGCTACCAAATGGTGGTGGTTGGGATGGATACCTAGAATTGGGTTAAAGGCAATAGGAAACTCGGTATCACTGGGATTGAAATAGAGGACATCTTTGATCCGGTTTTCCGGAATGTAATTTAAAATATGACTGGCAATATCGCCATGAGGGTCAATCAGACAGAGCCCATTACGTCGCGCAATGTCAGAAATAGCCATATTCTCTAAGAGTGTGCTTTTGCCGGTGCCGGTTTTCCCAATAACATAAATATGCCCCAAGCGGTCAAGGTCCTTGATACCAAATGGTTTGTTCTGGTTGTGCCAACTGGTTAGTCCAATGGGGGTGATATTAGAATTATCTGTTCTATTTGTGTCCATTCCCTAAGAATACTGATATTCTCGGGTGATAAAAAGACGGTAAAAAGTAACATTCTTGGCAATTTTCCCCGGCTTATATCTAGCATTTACCTGTGCCATACTTGATTTTAGGGAGTAATCCTCGGATTACTTCCCAATTAACTTGCCTCTAATAAACATATAGTTTACAATGTTAAGTCAAGGTAAAAGAGCCGCAGAAAATAATAATCCGAAGCCAAGGAGGGGGAAGGGCCAGCTTTTATCTGAGCAAGGTAATTCTCAGCCCTACCCCTCCTTGGGCTTCACGAATTCCGATCCACAATCCGAAGAGGTGGCCCTGCGCTACCTCGCTCAATGGATTGTCCGATATATTTTAGAACAACATAACTATGATAATAAACCAAAACCCGCTGAAGAAAGCGGTGATTTACGTCCGGGTCTCGACCAAGGAACAGGTTGACGAGGGAAACAGTCTTATTACTCAGCAAAAAATCTGTCTGGATTATGCAAAGAGCCACAACTATGATGTGATCGAAACTTTTATTGAGCAAGGGGAAAGTGCCAAAACTGCAAATCGGACCGAATTACAGAGACTTCTCTCCCATTGTGCCGACAAAAAGAACGGGATCAAAGCGGTGATTATCTATAAGCTAGACCGCTTATCGCGAAATACGGATGATTATAGCCAGTTGCGCTTATTACTTAAGCGTTATGGAGTAGAAATAAAATCAACATCTGAGCATTTTGAGAACAACCCGGTTGGCCGTTTCATGGAAAATACGATGGCTAATATCGCTCAATTTGATAATGATATCCGGACTGAACGTTCGGTGGGTGGCATGAAAGAGGCAGTGCAAGAAGGACGCTATGTCTGGACGGCTCCCGTGGGCTATAAGAATGTGAAAATCGGGGGCCGGGCAACTATTACGCCTGATGAAGTAACTGCGCCCTTAATACGCCGCGCTTTTGAATTAGTGGCCACTAATATTTACACAACCGAGCAAGTTAGGCAAATCATTACGAAGGAAGGGCTGTTAAACCGCCAGGGAAAACCATATTTTAAGGGTTATTTTTACAAATTCCTAAGCAATGAACTTTATACCGGCTGGATTAATAAGTTTGGAGAAAAACACCGGGGGAAATTTCCTCCAATTGTTTCGGAAGAACTATTCAATCAGGCGCAAAGAATACTTAGATGCAAAGGCCGCAAACATGCCTCTTATCTGGTTAATCACCCTGATTTCCCCTTACGAAAGTTTGTGTTTAATGAGCTTGGGCAGAGATTAACTGGTGCCTGGACGACCGGAAGAACGAAAAAATATCCCTACTATCGCTTTAAGGGTAAAAATTCTAACCACAAAAAGGAAGTCTTGGAACAAGCTTTTATGGCTTACCTTAATACCTACCAGCTCAATGAGAAAAATGTAAGACGGCTTAATGAAATCGCTCAGGAGGAATTAGTTTTTTCGACCCGCAATCAGCGCAAGGAAGTGGAACGGCTTAAGGAGTCAATTAAAGATATAAATGTAAAGCAAACAGGCCTCTTAAGAAAAAACCTAGAGGGGGTGATTTCAGATGATCTCTTAAAGCAACAACTTGAATTCATTGATCAGGAACTAATTGAGATAAATGCCCTTTTGGCACGAATTTCCATTTCGGACACGGACTTTACTAAAATACCAGGAGTGGTTGAATCATTTCTCAAAAACCCCAGTGTTTTATGGGAAAACTCCGTTACCGAGCTTAAAACCCAGCTTCAATGGTTCCAATTTCCCAAAGGTTTGACTTTCCAGAAGAATATTTTTCGAACCGCTGAAATGTGCTGTCTTTTCAAGGCAAAAGACGCCTTGACAGCGTCTTTTTCTACTAGAGTAGACTCGAAGAAATCTGGTTTGAAATTAGATAATAAATTCTGGTTAAAATTTGCCAGTGAGTGTGAATATTTAAGTAAGCTCTTGGCGGATAAACAATTAAAAGCAGCTGATGAAGACTCTACCAATGCTGATTTCACCCGTGATAAAAATAATTGCCCACCTTAGTTGCCGACTAAGGTAACATTTACCTCCCTTATTGTTAATTCTATTAAATTTAAAATTATGACTATATGAGTAATCAAAATATAAATCTTCCATATTGCAACTCTCTGAGACAATGCCGGCAGAAGGCTGGCCTTTCTCAGTTTGATATTATTATTCGCCTGGGCTTTAAAAGTAACACCCGTATTTCTCAGTGGGAAAGCGGCAAACGGCTTCCTAACATCATCAACCTCTTTCGCTTAGCTGAGATCTATCAGGTTTCCCCTCAGGAATTATATCCTGAGCTTAAATCCTGTATTCAGCTACCCTTACAAGATAATACCACATCCCTTTAAATCATCAGCCTTTCAGCTCGAAGACATTTTCCTGCTGGATTGAAGTATTATGCAGTAAGTACGGATAAATTGCTCCAGATAAAACCTTCTGATTCTATCCATTACACTTCTTACAGTTTTTCTTACAATAATCAACACATTCTTCGTATGTCCCCTCAAATACCCCAACTTCCAATGGGTGTTCTTTTTCATTTTTTTTAATGATTCTACAACTTTCGTAAGGTGGTTTGTTTTCATAAACGTTGCTTGGAACTACTACTCTGTAAATCATGGATGTAAGTTTTAATTGGTTAATGTTGAACAAATTTAAAAAAAATTGTATATTACTGGTTACAATGCTGATTATTATCCTGAAAGCCAATATAGTATTTCAATTTCATTAATGTAGATTAGAATATCATGAGTTTACTTTAAGGTGATTGAAAATCTTTGGGAAAAGAAAGCTCATGATTAAATGGAGTCGCTTTAATAAAGCCCGATTTGTTTAAAATCGGGCTTGTAGTTTGAATCTCCATGTTAATGTTGATTCATTTTTCAGATAATACCCTCATCGGCAAAGCTATAGTAACACCCCTCTTGACCAATTATTAGATGGTCAAGGACGGTTATCTCTAGCAATTTCCCGGCTTGGCCCAATGATTTTGTCAAAGCAAGATCAGCTTCACTGGGGATAATGGAGCCAGACGGATGGTTGTGGCATAGAACTAGGCAGGTAGTGCAGGTTGTCAGGGCGATGGAAAAGATAACCTTGGGATCAACTACGGTCCCAGACATTCCTCCCTGACTAAGTCTGACCCACCCTATCACCATATTGGCCCGGTTTAGTAAGAGGAGATAAAACTGTTCCTGGTATTCTATGGTATCTTTGTCAAATATTTGATAAAATATTTCATAGGCATCTCGGGAACTGCGGACTTTCACCCTCTCCTTGGGGCGGCTCTTGTAGACTACTTTGACTTCAGCTAACTCAGGACTGGTTACGAAATCACCAAGTGAAACTCTATCTAAATTCTTGGTTCTCATAGCGTCTCAGATTTATGAACCGTTTGTCTTTCCTGACAAAGAAGACGGTTTCTTTCTGTCCACCTTCTCCTTTTTCATCTTCTGAGGTACTCCTTGTCCAGTCGAAACTAAGACTGGGACAACTTCTGGCTCCCGTTCCAGGCCACTCAGGATAAAATCAGCGGCCTTTTGGGCCTGCGAACTGGCAAACACAATAAAGCGGCTATCTTTTTTAAGCCTGGTTAACCAGCCGTTGATATAGGCAGCGTTATTCTGGAAATCCCGATCAGATATTCCCGCCTGGGCTTCAAGACAGCAGGCCCCTATCTCAGCAATAAGCTCCTCGGTCGAGTACTTCTCAGACCCAAAGGAGATGCTTTTCATACCTTCTGCCCGGTTCAGCCGCTTCTCATGTCCGGTTGAATGCACTTTATGCCGATATCGGCATAATATCCATAATGCCGCAAATGATATTATGCCGCACCAGTTTAGCTGAGTATTGTTTTTAGTGCTTTTCCGGTGCGGACATACGGCATAATTTATAGGTTTTCGAGAAAACTGAGTAATTCATCATCCGGCTTATAACGACCTGGATTTACGGACGGATTGGACATTTTTGCCAGAGCTTTTTCTTTTAGCGTCATATCAGCGTGGATATAAACCTGTGTTGTTTCTATTGATTCATGACCGAGCCAAAGAGCAATAACAGCCTGATCTATGCCATGATGGAGCAGATCCATTGCCGTACTGTGACGTAGAACATGTGGGCTAATACGTTTTCCAATTAGTGAATCACAGGATTTAGATGCTGTTTTTATATGCCGTTTTAGCAAATGTTCAAGAGCATCCCGGCTCATTTTATCCCTGCGCATTGTTGGGAAAAGCGGATCGTGTTCAGAGCCGCATCGCTCCTTTAACCAGTTTTTCATGACTGCAACAGTTTCACGTCTTAGCGGTGTTGCCCGATGCTTCCGTCCTTTGCCTACACATCGAACATGTGCCCCTGTTTCAAGAACAACATCACAACATTGTAAATTAACAAGTTCAGATGCTCTTAACCCAGTTTGTAAAGCGAGTGTAAGGATGGCTTGATCGCGGCGTCCGATCCATGTTGAGCATTCCGGTGCGTTTAACAAAGCCTGCATTTCCTGATCGTCTAGATACTCAACACTACGCTTAACATAGCGTTTGCCCGGCATACTCAGTATTTTTTGGCAATGCAGCATATAAGCTGGTTCATGAATGGCAACAAACCTGAAAAATGACCGTATAGCTGCTAGCCGTGTATTACGACTTCTGGCAGTATTTTTTCGGGCATTTTCAATATCATCCAAAAATTTTCCAATCATTTCTGCATCAAGATTATCAACACTCAGCTTCGTTGGTGCCTTCCCTGTCTTCTCAACGGCAAATTTTAAAAGCAATCTGAATGTGTCACGGTAACTGGCAATTGTATGAGGACTGGCTTCCATTTGGGTGTAAAGTTTGTCCGTAAAAAACTTCTGGATCAGTGCTGAAAGCGTCATGACAGTCATGATTGCACCTCCTTTTCCAAACAATCTTCAGCACGCTGTGAAGCCAAAGCCAACAATTCCGGAACGGCCTCAATATACCAATAAGTATGGGTCATGCTTTTATGCCCTAAATATGTTACCAGTTTGAGCATTTCCTGATCAATATTTTTGCCTTCCTTGTACCAGTTTATCATGACTTTGACAGCAAATGTATGCCGTAAATCATGAATGCGGGGACCAATTCCGTGTTTGTAAAATCGTTGATGTGCACGAAGACCAATCATTTTACCGATAACCACAAAGTTGTACCTGACGGCGCAATCGGTCAAACGAATGCCTTCATCAGAAACAAAAAAGGGTTCAGGTGTCTGCCCTAAAAGCCTGTCTCGTTTTCTTGAATATTCTTTCAAATATTTTTTTGTACACTCTGTAACAGGCAATATTCGGTCTTTCCCATTTTTGCCGTTGTACAGTGTGATAATACCGTCCTGTAGATCTACATCTTTGTTATTTAGAGAAATAGCTTCGCTTATCCGTAATCCTGTTACAGATACAAGCCCAAAGAATGCCGGATATGTGAGTGCACGAAAGCCATTTATTGATGGCAAAACCCCAGCAGCTTCAATAATAGACCTGATCTGATCATCTGTATAGATATAAGGCTGTTTTCGTCTGTAATGACAAGGAATTAAGGATTGTGGAGGAATTTCATGATGTACATCAAAACTGTGTAACCAAGATGCAAATATCCGGACCATTCCCAAACGTGCTGCCCACGTATACTGGGCCGCTTTTCCAAAGACCTGTTTCCATTGTAAAAACAGTTCTGAGGTGATGTGTGTCTCGTTTTTTGTTTCCAGAAAGCAAACAAATTGTTTCAAAACTCGCTCTGCCGTTCCCAGATCAAATCCAAGATTACGCCGTATTTCCAAATAACGCTGTAATTCCAGTGAAAGACTCATGACTGGCCTCCTTTCTTCAAAGGCCAGGACTGTGCAATAGTCCGCAGTCCGCTAATATCCTGACGGGCATATAACAACGTTGTCTGGCGCGAACGATGTCGTAAGGTATTGCTGATTTCCTCAAGGCTTGCACCTTTTTGCACCAGATTGGTTGCAAGACTGTGCCTGAGAATATAGCTGACAGTATATTGTTTAGGTCTTGGTATATTCGTCTTTTCCAATGCCTGTTTAAGAATGGAATTCAAAATCTGTGCATCTTTAAAAGGCTTGTATGGAGAACGGTATGCTAAGAATAAATCTCGAGATGTGCCTTTTCGTTCATGCATGACATAATCTGCTATGGCTTCACCAATATCCTGTAACAGCAGTGATTTATCGTGATAACCGCCTTTTCCACGAATAAAAATTTCTCCTTTGCGCCAATCAATGTCATCCATTTGCAAAGCAATGACTTCCTGTGGTCGAAGTCCCAAACGTGCCATTAATAAAACCATGGCGTAGTCCCGTTTTTTCCAATTGCAAGTTGTTAAAGTCCGGAGGGCTTCGAGCAATTCTTCAACTTGGTCTGGTGTCAAATGATAAGGAATTCGTCGCCCATATTTCTGCGCAACGCTTGGAATTCCGAGTGCCAGATTGGTCTCAATTTTCTCATATTGGAATAAAAACCGGAAGAAATTACGCATAATGCTAGCGATTGATTTATCCCTTAATGGCATAACTCGTCCTGCCAGGCTGTGTAAAAAGTCGGCAATGTCAAGCCCCGTAATTTTTGACAAATCATCAGGACTTTCTCCAAACTTGAAATCAAGAAACCTATCTGCAAATGTACAATGTTTGTAGACGCTCCTATCAGCTAATCCGCGATGGTGGCTAAGATACGTTTGATACTCAGCCTTGAGTTTTTCCCTTGATTGGGTTTTTAATGTTTTCATAATCTTACTCCTATTTTGGTTAATAAAGGGTAAAATTATGCCGTATACCAATATCTTAGAAGTCATGAAATCAATACTTTGGTAATCCAATTCGGCATTATATTGGTTGCGGCATTATGGATCAGCTCATGGAAAAGCGTGGCAAAATAACTCTCGCTTGATTCAAAGAACTTGATATCCGGAACATTAACGATATCAAGCGATGGGCTGTAATAGGCTTCATGGTCTACACACTGAATCTTTGGCCGATTTGGCATACTCTCCACTATCCGGGCACAGCTCTCAATTGGATCATTCTCCCTGATATCCAGCGGTGGAATGAGCTTCTCCGGAAGGTTTTTAATTTGAGAGATGTTAAAGACTGAGTAAAAGCGAAGAACTGGTTTTAGCTTCTTCTCCTCCTCAGGGCTAAGTATGGTTCCAGCCGGATACTTATCTGGCTCCGGCCACTTCCAAAAGATAACCGGCAAAGACTTGGCCCCTTTTTCTAGTTGGACTGACAGGTTTCTAATCTGGTTGAACGTTAGAAACAAATTGCGTTCGAAGTTAAAGGCCGACAGAAGCATCATGTTAATTCCCTTGTAGGGAACGCGATTAAGCAAATTCTGAGGCGGCTCTTTCTGACTCCAGGGTTGTTTCCAAGGCACGGTGCCCTGTTCTAAAAGATTAATAATGTGATCGGTAAGGATGTCATAAACTCCTTTGCCGGTTTCAGTGGTTGTTTTCATAGCTTACGTTTTTAATTGTGAAAGAACTATTATCATCTTCCATTGTAAGCTCTGTGCAGGAAGAAAAAAGACCGGGGAAATTAACATATGTGATAATTTTCTTCATCAAATATCAACTCACTTGGGGAAAACCTCATAATCAAACCATTTCTAACATTTTATAATTTATTTCAAAAATGCATCTCGCCGGGTGCATTTTTTTGTTTATATATTAAAAAAGTTATCAAATATGTTAATTTTCACCTTCTTATTGTGGGTGCAATTATTTGATAACCTAAATGTTATGAGTGAAATTAAAACTTCATTTATTAATAGACTGCGTAAACATCGCAGACTCATGGGCTACACTCAGGCTGATGTTGCCTATCTCCTTGGTCTAAATAACAGGATCGTCATTTCACGCTGGGAAAAAGGTCGAATTATTCCTCTTGCTGACAATGCCATCCGCTTGGCCTACATCTACCATACTTTCACCGAAGAACTCTTTCGCGAGTTCTTTAAAAAAGCCCGGTATGAAATTGAACCAAGAGAGAGAAAATTGGCCGAACTGCGATTAAAAAAATATGAAATCAAACAAAAAGAAAAGTAGTGAAGCAAAATGGTTCTCATTACCTCAAGCCCTTTTCCGCCTCTTCAGCTCCAATTTAGGGGTAACGGCCCTGGCCGTTTATAGTCTCCTGGCCGCTTATGCTGATGAAAATTCTCGGAGCCGCTTGGAATACCATAAAATCAGCCGAAAACTTGGCTGTACTAAGTTAGAGGCAATTATGGCTCTCCATACAATGGAAAACCTGCATCTCATTAAAGCGGAGCCCCGAAATTCACGGACGAAAAGTTATCAGCTTCTATGGATTCCTCCTTGGGGAAAAGTCTGTGGAAAAACCTGTGGGAAACCTGAGCCAAAACAAGAAAAGAAGACTCGTTCGTATCGATTCGTATATTCTCAAGAGAATATATTCGATATCGATATCGAAGGGCCTGTTAATAAACTAAGATTTTTAAACTATATGAGTCAAACAGACGAAACCCAACTCGCCTATGAGTTGGCCGAAGCCTTAAACGACCAAGAGGCAATTCAAATGTACATCGCTTACACTAACCGTTTTCCCGAACCCTTGCTCCGGGAAATGCTAGTCAAAGTCCTGTCCGTCCCTGATCACAAGATCAGAAAGACTAGAGGAGCCTTATTCAACTACCTTATTCAACAACATGCCAGGAAAGCCAATTACTATTCTCGGGATTAGCCCGGGAACCAGGTGCCTGGGATATGCCATACTATCAGATGGCGAACTAGTCGATTGGGGACTTAAGACATTCAAAGGAAAGTGGACCAAGAGCCGGGAAAATAAAATTCTTATGGTCTTTAATCGGTTGGTGGCTGATTACCAGGTATCAGCCGTGGCTTTAAAAGTTTGCCGGTCAGTCCACCGGACGTCAAATCTGAACTGGGTTTACTCATTAATGAAAGCCACAGTCAAGAAAAACGGCTTAAAACTATCCGTATTTTCGATTGAAAAGCTCAAACAGAATTGTCATGGTGCCAAAAACAAGCGGGACATCGCCCAATTTGTAAAAAGTAGTTTCCCGGAACTTAACGATAATCTCACAGGTGACCCACATGGGGCAAACCTCAGACAGTATGAAGCTATTGCTGTTGTCCTGTGTTCCAATTAATTCATTAAGTTGGAAATCTGGGAATGGTTCTTTATTTTCTTAAAAAAGCAAAAAAATGGGACATCCCCGGTGTCCAATCGGAGGACGTCCCATATATACTATGGTATGCTGTTAGAAAAGCTAGTTATTTCTTTGGGGGAGTTCCTTCAATCCACTTCTTGCCCGTTTTGTCATAATAATACTTAGTCGGGTTATTCAGCCCGGCTGTATATTCATTTTCATTTATTACCACCCATTTGCCATCTGTACCTGATTTATAATACTCATAATTCAAGTTGGTCTGAAAGTCAAACCTGACTTTTTCAGTAGGGTTACCTGCCTGATCAGTTTTGGAGACCACGTCAACGAAGGAAATCTTGCCTTCAGAAATCGTTTTGGCCGAAACATCAAACAACAAAAATCCGGTAGATTTCATACTCGGAATAATCTCTTTGCCAAGATTGTTGATGATTTTCATCTTACTAAAAATATCCATCAAAGCAGCAGCAACTTGTGTTCTAACACTTTCCGAGCTCGTGGCAGGGTATTTTTTAAGTAAATTATTCACGGTGGCGTTATACATAGGGAGCTCGCTGATGATGGATTTAAGGCTTTCTTTATTCAAGCCGAGTTTTGGATCATCTGACGATGGCGTGACAAAGACAATTCGGGAGTCACTCATTCTAAGGATGTGGTCAGTGTTGTTATTAATTGTCACCATAAATATGGTCATGTCATCAGTCAGGTTGAAAGTAACCGGTGCATTTTCAGTGGCGAAGCCTTTTTCGTCCAATACAGCTCCAAATTTGACCGTTGGATTATACTTAACGGCAATATTTCTTTTCAGTCCAAAATCTTGATAATCACTGTTATTTGTTGTTCGCAACTCGACTGTGATCCCTCCTTTGGTTTGGGCAGCCGGGACATCTTTGACCAGTGAAAGATAGGGTACCTTCTGATACTTTGTTTGGAATGTCTTAGTGGCGGTGCATCCACTAAAAATTAAAAACATTAAAATTGGCAGCATCTGTGCAATTCGTAGTAGACTTTTTTTCATACAGCTTAGGTTTAAAGGGTTCAAAATCAACACTAATGTTTGGATTGTTTTGACAAAGATAACCAATTAACCGTATACGGTTAGTTTCTTAAGAATTTTTTTTCTGTGATTGCACAATATTATGGAAAAGGAAGAATTTAACCGAAAACTGGGTTCATTTATATGCCGTAAGCGGCTGGAAAAGAAGTGGACCCAGCAGATGCTTGCCGACAAAGTTGGCAATAACTTCCAAAATATCTCTCGGATTGAGAGGGGAAAACTTAGCCCGACTCTGTTTTGGTGTTCCAAGTTAGCCGAAGTGTTTGAAATGGATATGCATACTTTTATTGAAGAAGCTTTCAGATGATTCAGACACTTTATTTGTATAAAAAATTGATGTATCATTGTAATAACCAATTTTTCAGACATTCACCGCGTTTTATAACCTATTCAGATAAGCCATTTTGTATCAAACTCATATTTAGAGACCTTGTTACCCCAAATAAATATAAGCCCGAGAACAAAGCAAAAGCTATTGTTTTACAATTAGAAGCTAATAAGTATATTTGACTGTTGAAAGCAGTCTACAAGAAGTCAGCCTCGAATGTCCCATCCAAGGAAAGACTAAAAACGATAAAGCGGTTATTTAAATTAATACTCAAATGGAAATAATAAAACAAGGAATTTCTATAGATAAACCAGATGGGACCCATGTAGATTATTTTATATTCCCCGAATATGAAATACATTACAATGAATTACAGCCCAGAACAATTCAACAATGGCACCACCACAATGTAATTGAAGAAACTATCTTTGTAATTTCGGGAAAGATTGAAATTCATTGGCAGGTAGATAAGATATTATTTTCTGAGCAAGTTTCAAATGGGGACGTTATTCGAGTCGAAAATACTCCTCATACTTTAATGAATAATACGGATTGTTGTGCTAAGTTTATAGTATTTCGTTTTGTCCCAACTGGTAAAGATAACAGAGAACTGATCAAGAATGACAAACATTTAGATATTATATAGGAGGGATGAAATACTCAGAGGCGACAGCATCCGCACCAGGTAGAATATGCTTAGCAGGTGAAGACATTGATTGGATTTCAGGTCCTTCAATACTATGCGCTGTAAATTTAAGAATTCAAGCAACCGTGACCTCTTTGCCAGATGACCATCCGAATTTATTATTAATTTCAAAAGAACCTGTAAATATAGAATACCATTTACCGTTATCGGGATTAGGAAAATACGAGAACAATATAATGGATTATGTTCACGCAGCTATTAAGGTAATTAGAGATTTGGGGGTTGAAATTCCTCCAATTAAAATTGAAATTAATTCAAAATTACCTGTTTCCGCCGGGTTGGCCAGTAGTGCAGCCATTTCTGTTGTTACTATCGCTGCTCTGAATAAATTCTTCGACTTAAAACTTTCAATTTTGGAAATATGCAATTTAGCATATAATATCGAACAGGTTGAATTAAAAACAGGCGCTGGGCAAATGGACTTTTATTCATGCGGGCTTGGAGGAATTATCTATATTAATTCACTATTTGTACCCCCGAATCCTATTTTAAAATACAAAATACCAGAAAATTTTCAATTTATTATTGTTGATACTCAAACAAAGCATTTTACAAGTAAAGTAATTCGATGGAAACGTGAAAGATTAGCATCTAAAGAGCCATTGATTATGCAATATATAGAACAAAGTGAATTAACTATACAAAAAATGCATTCACTATTACAACAGGAAAATTTTGAAATATCAGAATTCGGCAATTACATATCTGAATGCCACTATCTTTTAAAAGATTTTATGTGCGTTTCAACTGATTTATTAAATACTTGCGTCGAAGCGGCCTTAAAAAAGGGTGCTCTGGGAGCAAAATTAACCGGCACTGGACTTGGGGGTTGCATGTTCGCTCTTATTGAACGCTCAAAAATTGATTCTATTGTTAAGTCTATTTCTAATTTACCCGTTAAACATTATATTACAGGAGTGTCGGAATTGGGTTTACAAATTCACTAGATTTTTAATGGATAATTAAATAATGGACTATAATCCTGAATTAAATTTTATTAATAAAGTTCTACAAACAACGCTTAGACCAAGAGTTGAAGAACTTATTAAAAAACAAAAAACAATAGGCCCCTTGATTGTTGAATTTGATCCAACAACAAATTGTTTTTTTGAATGTCCCGATTGTATAAGCAGTGGTCAACTGAACAAAGGGCAAATTAGCACTTCTAAAGCGATTGAATTGATAACTGAATTTCATAATGCGGGCGTAAAGGGTCTTATTTTTATTGGCGGTGGTGAGCCATTGGCACATCCAAATATTTCTGATCTTTTTACACATGCTTATAATTTAGGTATTTCGCTTGGCTTGACTACAAATGGATTTCTTATAAATCGTCATATTCTACCAATTTCTCAATTGATTAATTGGACTAGAGTTTCCATTGACGCAGGCACTCAAAAAACATTTGAGATTTTTCGACCTTCTAAAATAAAAGACAGTTTTGTAAAGATTATATCTAACTTAGAAAAACTTTCAAAAATCAAAAAAGGCAAACTGGGTTATAGTTATTTATTAATTGAACGGCCAACCGCAAATGGGACTTTAATAAATAATTGCCAAGAAATATTTATTGCGGCCAAATTAGCTAAGGAAGTTGGTTGTGATTATTTTGAATTTAAACCAATGGTAAATGAAAACCACCACCTTATTTCATTTTCTCAAAAAGCTAAAATCCAGATTAAAGAGCAACTAGAACAATCAATTGACCTAAACGATAATCAATTCAGGGTGATATATCCAAAATCAGTGGAGCATATATTATTTTCGGCTTCGCTTGACCAGAGTAAAAGTTACGCCTTCTGTCCCACGCTGGAATTACGGACAGTTGTGACCCCAAATGGTATTTATCCTTGCCCATATAAAAGGGGATTTAAGCAGAATCTTCTTGGTTTGACAGATACAAAATTTGATGAGTTTTGGCAATCCGAGAGTTGTCAATTGTCAATTAAAAAAGTTAATCCCATCAAAGATTGTACTCATTTTTGCATAAGGCATGAATTAAATGTTCTATTATACAATCTGGCAAGAAGTTACAAAGAAGGAATAGATTTACTTAAATATATTAGCGTCTCTGATATAAACGATGATATTTTTGTATAGCCAATATCTGCCTTTTATATATGTATGCAATTTAAATTACAATTTGTATTGACATTAATGGTCTCGTATCAATTTAAAACAATTAGCAGATGAATATTAAGCTGAGGTTTTAATATAACTTTTCACTAGTGTCCACTTAAATTAGGTTCATTTTCAATTGAAAAGTTAAAACAGAATTGTTCCGGAGCTAAAAACAAACAGGAGATAATACTATTCTTAAGAAAGTGCTTCTCGGAATTAAATGGAGATGATTATGCATCCAATAAACAGTCTCGCAATCTTAGACGGTTTGAGGCTATTGCGGTCGCCCTGTGTTCCAATTAATTCATTAAGTTGGAAATCTGGGAATGGTTCTTCATTTTCTTGAAAAAGCAAAAAAATGGGACATCCCCAGTATCAAATTGGAGGACGTCCCATATATATTATGGTATGCTGTTAGAAAAGCTAGTTATTTCTTTGGGGGAGTTTCTTCAATCCACTTCTTGCCCGTTTTGTCATAATAATACTTAGTCGGGTTACTGAGCCCGGCTGTATATTCATTTTCATTTATTAAAACCCATTTGCCATCGGTACCTGATTTATAATACTCATAATTCAAGCTGATCTGAAATAATCTTTCCCTATATGTTATGAGCCTTTTTAATAATCTCATAACAGTTAGTTTCACAACTGATTAAGTCGTTAATCGAATTATCCTTTACTACCTCGGTTATTTGACCCTTCTTGTTATCATTGAGATTCTCGTATTCCGTGTAACTAATAAGTGACAAAATACTATTCATCAGTTCAGGACGGTCTATCATATATGGATTTTTTATAAATGTCTTGAAAGTGCTTATTTCGACAGAAAAATCACTTGGTGGCAGATTACTTAAAAATGCATTTATTTTCACCGATCTTTCAAAATACTTAGGCGCTGTTATCTTCCAACATCTTGGGAATAAAGAATCTTCTTTGTCGGTTATAATCAATAAAGGTAAATTAATCGGTAAATTATTTATTATTTTCTCGACATCAGAAAAAGGAACAAGATAAAGCACGTGTACCAGTAAGATAAAATCAACACCTTGAAAAATATCTGGGATTACGCTTCCTATATCTGTATTACTTAAAAATACATCGGTCTGGCCAACATTTTTGCTCAACTGAGTCTTCGCTTCATTCAGTAGTTCCGAATTGGGGTCAACTAGCACAACTTTATTTGGAAGCTTATGGGATATTGAGAGCGTCGTGGATAAAACTTGGCCGTCTCCTGTTCCGATATCCAAAATGCAATTAATTTTTGTGTTTTGCCATAGCTTTGTCGAAACGATATGCTCAGCTATCGTTTTATTTTCATTTGTGAATGCTCTAAATATTTTCCATTTAGGGATATAACTTCCCATAGGGTAGTCCATGAATAATCTGAAACAGTTCTCCCCAATCTCATCAGAATGGGTTATAATTCTCTCCAATGTCATATTTATCCTCCTGTTCAATTCTCTTTAAATAACCTACAACTAAATACGTTAAGGGTGTAGCTACTGTCTCATAAAGTGTTTTTAATAAAAACCCGGAAAACATTATTATGGCTAAGTCCTGAATTTTAAAGATCCCTGCAAACGCAATAAGATTGAAAATAATCGAATCCGCTCCTTCGCCGATAATTGTAGAGCCTATAGTTCGAGTCCATAGATACTTACCTTTCGTAAATATTTTCATTTTAGAAAGCACAATGGAGTTTAAAAAACTACCCACCAAGAAAGCTACTAGTGATCCTAATGCTATTCGGGGAACTACATTAAAAATATTTAGATAGGCTTGTTGGTCTTTCCAAAATGGTGCTGGCGTAATGATTGTTGACAAATAATATACTAGAGTCATGAATCCCAGACAGATAAATCCCCACCAAATAACGCCCTTGGTTTTCTTGTATCCGTATACCTCAGTCAAAACGTCATTAACAATATATGCTAATGGAAAACATAAAATCCCAGCAGGGATTGAAAATCCTAGAAATGTTATAATCTTTACTGCTACCGTATTCCCAACCAATAAGGAGGAAACAAAAAGCATGGAGATAATATGGAAATATCTATAACCTTTCGGGATTCCAGATTTTTGATTCATGAAATTTATTCCATTAAACGTTGTTGATTGAGAGTTCTAATTATATGAACACACACTTTTTCAAAAGTAACCTCTGTTATATTAAATGCCTTACTTTGTGGTTCCGACCATTTAACGGGATAGAATACCTTTTCTTTCCAAAACTCCATGTCATCTCCTGTTATTTTGCTAACGCTGTTCAATTTCTTCTTTTTTAGTATTAACGAAAACAGAGACTCATATTCAAGTCTACCTAAATTATCAAGACCATTTTTACATTCAAAATAAACTAAAGGCACTGAAACTATTGAAGCATCAGCGGTAAACACCCTAATAAACTTAAACGGTTCGGATGTATTGAACCAATTAATCAACCTTATTGTTGGATCAATTAGCTCATTCAAGCTTTTCATAGGGTATTCAGGTTTAAATATTTCGCGTAATGTAAATTCAAAAATACCTTGCCAAAGGTCTTTAACAATAGACAAATTCGGAACATAAAAACGGTAGCCATATTTTAGATAGGGAGACTCTTTTTGCTTAGGCCCTTTTGGTTGCTCTCGTTTTTTCTGTTGCCTGGCTCCCTTCGTTTGCTCCGATTGCTCTGATTGTACTAGTTGCTCCAGTTGCTTCGTTTCTGTATAATTACATGCAAATTCCAAGATATCTTTTCTCGGCTGCTTATAATTTTCAAATATATTACTGATTGTTGTATTCAACAGATCCTTTGTTTCATCGTCACTCTTATCTTGGCACCATTTAGCCTCAGAAGGAAGACGATTAAATACGCTCGTTTTATTTGAGATTGCCTGCCATGCTAATAATTCGTCCCATTCCGTATCAAATTTTGACGATTCTTTTTCGTCTGGTATCTTTTTTAATAGTTCGTAGGCTTCGTCAAATGCCTTCTCGAGATTATTAAATAACGGATCTTCTTGTGCCAATCGACTTTTTATAGCCAGAATCATTCCATTTCTAAGGTCGACAGAAATTGGCTTTTGATAATGTTCTGAACCAGATTTTAGTACCTGGTTTACATATGGCCTAATATTACTAGGATCTTTACCCCTATAATTAGGCGCTGAATTTACAATGGCAACAGCTAGCTCACTCTGGAAATGGAAAAGTACTTTTTTCTCACTGCCCCCTTTATGTATAACCTTTCTTTTAAACAATAGATCATTTAGGTTCTCTGGCATAAGTGTGTAATTTTTTACAAAAGTACGACATTTTGTCTGATTCCGCAACTTTGTATCCACAAATCCCTCCCTTATTTTAACTATTTTTCAAAATCCTGATTTACTGATCAATATAAATATTATTTACAATAGTAGCGATTTTATTTGCTTTTTAACTTCTACGATGCTACATTTGCTTCGTCTTAGCTTCTGCGATTGCGCATATGTGTTTTCTTTACCTAATCTTTAATATCGCCATGCACTCCAACGGGTTCTTACAAAACAAACGATTTCTCGAAAATGTATGTGGAAACTCGGTAAGTATTCCAAAAACGACCCAAGGGCTGTCATGCTCAAGCCTTGATGAATACGTCATGCTTTACAGAGCAATGTCTCAATGTTTCCATGATGAACAAATTGTAAAAATCCCACTTCTAAGAATCTCTTTAAACCCTTGTGGTCTTGTATCTTATCAATCACTGGTATTTAAAAAAGACAGGCATTCGACCTGTTTATATTATAAACAATTAAAAATCAACAACATGAAACAGTTTAAAGACAGTCCCAACATTAAGGACAACGCTAACAAGGCTAGAGCCCTGTTCAATCGAAAAACGATACTACCTATTACATTGGTAGTTGTTCTTTCATTCATCATTTTTAATGTTTTTAGCCAGAGCGTAGTAAAGGTCAAACCGAACCTCGAAACCTCTAAAGCGCCAGAGTACTCATTCAAAGTTACTCAATTAAGTTCAACCACCTGGAACACTCCAACGGGGCTGCCTTACAGAACAGGCCCGGGTGTGAATTTGGGTGCCACCTCCTTTGCAATAGTGGATGCTAATCGTGTTGCTTATCTCTGCAATTCGACCAACGAGGTCTTTATTACTGGCTTGAAAGACGGAAAAGTAATAACAAAATTTTCCGTTGGCTCCGATCCTCGCGATTTTGTTTATGATAAAGGGGAATTTTATGTGTTGAATGATTTTGCAGTCAGTTCTTATGATGTCACTGGCAAATTGACCGGCACTTTCGGGTATAGTAAGCAATACTTGGGGGTTGTTCGTATGACTCGTTACAATCACGAAATATACCTATTGCTGCCCTCCGGCAACTCTCTACTTATCGCGACGGCTGGGAAAGCCGTTACAGCCAGCGAAACTGAAGGCTGGATTACTTCAACTGGAAGTAGGGTAATAACAAACATAAATGGAGATAATACCTATGCAATAACGGTTATAACGGCAGAAGGAGTAAGACTCCAAAACACTTTTCAAACTGACAAGAAAATAGCCGGTGTATTCCCTGTAGGTATGACAGCGGGCCGGGTAATCCTTGATGTACAAACGTTCATATCGGAAAGTCCGATATCTGTAGAACGACAAATAGTAGGTACATTATTTTCTCCCACCGGTTTAGAAAAGGCTGTTTCGGAGATTAAAGTCCCCAATGTTTATTATGTGCTTTCCTCAAAAGATTTTCTGATTTCAGATTCCGGCACCTTATACAATATGGTGACCGCTCCTGAAGGAGTATTTCTATTCGCACTTAAGGAATCAAGTTCCGGAGAATCTAACACTTCTAATTATCCTAGTTTCATTGCAACACAATCGTATCACTTTAATGACCATTTAAATCCGGAGGGCAAGTAATCATGGAAAAAATTATTACACTATTCAGTCATTCTCTTTTTCCTAAAAATTGGGAAAAGAATATTTGTCTATTTTCAATTTTCATTGTTTTATCAGCTTCATTGCCTGCGCAAATTACCAGAACGCAGATAATGAATAATGCCAACACTTATACAAACGCCAGCTATTCCTGGACGGCTTCAAATGCAAATAAATGGTCTGGGGTAAACTGTGGAGGGCGATTAATTTATTACGCTTCCCCCTCATATTCGGGTTGTGTGGTGACGGGTACAAACTGGGGAATGCCATATTGTTGGGGTGGATGGTCAACATTAGCCAACCACAATACCGCAATGGCCGCGGGGAAAAGTGCTGGTGATATTTGCTCTGGATATTCAGGTGGATGTACAAATTCGCCCTCTTATTTGGCTGGTCTGGGCTGTGCTAGCGGGATGGATTGTTCGGGATTTGTATCTAGGGCGTGGCAGCTTTCAACAAAATACAATTGTAGCTTATTAAATGGCATTTCTTCTCAAATTTCATCAACGCAAGTCCAGCAAGGGGATATTTTAAACACTGCGGGGCACGTTAGACTGGTCTATTCGTATTCTCCCGGAAATGGGAATACAACGGTTCTTGAATCCTCAGCAAGAGATTGGCGAGTTTCATCATATACCTATACTCCGCAACAACTAACATCCTATACACCACGCGTTTATAATAACATTTCCCAATGCCTTATCCCAACCAATATCTATTCGTCGAACATCACCTCAACTACGGCCTATGTCTACTGCAATGCAGTTGCTAGTGCTACTCAGTATAAGATAGGTGTAAAGCCAAGCACTAGCTCAACTTACACATTCTACACTATTACAAGTTTACCCATTTATCTGACAAATCTGCTCTCCGGGACAACATACAATTACAAGCTAGCAGCTTATTGCCCGGCAAATGGTTGGACGAGTTACTCCGTAGTCTATTCATTTACAACCCAGGCAACCTGCGGTATACCATCGGGAATTTATGCCTCAAATATAGCTTCCTCAACGGCGACCCTTAATTGGGGAAGTGTGAACGGGGTTAGCTATTATCAGCTTCAATGGAGACCGAGCAGCAGTAGCACGTGGAATACCGTCAACGTGTATTCAACTTCATATGGTTTGTCAGGACTTGTTTCATCGACTACTTATTATTTTCAGGTTCGGGCGTATTGTTCCAACGGGTATTATTCAAATTACAGTGGCGCTTATTCTTTTAATACAACATATTCTTGTCTCACTCCTTATTCAATTTACGCTTCGCCAATTACAAAAACGTCGGCAGTATTACATTGGACAGCACAGAATGCTACAAGTTATAATTATTATTTAAAACCAAGCTATTCATCTACTTACACCATATATAGCAACAACACATACAATCCTGTGCAGTTTAATGGTTTAAGTGGTGGTACAACATATAATTTTAAAATCAGCTCAAATTGTCTGGGTGGGACTTCGCCAATAAGCTCGGTTTATTCATTCACAACTCCGACAATGCTTTTACCCGATAGCTCAGTTGGAGAAATAACAATCTCCGATGGAAGTACCGCTCTCCTCGTGCCCGCAGATACCACTCCCATAGGTGAAGTTCGCTTTTCCCCAAATCCGATACATGCGGGAGAGGAGTTATCTATTGAGGGGATACAGGCGAAAACAACTCTTTCCCTTTATTCACTCGATGGCAGACTAATTAGGAGCATACAGGCTAATGAGAATATTAAATTATTCCATATTCCAGACGGACTTTCAGCCTCAATATATTTTCTAAAGGTAGAGACTTTGAAAGGAAATATATATTTCAAAAAGCTTGTTGTTGACTGATTTGAATATCGGGTATTACTAACACAAGAAAATTAAGCCTCTAATAATGCTCAAATAATGAATATTTATGGTAGCATTTCCAAAAGAGAACCATTCACTTTATATTTTATTGGGAGTGGTTCTCTTTTAAATTAACTGATCCAGTTTATCTTTCTACTAATGAGTATGAGGTTGAAGTACATAATGACATACTGCGCTTTCATATTTAGTATTGAGTCTGATCAATCCAGTTTAATTTGAAAACCTTTCAAAACCATTTACCGATGAAAAAATTTGACACTCGTTCTAGCATCTTGCTTTTTCCGCCTAAGGTAAAATTAATTTGGAACATAACTAAAATATGCCCTTATGATTGTGGGTTCTGTTGTGTTGATGCCTATCATGTCACGCGAAAAGGAAACGATGTAATTATCCGAACACATTGCCTATCAAAAGTTCACAGAATAGGCAAGGAAAAGGGAGAGGATGCTTACCAAGGTGCCTATAAATATCTTGTGGAGCATGGCTTTGAAATAACCCTGCAAGACAAACTGAAAGTGCTTGAAAATATGGACATAAACACAGAAATAGATTTTTCAGGAGGCGATCCCCTGCTACTTAAGGAAAACAGAACAATTATTGAGCGGGCATCTAAAAAATTTGGCATCCAGAATATTAGCATAACCGCTACTGGTATCGGATTTTCAAAAACATCTCCGGATTCATTAATAAACTTAGCCGGCAACATTGATTTTACATACGATTCGCCTGAGATTGCGAATGTTCCGTATCGACCGAATTCCTATAATGTTTCTAACCTCCGAAAAGTATTCCAATTGAAAAAATATGGAATGCATATAACTGCACAGATACCTTTAACCTTAGCAAATATGACACCAGGAGTAATCGAAAAAATTTTCTTAAACTTGCACGAGAATGGTATCGACAAAGCATTACTAATGAAATTTTTCCCTGTAGGACGCGGATCGGTGAGCAGCTTTGGTAGTCCATCAGCTGATGAGTACAAAAAAGCTATTGAAGTTTACCAGCAATTAGGAGATACTTATAAGTACCCTGTGGTCACAACCCAAACAGCGCTTAAGACAATAATTTCGGAAAATCCTGAAGATTCCTCAGACTACCCTTCCTCGCACCTCGTAATTAATCAAAAAGGCATCTTATCAACAAGCCCTTGGGCTGTTAATGGTTTTGGCGAACCTCTTCCTGATTTTATCATCGGTGATCTTAAAAAAAGTAAGTTGTCGGTTCTTCTTGACTCGCAGTCAATTAGTGAAAAAGGTTATAAGGAAAGACTAATGTTTATTTTTAACAAGGCAGCAAGCATCCTTTATTAAATTTAAAGTTATGAAAATCAATGAAACAATTACAAACAAAGTGATTACCAAAAGCAAACTGCCTGATGCCGATTTTGTAATAAATCCATTTGTTGGCTGTCAACACGCCTGTATCTATTGCTATGCTGATTTCATGAAAAGATTTACCGGCCATTCAGGCGAGAAATGGGGCGAATTTGTCGATGTCAAAATAAACGCCGCTGAGACAATAAAGGGGTACACTCATCCAGACAAGACGTTATTGATAGGGTCAGTAACCGATCCTTATCAACAAGTGGAGAAAAAACATGAGATAACTCGACAAATCTTGGTAGAACTCCTAAAATACCAACCCAGGATAGAGATTCTAACTAAATCAGGCCTGATCATAAGAGACATTGAAATTCTTAAAAAATTTAAAAATTTACGAGTCGGAATTTCTCTAAACTCCCTTGACCCAAAAATATCAAGAGAACTCGAACCCTTTGCATCAACGCCTAGTATAAGAATAAGGGTTCTCAAGGAGTTAAATGCAGCAAATATTAAATCATATCTGTTTATTTCTCCAATTTTTCCCTATATTACGAATTATCAAGATATTATAAAAAATGTCATGGATTTCACTCAGGACATAAGCTTTGAGAATTTGAATATTAGAGCCAATAATAAGGTAGAAATTTGTAAATTTATCGAAAAGAACAAACCCGAATTGCTCGATTTTTATAGAACCCTCTCAACAAATAAGATTTTCTGGAAATCGTTGAAGAGCAAAATAATAAGCTATTGCACGCAAAATAACATTAATTATAAAATTTATTTTGATCACCTTAATGAGAAAACAAATTGAAATGGTTGACGATCTGGAACTTATAAAATTTTTAATAACTGCTAAAACAGCAACCTATGCTTCGGGAAGGAAGGCAAGGAGATACGCTAATGGGCTTAAAGTGTTTATTTACAAAGAAAATTCTCTATATTATCGAGACATTTATTATGGCAGCTTACTTGATGCGGGGTTTGAAGTAATATTTAAAAATAACATCCCAGTCTGGTCTATGTCGTATAGAGGCGGAATGACAGTTAAAAATACAGATTCAAAAATTTGTTTTGCCTTTTTGAGAAAAGCACTCGAAAATATTGACAAGGATTTTCCAGTTAGAGGTCCCGATCATTATTTAGAAGGTGAATTTGTTTACCTCAACACCTATTATGGTAACATATTTGATTTTGTTGGCAACGAAAATATTACATTAAGTGGGGAGTTAGTCTATTTAAAAAAATACATTGGAGGAGCTGTTAATCAACAAGATTATAACTTTTTCCATCCTAATTTTAATTCACTCAAGATACTTACAGCACCCAAATAAAAAAGGGCTAAAATTAATATAGCCCTATAAAATTTACCGTTAGAAATTATTCCAAAGATTTAATAACGTCAGGCCTCCCCAAAATAATTTCGTAGACCTCTGGAAAATCGATTTCCCTCGATAAACTTATTGCCCTCGTAACATCATATTCATGTAAGAAGGCTAGGACTTTCTCATTTTCCAAGATTAGGTCCCAGATCTCGGGTCGCCCAATTTTTCTCGCTTTTAATAGAGCATGATAGGGATCAAGGCCTTGTAAGTATTGTACTATATCTTCTCGCCCTAATAGCGACTTATTAATCTGGGGGTTAGCCCATTTTTTACTTAGCAATAATGCCTCATCTGGGGATATATCGCTTCGGCTCAAAACACAATTATATACTTCTGCGTCTTTTAGCTGTTCCGAATACTCTATAGCTAGGTATTTTGAGCAGAATTTAAGATTTGACAAGAATTTTAATGCTGTTTCTTTTTTAATGTTCATAATATATGGTTTTAAGTGGTCTTGTTGGGAATGATAAAGTCCCGGGTAAAACAACCACCTAAAACCGAAATAAATTGACTATCCGGTTTCTGGAGTGGCCAGGATACCCGGAATTAGTATTCAATTTAATCAGAATCTCGAGTTTAGCCTGAATCGACAACCATGTCAAGAGCTCCAACCGAATTCATAAACATTTGAATTTTAAGAGACTATAATGAATTTAAAATACAATTTAGAAGCATTTTTATAAAGACCCCCGACCAGGTAAAAACAGCCTTGAGCTTAGTAGTTAAAAGCAATAGCTGTGGAACAGCGAGCCGCTGCGAGGGCGAATGAGGTCTTAGACTGGGAGCCCGAAGGGCGAGGGATAAGTATGTAACACACGAGGAATTGGACTTCATTTTAAATGAAATTGCCTGTGGGTTAGAAAAATGGAGCGCAATTCCGAAGCCGAATGAGCTCGCAGGCGAGCAAAACATGGTCAGCCGGTGGATTGGGGCTATAGATTGAGTGAAGCGAAGCGGAAAGAAGGAAATAGCCACAAGACAAGGGAGGCTGTAGTGAACGGATGCCCTATAAAAAGCAAAAAATATGACAAGCTGAGGCACGAACCCGCAGGGCTCAGGCTTGGCGGATTTTTTGTCTATAGGGCTGAAGTGAACACCGCTTTACCTGGTCGGGGGTCTTTATTTCTTATTATACAAATCACAAATCATCCCTAAGCCCATTGTTTCATCTATCTCCATAAAGGGATAATCACAAAATCCGAATTCTTTTGGTTCATCATGGTCCCCTAAAGAATCTCTGTACGATTTGAAGTACAGACAGTTGAGACAACTTTCAATATCGAGATTATAGGCCCCGTCAGTATTAAAAGCTTTGTCTCCAAGTTCTTGGAAGTTGGGATTCATCATAACAATAACATCTATATCAGATTATGAGCTAGCTTTAGATACAAACAAACTTAATACAAGTATGGTTAATGATTACTTTTCGTTGAAAAAAATCTCACATTCCCCATTCAGGTATGGTCTAAGTATTGTCAGTGATGAAATATTGTTACTTTTGTCACAAGTCTCTTCCAGGCATAAATTTCATGACACATATATATACCTGCTTTATGTGTTAAATTTATGCTAGGCATAATGGCATAAAAATGATAGAATATCTTTACAGTTCTTGAGTTAATTTGTTAGTTTTTAAAATAAAAAACAATGAAAGTAGAGTCTGTTCGAATACAAAATTTTCGCTCATTTAAAGATGAAACGATAAGTTTCGATGATTACAATTGTTTTGTCGGCCCAAATGGAGCAGGAAAATCAACAATTCTTTACGCTTTAAATGTTTTCTTCAGGCAATACAAAGATTGTAAAAATGATTTAAGTAAATTAACAATAGATGATTTTCATCACAAGAATATCGATGAAGAAATAAAAATAACTGTCACTTTTACTGATTTATCCGAAAAGGCAAAGAAGGATTTATCCCATTATGTTCGACATGACAAACTTGTTGTAACAGCTATTGCAAAATATGATAAACAATTAGAATACGCTGAAGTAAAACAATTTGGTGAAAGATTAGTTATGAAAGATTTCGCTAAATATTTTGAGGCGAAAAAAGAAAAAGCTAAAGCGAAAGAACTTCAAGAAATATTTAATGAATTCAAGAAGCAATTCCCTGATTTAAAGAATGCAAACACCATTGCGGAAATGGATGCATCAATACATGAATACGAATCTGCAAGACCAGATCAATGTACATTAGAGCAGAGTGGTGATGATTTTTATGGAGCCACGAAAGGTGCAAGTCAACTTGCTCCACATATACAATGGGTCTTTATATCTGCCGTAAAAGATGTCACAACTGAGGCCGAAGAAACTAAATCATCTTCACTTGGGCAACTACTTGCAAGAACAGTACGGTCAAAAGTTAATTTTGCAGATCGTGTAACTGCCTTAAGAAATGAAACAAAAGAACTTTACCAAAGGTTATTAGAATCAGAACAAGAAGCCTTAAAAGATATTTCAAAATCACTTCAAGACAGATTATCATCTTGGGCACATCCCGATATCAGCGCCAACGTTCTTTGGAGGCAAGACCCAGAAAAATCTATTAAAATAGAAGAACCCTTAGCTTATATTAAATTAGGAGAAAGAGATTATGATGGTGATTTATCAAGATTTGGACATGGTTTGCAACGATCTTTTATGCTCGCATTACTTCAAGAGTTAGCATTGCTTGATGATGTAAATGCTCCAACTTTGATAATGGGAATTGAAGAACCCGAAATCTATCAACACCCGCCACAAGCAAGGTATTTAGCAGAGACCTTATTGGATTTATCTGAAAAAGGATCACAGATATTACTCTGCACTCACAGCCCATTATTTATACCTGGAGATAATTTCGATAAAATTAGAATAGTAAAGGAAGAGAGCAACCCGAGTAGAACAGTCGTAAGGAAATTATCATACGAAGATTTAGCCGAAGAATTAAATAAAGGAGGAGAAAAACTCCTAAAGGAAAAAGGAATGATAGCAAAGCTTTATCCTTCTTTGAATCCAATTACAAATGAAATGTTCTTCTGCAAAGTTCTTATTTTAACTGAAGGTCTTGAAGATATTGCATTCATCACATCCTATTTAATGCTTACGGGAAAAATAAATGAATTCCGAAAATATGGTTGTCATATTGTTCCCATGAATGGGAAAAGTAATTTAATAAAACCTTTGGCAATGGCTAAGCTTCTCAGTATTCCAGCGTTTGTGGTTTTTGATGGTGATACTGATAAAGATAATATACCAGACGTAGAAAAAAGAAATTCAGAAGTGGCAAAGCATAAAAAAGACAATAGGGCAATTTTAAATATTCAAGGACACAATGCGGAAAATGAATGGCAACCAAATCATATTATCAAACCAAACTTGACTTGCTGGAAAACAAATATTGGTGATACAGTGAGCAGTGACATTGGAGCCGATTGGAAGACATACGAAGATAAAGCAGCATTAGATTATGGTAATGCATGCGGTTTGAATAAAAATCCATTGACCATAGCTAAAGCACTTGAATATTCCTGGAATGACAGAAAGTTTTCCAAACATCTCGAAGAGTTAATTACCAGAATTATTGATTTCGCAAAAGCATAATAGCTTAAAGACATTATCTATATGGCAAAAAAAGACTACAACGATTACACCAGAGAACAGCTCGTTGATGAGTTGATTAAATTGAACAAACGAAAAAAATATGGGCTTGTTTGGGAAGAAGAAAAGACAAAAGAAAAATTTGAAGCAGAAGCAGAAGGGAAATTACCTGTACTCGTTGAAGACAAAAAAAGAGAAATAAAAACCGATGAAAGCAAACCAACCCATATTCTAATTGAAGGCGACAATTACCACGCTCTTTCTGTTTTAAACTATACTCATGCTAAAAGCATTGATGTAATTTACATCGACCCACCCTACAATACAGGCAATAATGATTTTAAATACAACGACAAGTTTGTTGACCATGAAGACAGTTATCGACACAGCAAGTGGCTTTCGTTTATGAGTAAGCGTTTGAAACTTGCGAAAAATTTATTAAATAATTCAGGTATAATTTTTATATCAATTGATGACAACGAACAAGGAAATTTGAAACTGTTGTGTGATGAAATCTTCGGTGAGGGGAATTTTCACGGAACTTTAACTTGGGTAAAAAGAACAAAATCAACAAATTCAGGCAAGGCAAAATATATGATTCAGCCACGATTAGAATATATACATTGTTATGGAAAAATAAATAAAGCAGATTTTAATGGGTTTAAATTGTTAAATAGTGATAAAGAAAAAAAATATCCTCACAAAGGTCTATTGGGTTCATGTAGATTTGAAAATCTTGAAGCAACAGATTATGGAAGAAAAAAAAGAAATACAATGAAATTTCCAATATTAGGCATCAAACCTCGTGAAGGCAAAAGATGGCAGGTTGGCGAAGACGAAGCTACAGAATTAGTTAACCAGAAACGAATAGAGATAATTGAAGGAATACCAAAACGGGCAGTATATCCCGAAGATGAAGAGAGTTATTCATTTGTTCCATTTTGGGCTCATCTTGACGATACAGGTAGTGCAGAAGAAGGTAAAAAAGAATTGAGTGATATAATTGGACCCGAACACAACTTTGATACTGTAAAACCAGTTAATTTAATTAAAAGAATTCTAGAACGTTTTAATGACAAAATAACTATATTGGATTTTTTTGCAGGTTCTGGGACAACTGGTCATGCGGTATTAGAGCTGAACAAAGATGAAGGGAATAGACAATTTATTCTTTGCACTAATAATGAAAACAATATTTGTACAGAGATTTGTTATCCTCGAGTAAAGAAGGTAATTCAAGGTTATGAAAGTAAAAAAGGTAAAAATATATTAGGCCTTGGAAGCAATTTAAAATATTATAAAACCAATTTTGTGGGTTCAGAGCAAACTCATAGAAACAAAAAACTACTCACTGATAAAAGTATTGAAATGCTTTGCATTAAAGAAAATACCTTTGATGAAGTATTAAACAGAAAAGACATATTCATTTTTAAAAATAAAGATAAGTTTACTGCTATTCTTTTCGATGAATTAAAAATGGATGAATTTAAAAATGAAATTCGAAAATTTAAAAAACCAATTTCAGTTTATGTGTTTTCTTTAGAAGGGGATGATTTTAAAGAAGACTTTTTAGACTTAAAAAATGATATTACCCTTTGTTCAATACCTGAGGCTATTCTAAAAGTCTATAGGAGAATCTTTGGCATAGGACAAATGAAACTTAAAATGTAAATTATGATTTATAAAGAATTAAAATATAAAAGCAAAGCAGTAAAACAATTGCTTGAAAAAGCAAATGACATTCTTGAATCTAATGGAAATGATAATATAATTTTTAAAGCACCTACAGGATCAGGAAAAACAATTATCATGGCTGAATTTCTTTTAAGGTTTGTCAGCGAAAGGACTGATCATAAAACTTTTTCTTTTATCTGGGCTGCACCACGAAAACTACACATTCAAAGCAAGGAAAAGTTAGAAAACTTTTACAAAGAAAACAGGGTAATAGAATGTTCAAATATTGAAGAGCTGACAGATAAAAAAATCTTTGAAAACGAGGTATTGTTTCTGAATTGGGAGAGTATCAATAAAAAAGATAATGTTTTTGTCCGTGAAAATGAAAATGATTTCAATTTAACTTCAATTGTAAATAACACTTTTGAAGACGGAAGAGAAATCATATTGATAATCGACGAAAGTCATCATACTGCGTCAGCCGAGAATACACGTGGTTTGATAGATATAATGAAACCCAAAATTACAATAGAGGTTTCTGCGACACCCCATATAGATTCCGATAATATTGTAAAAGTGAAATTTGAAGATGTGGTAAAGGAGGGGATGATAAAGGAAAATGTTTCGCTAAATCCCGATCTGAAAGAGGAAAAACTTGAAGGAGAAGGAAGTGATGAATTTATTTTAAAAGAAGCCATAAAGAAAAGGGAAGAATTAAAAAAACATTTTGAAAAAATTGGCAAGGAAAATATTAATCCCCTTTTATTAATTCAATTGCCCGATAGCAGTAGTATTGATTTTACTAATAAGAAGGATGAAATTGAAACCCTACTGGCGAAAAAGTTTGATATAACAACGGATAATGGCAGGCTGGCAGTATATTTATCCGAAGACAAACGTAATCTGGAAAACATTTCAAAAAATGACAATGAGGTTGAAGTTCTATTGTTCAAACAGGCAATTGCGTTAGGGTGGGATTGTCCCAGGGCTTATATTTTAGTCTTATTTCGTGAATGGCATTCTGAAAACTTCTCAATTCAGACAGTTGGCAGAATCATGCGTATGCCAGAGATTATGAGATATAACATTGAGGAACTTGACAAAGGGTATGTATATACAAACATAGCAAATAACAATATTAAAATTGAGGAAGAATTAGCAAGGGATTATTTCACAATATACACAAGCAAACGCAATGAACTTTATGCCCCAATTAATATTGTTTCCTGCCATATAAAAAGACAAAGAGAAACGACCCGTCTTGATCCTTCATTTATACCGATGTTTCTGAAACATGCTAAAAAATTAGGTATAGCAAAAAAGATGGACACAAAGGTTGCAAAGATTACAGACAGTATTCCAATTGACGGGATAATTCATTTGGAAAATGTTGGGACAACCAATGACCCTATTGAAATATCTAAGAATCTTTCTCTTGCAAAAACAATGACCGAATTGGAAATAGCTTTTAAATATTTCGTTCAGGATACTTTACATGCAGGAGAAATGTTTCCTGAACAGCGCTCTGTGGGTAGGGTTTGCACTAGTATATATAATTTCTTTTCTGAAGAGATGGAGATGAATTATGAGGAAAAACAGAGAGAAATTATGACAATAGTATTAAGTAATGGCAACTCACAATTCATTAGAGACGCGATGAACGAATCACTGAAAGAATACAAAGAAAAGCATCCCAAGGCCAAGAACGAAGCAGTGCAAAACGATGATATATGGAATATTCCTGAAAAAATTGAGTTTAATGCCAACCATAAGGAAAGGAGCCCAAAACTGAGAAAGGCAATAATGAAACCTTATTATGAACCAACTTCAAAAGCAAAATCATGGGAGACTGAGAAAAGCTTTATTGAATTTTTAGATAATCATAAAAGTGTTGATTGGTGGTTCAAGAATGGAGAGCGTGACATGACGAATTTCGCAGTACCTTATATAGACGAATATGGTGAAGATCAAGTATTTTATCTTGATTTTATAGTGAAATTTATTGACGGAAAGATTGGTCTATATGATACAAAGTCTGGTTGGACCGCTAAGGAAGCCGGTCCAAAATCGGATGGTCTTCAAAAATATATCAAAGAACAAAATAAAAAAGGTAAAAAAATGCTCGGGGGAATAGTTATCCCTAAGTCCGGGTCTTTCTACACATATACAAATATACCTTATGCGTTCGATAAAGAACTGACTGGTTGGAAAATCCTAGACTTTTAAAATTCTAACAAAAAATCGCAAACCTTATAGTTCATCAGGAATATCTATGTTTTTCTTAGAGGATAAAAAGAACCACCCATTGAGGCGGTTTTTTATTCCAAGGTAGTATGAATCATTAATTCTGAAGATCAAATTATCAAGCTCAGAAAATTTAGATTCATTTGCTAGAATTGAATAACTTTGATACAGGAAAGAAAATCATCGTCCTAATGGAAACGAAAAAGACAGTCGGCATTTGGATTCGTGTAAGCACTGAGGATCAAGCCAAGGGAGAATCCCCCGAACATCACGAAAAAAGGGCCCGGCTATATGCCGAAGCCAAAGATTGGGATGTAGTAGAGGTCTATCACTTAGAGGCGGTCTCCGGGAAATCCGTCATGGATCATCCGGAGACCAAGAGGATGCTAAGAGATATAAAACATGGTAACATCACCGGACTAATATTTTCTAAGCTGGCTCGTCTGGCCCGTAACACCAGAGAACTGCTCGACTTTGCTGATCTCTTTCGGGAAAGTGAGACCGATCTGATCTCTTTACAGGAAGCGATAGATACTAGTACTCCGGCTGGCCGACTTTTCTATACCATGATAGCGGCTATGGCTCAATGGGAACGGGAAGAGATTTCCAGCCGGGTGGCCGCTTCAGTCCCCATCCGGGCTAAATTGGGTAAACCTTTGGGAGGAGCCGCCTCATTCGGCTATCGCTGGGAGGGTAAAGAATTGGTGGTTGATGAATCAGAAGGCCCGGTCCGCAAACTCGTGTACGAAGTATTTCTAAAACACAAACGCAAGAAAACCACAGCTAAAGAACTTAATGACCTAGGCTATCGGACCAGGAACGGTTCAAAGTTTTCTGACACCACTATAGATAGGTTAATCAAGGACCCGACTGCCAAAGGAGAACGCCGGGCCAACTACACCAAAAGTTTGGGGGATGGCAAGCACTGGGAACTCAAGCCAGAAAGCGATTGGATAGTAACCACCTGCCAACCCGTTGTATCTGATAAAATATGGAATGAGTGCAACCGAATACTAGAAGAACAAACTATTAAACGCCGCAAGGCTGGTCCCAAACCTGTCCATCTCCTCTCAGGCCTCCTTTACTGTACTTGCGGTAAAAAAATGTACGTCTTCCACCCCTCCAATGTCTTCACCTGTAAAGCCTGCAAAAACAGAATCCCAGCTAGTGACATTGATGAAATATATCACGAACAACTCAAATCCTTCCTCCTGACTGATCAGGACATAAAAACATATCTGTCTCAAACCGACTCAATTATCCAGGAGAAGGAAACTCTCCTTTCCAAACAAACCCAAGAAGCTGACCGTATTCGCCGGGACATGAACGAACTGGTCTCCATGCGTGTATCAGGTGAAATCTCCAAAGACAGCTTCCCCAGACACTATAAACCACTTGAAGAACGCCTAAATCAAATCGAAGACCAACTGCCGGAACTGATGGCTGAAATCGACTTTCTTAAAATCCAAGCCCTGTCATCAGATACAATCCTACGTGACGCCAAAGACCTATTCCAGCGCTGGCCCCAAATGCCCTTCCAAGAGAAGCGCAACATCATAGAAGTCATAACAGACAACATAACTATTGGACGTGAGGACATTGCGATCAAGCTCGCGTATATTCCTTCCAATTTTAAAAACCCGGGAAATAAGCAACGCAACTTCAGGGATTCATCGCTGCCACCAACATGAAACTTGAAGGATAATCGACAGTAAACCGGGCTCTGGAGATTGTGATATACCTGTCTTCCAATGGCTGACGCAAGACTTCAAGAACAGGGCGCTTAAATTCTGGCAACTCATCCAGGAACAATACCCCGTTATGAGCCAGGGAAATTTCCCCCGGCTGCGGAAAACTTCCACCCCCAACGAGTGCGACATCAGAAATTGTGTGGTGCGGACTTCGAAAGGGCCTGACAGAGATCAGGGCAGTATTCCGGGGCATTTTTCCGGCGACGCTGTGAATTTTTGTTGCCTCCATGGATTCGCTCATACTGAGCGGAGGAAGTATGGAAGGCAGTCGTTTGGCCAGCATGGTCTTCCCTGAGCCGGGCGGCCCGATCAGGATAATGTTATGACCTCCTGCGGCTGCAACTTCCAGTGCACGTTTTATGTTTTCCTGTCCTTTCACATCCATAAAGTCAAACTCATAGCTGCTTAACCTGGAAGAAAACTCATCTGCTGCATTGACTTTCACTTCTTCCAAAGTGTTCTTGTCGTTGAAGAAATCGATGACTTCCCTGATGTTTTGGGCACCGAGGACTTGTAAGTCATTTACGATCGCAGCCTCTTTCGCATTCTGAATCGGCAGGATAAAGCCCCTGAAGCCTTTTCTTGCGGCTTCGATGGCAATGGGTAAGGCGCCTTTCACAGGCAATAGACTTCCATCGAGAGACAACTCTCCCATGATCAGGTAATCGGCCAGTTTGTCGATTTTGATTTGTTCTGAAGCAGCCAAAATCCCCATCGCAATGGTGAGGTCATAGGAAGAACCTTCTTTTTTTAAATCGGCAGGCGCCATATTGATGACGATCTTCTTGCCGGGGATCTTATGGCCATTGTGCCGCAGCGCTGCTTCAATGCGCTGGTGGCTCTCCCTTACAGCACTGTCGGGAAGACCTACCATGAAGAACTGCACGCCGATATCGATACTAACTTCCACTGTGATTGTCACTGCGTGAATCCCGATCAAAGTGCTTCCAAATGTTTTTACCAGCATAATGAGTAAATATATCTACTCATATATATGGAAAACAGGAAAAAAGTGGAAAGAAATTTTGAATTTATTTTTCAGGCTTGTAGCCAGAAAGCTTTAATATTTGCTGTGAATTCTCATCTTCAAGCAGTTGCTTTAAACTAAGGCCTGAGTTATTTTCCATATAAGCCCGTACGATCTGCCACCCGACCCAGACACCGATTCGTCCTGGCGATTCTTTAGGAAATCCTTTGGTAAATGGAGCTTCTGAGATGAAATCCTGAACATTTTTTTTATCCGTACTGAACAACAACTTCTGTGAGATGAAGAAACTCCAGATTAAGGCTTCGTTTTTTTTACACCATTCGAGCTGATCAGGCTTGTAGGAGATTTTAAAGGCATCCTTGCCTGCCAGGAGTGTTGCATCGAGGAAATACATTACTTTTCCCTGCAGGATCATCCAGTCAAGTAAGGTTTTGTCGCGTTTGCTGTCCCTGATCAAACGGTAAGCCAGCTGACTCATACAGTCAGCAGCAATATAGTTTTTACCGAGGCTTAGGCATTTATATTCAGGCAGTCCGAGTTGTTTATAATAGCGGGAGGATTGCCCGAGGTACATGTCGAGTCCGATCAACATGACGCTATCGGCCAAATGCACCGGATTTTCATAATCAAGTCCTGAAACATAGGTATAAACGCGGGGAATCTTTTCATCAGGAAAGGCTTTGTGATAATAGGCAAATGCGGCACCCAGCTCACTTTCTGTGGAATCCAGGCGAGGGTAGGCTGCTTTTGTGTCTAAGAATAAGGATTTTATCAGGGTATCTGAAAGGTAGGCTTGTAGTCGCCCCAGGTTTTGCGGACTGTCATATTGTTCTCCCAGGAAGAATGAATACTCAGCATGAATCGAAGGCAGTTGCTCTTTCAGCTTAGCCGGATCTAATTTGGACAAGGCCAGCTCATAACGATGAATATGAACTTGCAAGGGGTCAGCGGCAGGGCGGCTCACTAAGTTTTCATCCTTTCTATTATGGCATGCCGATAGCACGAAAAGAAGAAAAATCGGGGCTAAAATTGTCTTTAGGAGTCTAGTAGCGGGCATTCACGTAAACTTCATAGGTATAAGTCAGGGTCTTCTTCTCTCCACTGCCCAGGCTGAGCTCCCATTCGGCCACAGAGGTTGGGTTCAGGCCGTTGTAGCGTGCGGGTTTGCGGATATTTCCTTTGTCGCTTACATCGGTCATGATTGCAGTCACCGTCTTGTCGACATTAAGGGTAAGGGGTTTGTCAAGAAGATTCTGGACGGTGATACTACCCTTGATGGTGATTTTGTTGAATGTGTTTTTGTCGATGACTTTTGCTTTCTCCTCCCTGGCTTGTTCTTCTTCGGTGTTTTTAACGATGATATCAGGTGATTTTGAGAGATTCACATTGACGACATCCCCGGGAGCTGTGTATTTTATCTCATCCTGGGCCAAGGGCCTTAAAGACTCATCCATCACGAAAACGGGTGCCGTAGTTAAAGGGTTCTTCGTTGTATTGGTTAACTTTAGGGAATGAAACACATCAAATTTCTGATCCGGGTTGTTAAAGATTGTCCTGTTGCCAGCATAATTAATGACATCAAACAGCGATACTTTGTAGGTATCTTTATAAGGCAATTTCTGGGAAAAGACAGGGAATGTGGCTTTACTGTTTTTGGGTATCGAGACCTTCCCGAGTTTGAACATGAAGAGGTCATTGGTTTTCTCTCCTTCAGTATCATAAACCTGATAATCCTGGAAGTTGTCGGCCCCGGCAGCGACAGAAGATTCTGCCATCATCGAAGCGCGCATGGGGGCATTCTGGTACATATAGGCTTTGGGCGTAGCGCTGGCCTGGCCACCCAGGTTCGTTAGGAAAGGGTTGACAAAGGGCTCAATGGCCATCCCAAATTTATAATTGGGGTTACCAACTGTCAAAGTCAGGTCAGCATCTTTGATGACTTCAGCAAAATTTTCGACAAGAGCACGCATCTCAATCTGTAGCTCTTTGTCGTTGATGACTTTGATGTTATATGAAGGGATCCATTGAATCCCTGCCTGCATATAAACCATCTTCAGGCGTGATGTGCCCGAATTTTTGTTAAACTCAACTCTGGCAAGATAGGCAGTTGAGTCATTTTTCAGCACTTCTGATGGGACTTCGTCCACGAAAAAGTGACGTACATCTGCGGCAGGAATATAGGCATATTTCCCTTCAGCGGTTTTTAATTTGATGAGGGAAGAAACCTCATAAAAAGCCATCATTGTACCTGAAATCTCGCCATAACTCTTGTCATCGATGCGGTAATTCAGTCGGATCTTCTTGTCTTTGTTGGCTTTGATGAGGTCGATGATGGTGCGGGCAGGCCGGTTTGATTTCAGGGTATCTGTCATGAAAACAATCTTGGAGATCGACGCATCTTTGGCTGTGGTGAGCCAGAAGGTTCCCAGCAAAGGTGTTTTCGGTATTTCAAGTTTGCTGATACCGTCATCGATCTGAACTTCACCCTCTTTTACCACAAAATAGGTTCCGTTTTTGAATACGTTAAGTTCAGTAGTTTTCAGGCCATTTTGTGCTGATGAGGCAGAAATGCCGACAAAGAGGGCTAAACCGGGAAGCCAAAGCTTTTTCATAAGAGTATTTTTAAAGAGACAGTCGTATCAGAACAATTTCAGTGCCAAAGAAATATTGAAATTGCTTTCATTCATGTTCAGACCCTGGGCAGTGCCGGTTCCTGAATACATACTTTTCCATTCATATTGATACCTGACGTCAAGGATGAGGAACCAAACGTCGATACCGGCGCCAGCCTGAAGGCTGGTATTGAAATTGGTAAAGTCCTGTTCTTTGAGAAAGGAAGCACCATAGGTCGTTTTTATTGTTTTATTGACGGGGATGCTAAAAACGGGACCGGCATTCAGGTGAACGTTTAATTTCCCGGTACCTATTTTCAGGCCCAGCAGCACCGGTACATCTATTGCCTGAATTTCAACTTCCTGTTTCACGGTATGTGAGGCGTTTTCGATGATACCCCCTTTGGTGAGGTAGATCATCTCAGGTTGTATAAAGAAGGCTTTGCCAGAAATCCGGGCAAAGACCCCTATCTCCAGGTTTTGCTTAGCTGCAGCATTCAGACTATCCATATTGGTTGTGAGGCTCGACTGTAAAATACCTACTTTAGGACCCAATGTCAGCCTCTGTGCATAGGAAGAGAGCCCGAACCCCAGAATAAGTAGTAAGAAAAAAACTTTTTTAAGCATTTGGCAAAGAATTAAAGGACAAAAATAGATAACGCAATTTAGCACAAAATTGTATAGTTGCGGCCTGAATGCTTAATTTGTCGTTGTTTGCAGGATCTGTTTGCTTTATCTTTGCAAAAATTCAATTTCTATGAAAAAAGCAATCCTGTCATTTGTCCTGATTGTCAGCAGTCTACAGCTATTATTTTCACAACAGAATACCCAGAACACGTATCCTCAAGGCCAGCAAATACAACAAACGCAGCCTTATCATCCCGTACAGCCTGCCCCAGCAAACCCAACAAAACAGTTTCCATATCAGTTTGGAATACGCATCTCCCCCAATATCAGCTGGATGAGTCCAAGCACTGACGCTTATACCTCAAAAGGCACCAAATTGGGTTTTAGCTTTGGCCTTGCCGGAGAATACAAACTCTCTGACAATTATGCCTTTTCATTCGGAGTCAATTCGGTGAGCACGGGTGGCAAAATGATTGTGACAAAAGATGTCGACACCCTGAAAGCCAAGTCTGTCACCACCAATTACACCTTACGATATTTGGAGATTCCATTCAAGTTGAAGATGATGACCAACGAGATCAATAAGATTCAGTATTTTTTCGAGGTCGGGATGGGGACCAATATCCTGTTCCGGACCAAGGGCGAAGAGACTTATAACGGAATTACACAATCGGTCAGCATCAACAACAGGATTACTTTAATGAAAGAATCTTTCCTGGCTGGCATTGGCGCTCAGACTAGGATTAGCGGGAACACCAAGGTATTCGGAGGATTGTTGTACAACAGCGGGTTTACGAACATTATGAAAGGGACTGACACTGTGACTATCGGAAGTAATCCAAAAACGCTGACACCCAATGCGGTAAACTCTTATGTTGAACTGAACCTAGGAATTCTCTTTTAAACGATGAAACTCGCCCTTGCCCAGTTAAATTTTCATATTGGAAATTTTGGTGAGAATATCCAGAAGATCCGGAATTCCATTCTAGAGGCCAGGCTTGCCGGTGCAGAGCTGATCATTTTTCCTGAACTTGCTGTCTCGGGATATCCGCCACGTGATTTTCTTGAATTTGACGACTTCATCAACAAATGTCAGAGCGCAATTCATGACATTGCCAAAGATTGTATCGGGATTGCTGCCATTGTTGGCTCGCCTTCAGTAAACCCGGTGAAAGTTGGGAAGACTTTGTATAACTCAGCTTTTTTTCTTGAAGATGGGGAAATCAAAGCGATCCGGCACAAATCGCTGCTTCCGACTTACGATATTTTTGATGAATACCGTTACTTTGAGCCGAATAAAGATTTCGATATCATTGATTTTAAAGGAAAACGTATCGCACTGACGATCTGTGAAGATCTGTGGATGGAAGGGACTTATCAGCTCTATACGACGGATCCGATGGAGGAGCTTTACCGGCAAAAACCTGAATTCATCATCAATATTGCTGCTTCGCCTTTTCATTCGGGCCAGGCACATGTCAGGACAAAAGTTCTCAAGGCCAATGCGAAGAAATATCGCTTGCCGGTGATTTATGTCAATCATGTTGGCGGGCAGACTGAGTTACTTTTTGACGGGGGATCGATGGCTGTTTCTCCTGCTGGGACTGTGGCTTTACAGATGAAGTATTTTGAGGAGGAGTTGGGGTTTGTTGAACTGGATGGAGTTATAAATTACAGGGATGGACTGGATGGAGTTTTAAATTACAGGAATGGGCTGGATGGGCAGGATAGGATTTGGGGGATCCATGACGCGTTGGTGATGGGGATCAGGGATTATTTCGGGAAGCTTGGTTTTCAGAAGGCGATACTGGGACTGTCGGGAGGAATTGACTCAGCGCTTGTTCTTGTATTGGCTGCTGAGGCGCTTGGTGCAGAGAATGTCACAGGAGTTTTACTCCCATCAGGGTTTTCATCAGACCATAGTGTTTCAGACGCCCTGGAAATCTCAAAAAACCTCGGAACTCCCTGTGAGACGATTCCTATTGAAGACATTTACCAGGGCTTTTTAAAGACTTTGCAGCCCCAATTCCAGAATTTAGCCTTTAACCTGGCTGAGGAAAACCTACAGGCCAGGGCCAGGGCGGTAATCCTGATGGCCTTATCGAACAAATTCGGATATATCTTGCTGAACACTTCGAACAAAAGCGAAGCTGCTGTGGGTTATGGAACACTTTACGGGGATATGTGTGGTGGCTTGTCGGTGCTGGGTGACGTTTACAAGACCGAAGTTTATGAACTTGCTGAGTTCGTCAACAGGGAACAGGAAGTGATCCCCAGGAACATCATCAACAAACCACCTTCTGCTGAATTACGGCCCGGGCAGAAAGACTCTGATTCATTGCCGGATTATACGATTCTGGACCGGCTCTTATATCAATACATTGAACTAAGGCAAGGCCCTGATGAATTAGTGGCAGGCGGATTCGAAAAGACCCTGGTTGACAGGGTCTTAAAGATGGTTAACACCAATGAATACAAGCGCCATCAGTCACCCCCGATATTGAGGGTGTCATCAAAAGCCTTTGGCACCGGAAGAAGGATGCCCATTGTGGGGCATTATCTTTCGTGATTAAATGGCTTCGACAGATTTGATCTCAGGCAGGGCTCTTTTCACAGCAGATTCCACACCATTTTTGAGTGTCATACGGCTGTAAGGGCATGTGCCACAGGTTCCCTGGAGCTCAACGTTCACCACATTGTCATCGCTGATATTTACAAAAGAAATATCGCCACCATCAGCCTGAAGGTATGGCCTGATTTGCTCAATGACATTTTTTACTTTGGTAATTAGGTCTTCATTTTCTGACATAAACTTTAATATAGATTGTTTAACAAAATTTTCTTGTGAATTAATTCATGTTCATGGCTTCCATAAAGGCATTCTTTATGGCGATTTGCTGCGCGATGGTTTCTGCGACGGCACCGAAAGCCCTGGCTACCGGCGAATCATCATTCAGGGCAATTGGGCTTCCATTGTCGCCGGATTCGCGAACCGATTGTACCAGGGGGATTTCGCCCAGGAAAGGGACTTTTGCTTCAGAAGCCAGCATTCGCCCTCCTTCTTTTCCAAAGATATAATACTTATTATCAGGAAGTTCTGCAGGCGTAAAATAGGACATATTTTCGATCAGACCGAGGATAGGGATTTTGATGTTCTCAGTATTAAACATGCTGATTGCTTTTCTTGCGTCGGCAACCGCTACTTCCTGAGGGGTGGTTACGATGGCGATACCGGTCACAGGTACTTGCTGGGCAAGGCTGAGGTGGATGTCGCCGGTTCCGGGTGGGAGGTCGACGACGAGGTAGTCGAGTTCGCCCCATTCAGAGTCGTTGAAGAGTTGCATTAATGCGCTGGAGGCCATGGGGCCGCGCCAGATCAAGGCTTTGGAAGCATCGACGAAGAAACCGATAGAAAGAAGTTTGATGCCATATTTCTCGATGGGCACGATCATGGTCTTCCCGTTTTTCTCAATGGCAGCAGGCTTTTCATCAACCAGGCCAAACATCAACGGAATGGAAGGACCATGAATGTCGGCATCGAGTAAGCCAACTTTTGAACCTTGTCGTGACAAGGCGATTGCCAGGTTAACGGCGACGGTGCTTTTCCCGACGCCACCTTTGCCGGAAGCAACAGCGATGATATTTTTTACACCGGCCAGCTGGGCAGAATCCATCTTACGCACGGTGGTGACTCTTGACGTAAGATTTACATCGACTTCTGCATTTTTATCCACTCGCTCATGAATAGAAACGATACAATCGTTCTTCATGAGATTTTTCATTGGGCAAGAAGGGGTAGTAAGCACGATAGAGAAGCTAACTTTATTTCCATCGACGACTACATCTTCAATCATGTTGAGGGTAACCAGATCTTTGTGAAGGTCGGGGTCATTTACAAAACGCAGAGCATCAATTACTTGTTCTTTAGTAAAAGACATATTAGAATTGTTATTATTATTTAGATTTAGACCGTGTAAAGTTATGAAATTAATTAATTACATGTTAATGAAATCACAAAAAAAGCAATTGCAGTACTTAATTAAAAAACATGGGGTACATCAAATCCTGACTGAGAGAACCTGAGAAGGATCACTCCACAATAAGTTTCCGGGAATAAGACTTATTGTTGTAGGTGTAATTTACAAAATACATCCCTGGTTTTAGTTCATTTAAGCGGATTTCCTTCGAATGAACTTCGCTGAAAACGAGTCTGCCACTGAGGTCAGCAATACTCACTTTACTTACCTCCTGAGAAAAGAACAAGGTTTCATTGACCGGGTTTGGAAACATGTCGACCAGGCTTGCCTGATTATCTGGCTGACCCAGGCTGGTACAACAATCCACGAAACCATTGACCAAAGCCCGGGCAAAATACCCATTGGGACCGAGAACGTTGCTATTGGTATCAAAACTCAGTGACGACTGATTGCAGGAAAAATTAAAATCGAATTTAAATAAGGTGTCATTGCTTAAAGTGATGGGTGTAAAGCTATGCCAAACGATGTTCAAATAGCCATTTCCGGCAGTGAAGGTCAGGTTAGAAAGCAGGATCCCGGTATTGTGATACGTCATGCCAAGGAAGGTGAGCCAGCTTGGGTTGAATGTTGTTTTCAGTGACATTCCCTGCACACTCACGAAATTCTTCGCAATTAATGACGCGGTGATTGTTCCGGGACAGGCATGGACCGTATCCCAATAAAAAACGATAGGGTCTTCGACATCAACACTGATTGAATCGCCGCAAGGGCTTATAAGGGTATCAGGGCCCAGGATAAGCACAACATGATGAGGCCCGGGTATTGTAAAGGTATGGCTTGGGGAATAGACAGAACTGACAGGTGATCCATCCCCGAAATTCCAGAAAAAATACATAGGGGTCGGACTTGAAGAGGCATTTACAAAAGTATAGGCATGAGGAATTACAGGTTCTGGCACAACCGAAAAACCAGCATGACACGTTTCACAGACCACAAAATTATTTGTGATTACAGGGCTTAAGGTCGTAGCAAAAGCATAAAGAGTGTCCGCATTACAATTGATTACTTTCACAGCGATGTCAGCGGTGTCGAATTGGTAGTAAGGGAAAGCCATGGTGACAGTATAAAACCCATTGGCCGCAGTATAAACGGTATCGCTGAAGCTAAACCCAAAATTCCCTGAGGCGCTGATCAAGACAGCTTTGTTTACCACTGGGTTTCCATTCTGGGCATTGGTAATATATCCGGAAATCTGGTTCAGTTGTGCGAAACCAGAGGTGATCAGAAACAGGAACAGGCTTATCGTAAGGCTAAGGGTTTTCATAGGGAAAATTTGATCAAAAATAGTCAATAATAGAACACGGATAAAACTGATCAGACTGATTTACGCGGATTTGGTTTCCCGGAAAACTAAAAAAGCGCTGTGGACTCTGTGGTAAAATTTGTGAACCTGTGAGAAACAAATTTTCCTTAACTTGCAGCATCAAAATCACATGTAAGAGATGCGGTTAAAACCAGAGATAGCCAATGATTTAAAGCAAATGATCGGGGAAAGGATTCCTGGATCGAGTGTATTTTTATTTGGATCCAGAGTTGATGTCAATGCCAGAGGCGGAGATATTGACTTGATGATTTTGTCACAGGAAGTTATTGAAAAACAAACACTTCGAAAGATCAGGCTGGAGTTTATCAAAAAATGGGGATGGCAGAAGCTTGATTTGGTTAACTTTACGTATTCAAGTGATTCGAGTTTCCGAAAAATTATTGAACAAAGTTGTATCCCGCTATGAACAAAGACCAGCAACAAGCAAATTTAGAATTGCTTCAAACTGAATGGGAGCTGCTAATTGCGTCAGTAACAACGCTTCAACTTTCTGTGACCAAATGTCAATTGATCGGGAAAAAAAATCAGTATTCTTTTGAAGAACTTGAATCTTTTGACTCCTTAACCTCAAAATTTAGCAGGACTTCTGACATTTTTACTCAAAAGGTACTTAGAACAATCTGGATGTTACTTCATGAGCCGTTTGTTCCATTCATTGATAGCATGAACAAGGCTGAGAAAATGTCATTATTGCTTTCTGCTGATCAGATGATTGAGATCCGGGATCTTCGAAATGAAATCGCACACGAATATATTCCTGACGCGATACATGACCTTGTACCCGATACCATTGAATTAACTGCTGTGTTGTTTGAGAATATTTCTGTTTGTCAGGACTTCCTTATGAAAAGATCCTGGATTCGCTAGGTGTTTAGGTGTTTCACACGGAGTTAACGGAGTTTGGCACGGAGTTGCACAGTTTTTTATAGTACCAGCTTGTAGGTTTTGTTTCCTGAGGCTGAGGCTACTCGCACCAGGAAGAAACCGCGGCCAAGGTATATGGACTTTACGGTTCCTGGCATTATTTCAAGGTCATGAATCACTTCAGCCCCGGTCACATTAAAGACAGAAACTTGTGAAATACTGTTGATGCCATTGTTGATTTTCATCAGCCCTCTTTCCTGTGCTATCACACTAAATCCGGCTTCCGGAATGGGTTCACCAATGGCAGTAGTGACATTTAAGACACCACAGAGTGTAGGTCCAAACGAACATTTGTTTTTCCCCTGAACGCAAACCTGGCCCGATTGGACGCCGACATGAATGACTACAGTGCTCGAGGTATCTGACCCGACGATAGTCGCATCCGGAGGCAGGGTCCAGATATAGGAAGTGGCGCCCATTGCATAAACGGAAAACGTTACAATTGAATTGGGCCAGACGGTATTTTGCACACTGGTAAAACCGGGCTGATAAGGCATTCCCATTGGATAGACGTAGTAAATAGCGCTGGTGGTGTCGGAAATACAATAGCCTTTGATACCTACTTTAATATACCCTCCACTTAAATTGGGGGCTAATGCGACAACAATGCTGTTGGTCCCCTGTCCTGACACCAATGACAAACCATTTGACATTTCCCAATTCCAGCTCGAATCTGCGGTAGTGGGGTTGAGGACAAAGGTGGCTGTATCACCGGCACAAAGGCTGTCGGGACCGGAAATACAACCTGGAAAGGGACTAAAGGGTTTTACAATAATGGTTTTACAGAAAAGAGCGCTAGCACCATTGCCATTGGAGACGGAAACGCAAATCTGGCCCGAAGTGGTACCCGTATATCCATAAACAATATTAGCCAGGGAGGAATTAAATTGCCAATTAGCAGGAAAAGTCCAGTTATAAAAAACACTAAAGTCAAGCCCGGGGAATACTGTAAAAGTAACATAGTCGCCGGCACATACTGTATCAGGGCCCAGGATTGCTAGTGGAGTCAAGGGTGGGCCGGTCATGTCTGACATAATGTTTAACTGAGGACAAAGAGTAATATCCGGATCTTCCCTATCCATATAATGAGAAATCGCCGGAGGAAACGCGCTTTCACAGCTCAGCATGATTCCAAAGTTCGTTGAAGGGTTTGTAGCCCAGTTTTCTACGATAGACGAGGAGAGATAAACTGTCAGGTAGCTTGCTGTCGGTATTACAGAATCTAACAAAGCACCTTGAAGGCTCACTGCGCTTGTATAGGTGATGCCGGTCTCAGTCCAGGGCCCGTTGAGTGCGTAGACCCTTACTTTCCCAAGCAAATTATTCAGGAATGAGATGTCCGGACTTATGGTGATGATGGCACCCCATACAGATCCTGTTGTTGGAGGAATGTCGAATTTAAGGCAAATGTTTCGATGGTAAGTGACGGTACTAATTACTTCCTTCGACAGAATCAAACCCTGCCCATTATAGTTTGTGGTCGGGTTTTGCTGATCGACATACACATCTGCGGTTGGTAATAGGATCATGGACTGTGATGAAACATGGCTGATAGAGCCGAACATCATGATTAAGATCAGGAAAAAGTCAGGTTTTTTCATGAGATGGAATAACACGGGTAAATATAGTTATTTTTTCGATGGGTTTCACACGGAGTTGCACGGGGTTTGGCCCGGAGTTCACTGTTTTTATAATATCTCTTCGATCACGCCATCCTTCGACTCCGCTCAGGATGACTTCCGCCGAAAAGCCTTCAGCCCTCAGCCAGACAGCCTTCAGCCCACAGCCTAAATTTTGAATGATTTTAAATAGCGGTCGCTTTGCCTATCGATTGAATTTATTATCTTATTTTTGCCAGTCTCGAAAAGCGTGCGAGATCATTCTGTTGAAAATGAGCAATTTACGTTAATCTGTTAAAAATATAACGATAAATACATTTATGAGAGAAAAGATTCTTCCGGCCAGCTGCAAAAGATAACAAACCTATACCACCATGTCTAGTGCCCACCACCCTATTACGAAAAAAGGCAGCCTGATGGAAGAGATCCTCGATACGAGGGGAATTTCTGTTCAGAAGTGCTACCAGTGTGGAAAATGTTCCGCCGGGTGCCCGCTTGCCGAGGACATGGACAATCCGCCAAGTGTGATCATGCGTCACCTACAACCCGAGTCTAAAGTATTGGAAGAAAAGATTCTGCGTGCAGAATCGATCTGGGTATGTGTTGCCTGTGAAACCTGTGCTGCGCGTTGTCCGATGGAAATCGACATCCCGGGCGTGATTGATTTTCTGCGTGAGAAATCACTTAACAGGAAAATCGCCAACCCCAAAGCCAAAAACATCATCTCATTCCACAAGGCTTTCCTCGACTCTATCGAACAAACAGGCCGCTTATACGAGTTAGGTCTGATTGCAGATTATAAAGTCCGTTCCTTGAATATGGGACAAGATGTAGCCCTGGCACCTTCGATGATTGCCAAAGGGAAGTTGTCCTTTCTCCCGGAATTGATTAAAGGACGAAAGAATATGCTGTCAATCTTCAGCAAGACCCTTAAGAAGAAGAAAGGCGGTAAGTCATGAAATTAGGATTTTACCCGGGCTGCTCGCTCAAAGGCGGCTCCCGTGAATATAAAGAAAGTGTACAGGCTGTCTGTAAAGCTTTTGATATTGAACTCGTAGAGATCCCTGACTGGAGTTGTTGCGGTGCTTCTGCTGCCCACAACCTCAACAAAGACCTTGCGCTTTCATTACCAGCGCGCATCCTTGCCCTGGCCGAAAAAGAAGGACTGGATGACATCGTTGTTCCCTGCGCTGCCTGTTACAGTCGCCTGAGTGTGACCCAGCATGAGCTGAATGAGCACAAAGAGAATAAAGATCGCGTAAAGGAAATCATCCAGATGGACTATAAAGGCACTTCCAACATCCTGAATATCATCCAGGTGATTGAGAAGTATATGCTTCCCATCCTTGAATTCAAACAATACCAGCAGTTTAACTACAAAGCTGCTTCGTATTACGGCTGTTTGCTGGTTCGCCCGAACAGCATCTTAAAATTCGACCGTGAAGAAGATCCACGGACGATGGACAATGTCATCAAAGCTATCGGCGGAACCCCTATTGAATGGGAATTCAAGACCGAGTGCTGTGGTGCTGGACATAGTGTTTCGCGGACTGACCTTGTCGGAAAATTAAGTGCCCGTATCGTCAGAGATGCTGTCAAACGCGGTGCTGAGTGTATCGTGGTGGCTTGCCCTATGTGTCATTCCAACCTCGACATGCGTCGCCCGGAGATTAACAAATTCCTGGACGAGCCCTCTGAAATCCCTGTCATTTACCTGATTCAGGCTATCGGCCTTGCAGTGGGTGTCAATCCTAAAGAACTTGGCTTACAGCGTCATTTTGTCCCGGTAAAACTGCTGGATCGCCCTGTAGATTATACCCAGCATGTGATGTCAGACTCATTGGTCACTAAAAACCCGGAGGAATAAGCCATGGCAAAAATTGGAGTTTTTATCTGCCATTGCGGCTCAAATATTTCAGCAACCGTTGATTGTGAGCGCGTTGCCAACACCGCTGCCAAGATTGCCGGCGTTGCCTACAGCACCGATTATAAATATATGTGTTCGGATCCTGGGCAGACCCTCATCAAGGATGCCATCCGTGAGCACAATTTAACCGGAATCGTCGTTGCAGCCTGTTCACCCAGGATGCACGAGCCTACCTTCCGTAAGGCTACCAACGCTGCCGGCCTGAATCCTTTCCTATGCGAGATGGCCAACATCCGCGAGCATGTCAGCTGGGTTCATGAAAAGACTGAATCAACCACAGAGAAAGCGATGGACATCGTCAGGACCCTGGTTGAGAAGGTAAAACGCAATACCCCGCTGGAACCGATCAGGGTTCCCGTGACGAAAAGGGCTTTGGTCATTGGTGGCGGCGTGGCCGGCATCCAGGCTGCCCTCGACATTGCCAATGCCGGACATGAAGTGGTGATGGTTGAGCGCGAGCCTTCTATTGGCGGTCACATGGCCCAGTTGTCTGAGACCTTTCCTACGCTCGACTGCTCCCAGTGTATTCTGACCCCAAGGATGGTTGAAATTGCCCAACACCCGAACATCACCCTGCATACTTATTCAGAAGTGATTGGTTTGGATGGCTTTATCGGCAATTTTCAGGCAAAAATCAAGAAAAAAGCAAGGGATATCGACATGCACGACTGCACTGGCTGCGGGCTTTGCATCACGAAATGTCCCCAGAAAAAGATTTCTAGCGAATTTGAACAGGGCCTTGGCTATCGTCCTGCTATCTATACGCCATTCCAACAGGCAGTTCCAAACAAACCGGTGATCGACCGTGACAACTGTACTTATTATAAGAATGGTAAATGTAAAGTTTGTGAGAAGGTCTGTCCTACAAATGCCATTCGTTTCGACCAGGAAGATGAGATTTTAGATGTTGAAATTGGCGCCGTAGTTTTGGCGACAGGATTCGACATCAAACGTCCTGATTTCTTCCCAGAATATGGTTATGGCAAATACAAAGATGTCATCGACGGTCTTCAGTTTGAGCGCCTTGCATCAGCTTCTGGTCCTACAGCAGGGGAGATTCGTCGTCCTTCCGATGGGAAAGAGCCTAAAAAAATCGTCTTTATTGCCTGTGCCGGCTCCCGTGATCCAGCCAAGGGTATCGAATATTGTTCGAAGATCTGTTGTATGTACACTGCAAAGCATGCGATGCTGTACAAACATAAAGTCCATGAAGGCGAGGCAACGGTGTTTTATATGGACATCCGCGCCGGAGGAAAGATGTATGAGGAATTTGTCAGGCGTGCGATCACTGAAGACGGAGCGCAGTACATCCGTGGACGAGTTTCCCGGATCTACGAAGAAAATGGCAAGCTCATCGTCAAAGGGGCAGATACCTTATTAAATGGAATGCCTGTTGAGATCGAGGCTGACATGGTAGTTTTGGCTACGGCAGCTGTTGCCAGCAAAGGTGCTGAAATTTTAGCACAGACGATGCACGTGAGCTATGACCAGCATAAGTTCTTTGCTGAAGCACATCCCAAGCTAAAACCGGTTGAGACCAACACAGCAGGCATTATGCTTGCCGGTGCATGCCAGGCTCCGAAAGACATCCCTGAATCTGTGGCTGCTGCTTCCGGTGCTGCCGCTAAGGTGATTGGCTTGTTCAGCAAAGATGAGCTGACACGTGACCCACTGGTTGCAACGGTGAACCGTTTCCCGGGACCACTGTATTCAACTTGCGTAGGATGCTTCATGTGCCAGCCTGTTTGTCCTTACCAGGCTATTGAAAAAGAAGAGATTAAAGATCGTTCGGGTAAGCTCATTAAGACACTGGCGAAGATCAACCCGGGCCTTTGCCAGGGCTGTGGCACCTGTGTTGCGTTGTGCCGTTCCAAATCGATCGATATTTTCGGGTATACCAACCACCAGATGTATGCTGAGGTTGTCGCCTTATTGAATGAATAGTGAAAATGAAAAATAAATCATAATAGAAATAAGAAAATGAGTCTAAACAATGAATCTCTGATCCTGTTTTTCATCGTAGCCGTCGTGCTGGTGGGAGCAGCGATTATTTTCTCCAGCCTCGTGCCGCAGAAATCAGACAATCCGCAGAAGTCGGAGACTTACGAATGCGGCATCCCAACCAAGGGTTTGTCGTGGTTACAGTTTAACATCGGGTATTACCTTTTTGCGATCCTTTTCCTTGTCTTTGACGTGGAAACGGTATTTGTATACCCTTGGGCTGTGGTCATGCGCGAGCTTGGCATGGTTGGTTTTGTGGAGATCCTCATCTTTTTCGTGATACTGGGTCTCGGTTTAGCTTACGCCTGGAATAAAAAAGCGCTGGTATGGGAATAAAGATAAAATCAATGAAGCAGGAGGATTTCCTGGACAATGAAACCCTGGATCTCCTCAAACAAAGTGGTGGCAGCATCATGATGACCACACTTGACGACCTGGTTAACTGGGGACGTTCTAATTCGGTTTGGCCCTTAACCTTTGCCACGAGTTGTTGTGGCATTGAGATGATGGCAGCCGGAGCTGCGCGTCATGACTTTGCCCGATTTGGTATCGAGGTTTACCGTGCCACGCCGCGTCAGGCTGACGTTATCGTGGTAGCAGGTACGATCGTGAGAAAGATGGCACCCGTTTTAAAACGTCTGTATGACCAGATGGCTGACCCAAAATATGTCATTGCCATGGGGGCATGCGCTGTTTCCGGCGGACCATTTTTCTACAATACCTATAGTGTGATTCGTGGCGTTGAGCACGTGATCCCGGTAGATGTTTACATCCCCGGTTGTCCACCCCGCCCCGAAGCCCTTTTGTATGGCGTGATGCAGCTGCAACGCAAGATCAAAGGCGAGTCCATGACAGTAGATAAAATCTGGGAAAAAGCCATGTCAGAAGGGCCTCTTCCAAGGATTGACAAATAATATTATTGTATCATGAACAACGAAGAATTAAAAAGCAAGATACAGTCACTTGCATCCGATACTGAGTTTGTGGAAAGCGGGCAATACCTCACGGCCAATGTCCCTTACCGTAAAATCAATGCAATCTGTAAGAACCTGAAAGAGGGTGCTGATACAGCTTTCGATTATCTTTTCAACCTAACGGGAATGGATTATCTCGAGCAGAACCAGATGGCAGTGATCTATCATCTGGAATCAACAACATTCCATCACATTGTTGTGTTAAAAGCCATCATACCTACACGTGAAAATCCTGAGATTGAAACCGTTAGCAATGTATGGGTCGGGGCGAATTTTCACGAGCGTGAGGTCTTTGACTTTTTCGGGATCACTTTTAAAAACCATCCTGATATGAGAAGGATCTTTTTGGATGAAATTTCTGATTCCATTGGCCACCCATTCAGAAAAGACTATGTTGACGAGGTTAATATCATTGAACGTTAAGCCATGACAGAAACCACTACACCTTATTTGGAAGAACAGGAATACACCATCAATATGGGGCCACAGCACCCGTCGACTCACGGCGTGCTCAGGTTTGTGGTCGCTCTTAAAGGAGAGACTGTCGACCGTGTTGAGCCACACCTGGGATATATCCATCGCGGTATCGAGAAGATGAGCGAGAAGCTGACTTATCCTCAGATCATTCACCTCACTGACAGGCTCGACTATCTCAGTGCCCATATCAACAATCATGCGCTTTGTATGCTCGTTGAGAAAAACCTGCAAGTTGAAATTCCGGAACGTGTGCAGTACATCCGCACCATTATGGATGAGCTGAACCGTATTGCTTCACACCAGTTATGGTGGAGTGCTTTCGGGATGGACATGGGAGGATTGACCTGTTATTTCTACGGATTGAGAGATCGTGAGCATATCCTCGACATTTTTGAAGAGAGCTGCGGGTCACGACTATTACACAGCTATTACTGTCCGGGCGGATTGATGAAAGACATCCATCCAAATTTTCAGCAAAGCGTGAAAGACTTCCTGAAGTATTTCAGAAAAAAGCTCCCTGAATATGACAAATTCCTCACAGGGAATATCATCATGCAGGAAAGGACCAAGGGAATTGGCCTGATCTCCAAGGCAGAAGCGATTGATTATGGATTGACCGGCCCCTCAGGTCGTGGATCCGGCTTCTCATGCGATGTGCGCAAGCATCATCCTTATGCCAAATATGATATTGTTAATTTCAATGAGCCATTATACACTGAAGGGGATACTTTTGCCCGCTATAAAGTCAGAATGGACGAGATGATTGAGTCAATGAATATCATTGAGCAGCTTATTGACAATATTCCGGCCGGCGATCATGTTGCCAAGATGAAAGCGGTATTGAAGCTTCCTGAAGGCGAATATATGCAACGTGTGGAAGCAGCCCGTGGTGAGTTCTCGATATTTTTAGTGAGCAAAGGTGACAAAACACCCTATCGTGTAAAATATCGTTCACCGAACTTCTGTAACGTAGCTGCTATAAACCGACTGGCCTCTGGTTATAAAATCGCCGACCTTATTGCGATCAGCGGTTCACTTGACCTTGTAATTCCGGATATGGACCGCTAAATCGGCGTGACATTTAGATAAATGAAAAATAACAAAGAGTAAAAGAAAGATATGTCATTTAGTATTTACGATTTTACCGCATTCAACCAAGCCATCGACCAATGGTTGAGGTCTGTGATGTCACCCACCTGGGCATTGATCACAGAATTGACCATCATCGGGCTTGTCTTCCTGCTGTTCTATGCCCTGGTAGGCTTGATTTTGGTTTATGCCGAAAGAAAAGTCTGCGGCTTCATGCAGTGCCGCGTCGGCCCGAACCGGGTTGGTCCTTACGGGATTTTCCAAACGATCGCCGACTTCATCAAGTTGTTGATGAAAGAATTGATTACCATCAGGAAAGCAGACAAATTCCTCTTTAACCTGGCGCCTTTTATCGTCATTATCGCCTCTTTTATGGCGATTGCCACGATTCCGTTTGGGAAAGGACTTCATGCCATCGTCTTCAACATTGGTATTTTTTACCTGTTGGCAGGGTCGTGGCTGGGTGTAATCGGGATTTTGCTGGCAGGCTGGTCAAGTAACAACAAATATTCGCTGATCGGTGCGATGCGTAGTGGTGCCCAGATCGTGAGTTATGAACTTAGTGTAGGTTTGTCATTACTGACGCCCTGTATCTTCATCGGCACGCTACAATTCAGCGGTATCGTTGAAGCTCAGGCTAATGGATGGCTGATCTTCACAGGTCACATCCCGGTTATCATCGCTTTCTGTATCTATATGATTGCAGCTACGGCTGAGACCAACAGGGGTCCTTTCGACCTTGCCGAGGCCGAGTCAGAGTTGACAGCCGGTTTCCACACTGAATATTCAGGAATCAAATTCGCCTTCTTCTTCCTGGCAGAATATATGAATATGTTCATCGTAGCCTCTATCGCCGCTACCGTTTTCTGGGGTGGCTGGATGCCTTTCCACATCTCCGGCATGGATGGCTTTAACCATATCATGGACTTCATCCCGCCTTTCCTATGGTATCTTGGAAAGACCTGTGTGATCATCTTCCTGATGATGTGGTTTAAATGGACATTTCCTCGACTGAGAATTGACCAGATCCTAACGCTCGAGTGGAAGTACCTGCTCCCGATCAACCTGGTCAATATTTTAATCACCGCCTTTCTTGTACTCATGGGTTGGCACTTTGTAAAATAAACTATGGGATTATTTAGCTATTTATCAGGTATATACAAAGGGATTCGCTCTCTTCTGAGGGGGATGAGCGTCACCGGGCATTATTTCTTTCATCCGGGAGAAATTGTGACCCAACAATACCCCGAGAACCGTAAGACTTTGAAGATGTACCCATCGTTCAAAGGGGAAGTCATCATGCCTCACAACGCAAACAACGAGCATAAATGCACGGGTTGTGGCATTTGCGAGATGAATTGCCCGAACGGCTCTATTGAGGTCATTTCCAAGCAGGTAGTCAATGAAGAAGGCAAGAAGAAACGTCTGATCGACATGCATATCTACCATCTCGACATGTGCACATTCTGTGAATTGTGTATCAAGACTTGTCCGTCGGATGCACTTGCCTGGGGTCAGACCTTCGAGCACGCAGTCTTTGACCGTTCACGTTTGACTAAAGTATTAAACAAACCCGATTCCAAACTCATGGAGGGAGTAGAATAATGGAGCAGAACCAAATCATGTTTGCTATTCTGGGTGCGATAATCGTCCTTTTCTCGATTTTCACCGTCACCAGTCGCCGTATCCTTAGAGCGGCAGTATTTCTTCTTTTTGTTCTTGTCGCAACGGCAGGTATCTATTTTTGGCTGAATTACCAATTTTTGGCAGCAGTGCAACTTACTGTATATGCGGGCGGTATCGTAGTACTGATCATTTTCTCGATCTTGCTTACGAGTAACATCAGTGACCAGTTTGCCAAGGTAGAATTCAGGAAAATCGCATTTTCATTTCTTGCCGTGCTGGCCGGTGCCATCTTATGCATCGCTACCGTGCTTCAAACCGACTGGATGTTACGAGAAGTAACACCCAAGGAGGTAAACATGACTGCCATTGGCAAGAGTTTGTTAAATTATGGTGAGAATGGTTATGCCCTTCCGTTTGAGGTCATTTCTGTGCTCCTGCTAGCTGCTATGGTCGCAGCAATCGTTATTGCAAAAAAGAGTAAATCCAGACAATCATGATGACATTAAACGGTATCCCCCTGTCCTACTTCCTGATCCTTTCCACATTGATGTTTTTTGTGGGAATCTATGGCTTCTTAACACGCCGTAACCTGATCACGATCCTGATGTCAGTTGAGCTAATCCTCAATAGTGTCAACATCAATTTTGTAGCATTTAACAAATTCCTTCACCCTGATAAATTTGAGGGTCAGTTCTTTGCCTTAATCGTTATCGCCGTTGCTGCTGCCGAAGCTGCTGTGGCCATCGCGATCATCATCAACATCTACAGGCATTTCAGCACGATCAACGTGGAAGATGTAGATGAGATGAAGTATTAAGCGCATCGTTCAGGAATTATTCATAAAGTATAAAAGAGAAATTCATTAAAGATTATGATAAATCTTAATATCGCAGTTTTGATCCCGCTCATTCCCCTGATGATGTTTTTGGTCATCGGTTTGTTTGGGCACAAATTTAAACCCATAGTATCGGGGATCCTTGGCACTTTCGCATTGGGCGTGATCTGGATGCTTTCCCTCATCACTGCTTACCAATACTTCTTTGTGCAGGGAAAAGTCGGGGAAACTTATGAGAAGATCATCGCTTTCAATATTCGCTGGCTGAACTTCACTGACAAACTCCACATTGACCCGGGTGTCCTTTTGGATCCAATTGCCGCCATGATGCTGGTTGTTGTGACGACAGTATCTTTCATGGTTCACCTTTACAGCATTGGATACATGAATGGCGAACGCGGCTTCCACCGATTCTTTGCCTTCCTGTCCCTGTTTACGTTTTCCATGCTGGGCCTGGTGGTTGCCACCAACATTTTCCAGATGTATATCTTCTGGGAACTTGTGGGTGTTTCCTCCTTCCTTCTGATCGGGTTTTATTATCAGAAACCCTCAGCTGTGGCCGCTTCCAAGAAAGCGTTCATCGTCACCCGTTTTGCTGACCTTGGTTTTTTAATTGGCATCCTGATTTTATCCTTTGTCACTAAGACCTTTGACTTTGTCACCCTGACTGATGTTCACGGCTCTGCCATTCGCATGGGCACTGAAACCTTCATGGGAGTATCCCTTATGACCTGGGCATTGTCCCTGATTTTCATGGGAGGAGCAGGTAAATCAGCCATGTTCCCTTTACATATCTGGTTGCCTGATGCCATGGAAGGTCCGACCCCTGTGTCAGCCCTCATCCATGCAGCTACCATGGTTGTTGCCGGCGTTTACCTGGTTGCACGCCTTTTCCCTATGTTTCATTTCTCAGCACCTGGAGCACTTGAGATGATTGGTTATATCGGTGGTTTCACCTCATTATTTGCCGCCGTTATTGCATGTACACAACTCGATATCAAACGAGTACTTGCTTTCTCAACGCTATCCCAGATCGGTTATATGATGCTGGCTCTTGGGGTATCCGGTTATGGTGAAGAAGAAGGACTTGGTTTTATGGCCTCTAACTTCCACCTGTTCACCCACGCCATGTTTAAAGCCCTCCTATTCCTTGGAGCCGGCTCAATCATCCATGCCGTCCACAGCAATGTGATGAATGAGATGGGCGGTTTGCGTAAATATATGCCGATCACTCATATAACATTCCTGATCGCCTGTTTAACGATCGCCGGTGTACCCTTCCTGTCTGGTTTCTTTAGTAAAGATGAAATCCTGGTAGCTGCCTATCACCATAACAAGATTTTATTTGCAGTTGAGTATTTCGTAGCTGGCTTGACTGCATTTTATATGTTCCGCCTTTATTTCACAGTTTTCTGGGGTGAAGACAGGCATTATCACCACAAACCCCATGAGGCTCCGCTTACGATGGCCATTCCATTGTTGTTCCTGGCCGTAGCTTCAATTTTTGTAGGTTATATTCCTTTTACCCACCTTGTTACTTCTGACGGAATGGCTTTTGACGCTCATACCGATTATGCCATTGCTGTTCCTTCCGTATTGATCGGACTTCTCGGAATTGCTGGTGCCATGTTCATGTACAAGAATCCTGGGAATGCACCACAAAAGATGGCTGAAAGACTCAAATATCTCTACAAATGGTCTTTTAACAAATTTTATATTGACGAAGTATATATGTTTATCACCAAGGTTATCATCTTTGGTTATATCGCCCGTCCGATTGCCTGGTTCGACCGTCATGTCATTGATGGCTTTATGAATGGCTCTGCCGGGACTATCAACGTGGTTTCTTATAAAATTCGCGGGTTCCAGTCGGGTCAGCTACAGAAGTATGGCTTTATCTTCCTGACCGGAGCATTGGCACTGGCCTTGGTTTTTATTTATTTATGGACAAATTAATATTCAGATAGATGGATTTTTTAACACTATTTATTGTAATCCCGGTCCTGACAATCTTTGGCATCGTTATCGCGAAAAGCCACAACCAAGTCAGGTGGACCGCCGCCGTTGGATCCAGCATTTCACTGGTTCTTGCCGCCATTCTTATCTTTCGTTACCTGGCAGAAAGACATGCGGGCAATGTATCTGAATTTATTTTCACTGCAGATTATCTATGGTACCCAAGCTTTAACATCCGATACACGATCGGTGTTGACGGGATCTCAGCTGCCATGATCGGCCTGACCTCCATTGTTGTTTTTACAGGCATCTTTGCTTCCTGGGAAGTCGAGTACCGGCAGAAAGAGTTTTTTGTCACCTTGATTTTGCTGGCAGGTGGTGTCTTTGGATTTTTTATCACTACCGACTTATTCACCATGTTCTTGTTTTACGAACTCGCAGTGATCCCGATGTACCTCTTGATCGGTATTTGGGGTAGTGGTCCAAAAGAATATTCTGCCATGAAACTTACCCTGATGCTTATGGGTGCTTCTGCCTTGCTGGTGGTGGGTATCCTTGGTTTATATTTTAACTCAGCACCAGACGGTGGTCAGTTTACTTATAACATCCTGGAAATCGCAAAAGTGCATATTCCTGTGGAGACACAGAAGTTCTTTTTTCCCTTTTTGTTTATTGGCTTTGGTGTATTGGGTGCCATGTTCCCTTTCCACACCTGGTCACCGGATGGTCACTCTTCAGCACCAACCGCTGTGTCGATGTTGCATGCCGGCGTATTGATGAAACTCGGAGGTTACGGTTGTTTCCGCGTTGCGATGTTCTTATTGCCTGAGGCAGCCCACGAACTGGGCTGGATCTTCCTGGTACTTGTGACAATCAGCGTCGTTTACGGGGCTTTCGGAGCGATCATGCAAAAAGACCTTAAATACATCAATGCCTATTCTTCAGTAAGTCACTGCGGCCTCGTCCTTTTTGCTTTACTGATGATGAACCGCACCGCAATGGATGGTGCTATCATGCAAATGATCTCTCATGGTATCATGACAGCTCTTTTCTTTGCGTTGATCGGTATGATTTACGGACGTACGCATACCCGTAACATCTACGAGATGGGCGGACTGATGCGCGTTATCCCATTCCTGGGCGTAGCTTATGTTGTTGGCGGCCTGGCTTCTTTAGGTCTCCCTGGATTCAGTGGTTTTGTTGCTGAGATGTTGGTTTTTGTGGGATCATGGCAACATGTCGACACCTTCCACCGTGTGGCAACCATCATCGCCTGTTCTTCCATTGTAATCACAGCCGTTTATATTTTACGTGTGGTTGGTCAGCTGATCTTTGGCCCCGTAAAAGAAGAATGGTTTCATGAATTGAATGATGCCAAATGGTTTGAGAAACTGAGTGTTGGCACCCTTATCATCGGGATTGCCGGTATCGGTCTTGCACCATTATGGTTGTCGGATATGATCTCTGTCAGCCTGGGACCTATTGTTGAACGCCTCGATATGGTCACCCTGATTCACTAATAAAATTTGAACCCTTAAACACCAGAATACATGAGGTTAGAAGATTTTCTTTTGATGCGCCATGAGCTCCTGCTGACGCTGCTTTTAGTCGTTGTACTATTTACAGAAGTCATCACGAGTGAAGACAATAAACTAATGATCCGGCCATTAACCCTGGTCCTGTTTCTTATTGTGACCCTCGTCGGATTTTGTCCGGCCCCCACAGGGATACTGTTTGGCGGGATGTACAAGAGCAGTGAGCTTCAGATCCTGATGAAAAACGTCCTGAATATCGGCGTATTCATCGTTTTCCTGCAATCTGCCCGTTGGCTGAAACATGAAGACAACCACAACAAAGTCGCTGAGTTTTACATCCTGATGCTCTCGACGCTGATCGGTATGAACTTCATGATCTCTTCCGGAGACTTCCTGATGTTTTACCTCGGCTTAGAACTGGCAACGATCCCTGTGGCTGCGCTGGCTGCATACGATCGCTATAGCAATAAGTCTTCAGAAGCAGGGATTAAACTCCTTCTGTCTTCGGCTTTGTCTTCAGGGATTTTGCTGTATGGGATCTCCATGTTATATGGCACCATTGGCTCGATCTATTTCACCCAGGTCTCTGCAGCTTATACCGGAAGTCCCTTGCAGGTGCTGGCTTTCATCTTTTTCTTCACAGGGATGGCCTTTAAGATCTCAATCGTTCCTTTCCACCTATGGACAGCTGACGTTTATGAAGGGGCACCGGTCAATGTTACGTCATATTTAAGCGTCATCTCCAAGGGAGCTGCTGTTTTCATTCTGACTATCGTTCTCTATACCGTTTTTGGAAGCATCAAGCCTTTATGGCAGGATGTCATCTGGGTCACTTCCGTTCTTACGATGACCATCGGTAACCTTTTCGCCATGCGTCAGAAGAACCTCAAGCGTTTCCTTGCGTTCTCCTCTATCTCACAAGCTGGTTTTATCATCATCGGGGTTATCGGGGGGAATATTATCGGGATGACCTCGGTCGTTTATTACATCCTCGTATATATTTTCTCCAATTTAGGTGCTTTCGGCGTAGTTTCAGCGGTAAGCGTTGCCACCAATGGGAAAGAAAACATGGATGACTATGACGGTTTGTACAATACAAACCCTGCCTTGGCCTTAACGATGACACTCGCCTTGTTCTCGCTTGCCGGCATTCCTCCGGTTGCAGGCTTTTTCGGGAAGTTCTTCCTGTTTACCGCCGCGGCCAAAGAAGGCTTTTACTGGCTGCTGACAATTGCCTTACTGAACACGATCATCTCATTGTATTATTATCTCCTCGTGGTAAAGGCAATGTTTATCAACAAGAGTGACGAACCGATCGCATATTTTAAAAGCGATTTTTATACAAAACTAGGATTAGCAATCTGCGTTGCCGGTATGTTTATCGTAGGATTTGCAAGCCCAATTTGGGAATACTTCCAAAGCTTGTCATTTGGAGTGATGTAAGATCCTCATATTTACAAATTTTTGAACATATATTTATTTTTATCATATGGCTGGATTAACGAAGGGAAAACACGTAATAGCTGATATTGAAGGAGTCCGCTGTACTCTGGTCGAGACGGGCATCACTGAAAGCCGCATGAAGTTTTTGAAAGAACTCCTGGCTTCTAATAATTTTGACGTTAAGGTAGATACAGAAATCAAAGAAGAAGGTGCAGCCCCGATTTTTAACCTGGGCGTTACTGATCTGGTATTCAATCCGGTTATTGCCATTTATGCCCGCAAGCTTTATCATCCTGATGGACGGATCATTACGCCGGCCTACTGGAACCAGGACACTGACCGTATTGACAACCGCTACTGGCGTTTTGTCAAGAAACTAAACTAGAACAACTTTTAGAAACTACACAAACTAGTACTATGGCTGATTTCGAACCCAAAGTTGTTGCCTTCGTCTGTAACTGGTGTACTTACGCCGGTGCTGACCTCACAGGTACGAGCCGGATCAAGTATGCCCATAACGTACGTATCATCCGCTTTCCCTGCACAGGGAGGATAGATTTCATGCTGCTACTCAAGGCTTTTGCCAACGGTGCTGATGGCGTGATCGTGTCGGGTTGTCATCCGAACGACTGTCACTACACTTCAGGCAACTTTCATGCACGACGTCGTTGGATGGTTTTCAAGCGCTTGCTTGACTTTGCCGGCATCGACCACAACAGGATCGTATGGTCTTGGGTCTCTGCTGCTGAAGGTGCCAAATGGGCCAATATCGTTAACAACACCGTAGAAGAGGTCAGACAGCTTGGCCCCTACGAGCGCTATCACAAGGCTGCTTTAAAGCCCCTTGAAAAGGAGGTGAATCATGGATGAAATCCGTAAAAAAGCCGCTGAGCTTTTAGAAAATAAAACCGTTGACGTCGTCATCGGGTATGGCGAAGGAAGCACAGGAAAAGTCCGTGCGATCTTCCCACGCAAATCTGAGGATGTCGCTAAACTGATTTTCGATGCCCGTTGCGACCAAAACCTGGCCGTTTACCTGTTGAAACACGAAATTAAACACATGGGTAAAAAGGCCATCATGGCCACGACACCTGTGATGCGTAGCATCTTACAAATTGCCTCTGAATACCAGGTGATCCAGGAGGATCTTGTGATCCTTGGCATCAGTCCGGAAGGGACCTATGTCGAGATTGCAGATTTTGCTGCCATGGAAACCTACCTGAAACGTCAGGATTTCGGCATTCCTGCTAAAGATCAGGAGATCCTGGAAAAACTTGATGGCATGACCCTCGAAGGACGCTGGGATTTCTGGCTTGAACAACTGAGCCCATGTTTTAAATGCTATGCATGCCGTGCTTCCTGCCCGATGTGTTATTGCACCCGTTGCTTTGTAGAAGTTAATGCACCGCAGTGGATCCCTATTGCTGCCAACGAGCTTGGCAATGTAGAATGGCACATCTTACGCGCCATGCACCTGGCCGGGCGTTGTATCAATTGCGGGGAATGTGGCCGTGCCTGCCCATTGGAGATCCCCATTCATCTCCTCACTTTCAAAGGAGTTGAAGATGTGAAAAAAGATTTTGGTGTGGTAGCCGGAACCAGCGCAAGCATGGAATCCCTGCTGTCATCCTACAAAGCCGACGACAAAGAAAATTTCATCCGCTAAGCCATGGAAATCGAAAAAAGATCACTTAGCAAAGCTTCCCTCGAGAAACTCATCGAACAGCTCAATGGCAACGGCACATTGGTTATTGGCCCGCAAAAGAAAGACAATCTAGTCGTTTTCGAACCCCTGCACAGCGTAGCGGAGATGACCGACGAATATATAGTCACAACCCAGTCACCCAAGAGTGTTGCTTTCCCAAAAATCGAACGACTTTTTAACTATACGGTCACACAGTTTTTTGTTGACCAGGTAGCTCCCGTTCAAAACTTCCCTGAAATCGTTTTGATTGGTGCCCGCCCTTGCGATGCTGCAGGATTCGACAGCCTCACCGCTATCTTTACCTGGGACACCAAGGATGAACTGTATATTGAACGGCTGAAACGTACGACCATCATCGGAATGAGCTGTGGCTCACATGACGATGCCTGTTTCTGCACCTCAGTGAATGGCCATCCCGGCAGCACTCACGGAAGCGATATCTTGCTGACCCGAATTACCAACGGAGACTATATCGCAGAAATCGTGACCGAAAAGGGTAAAGCCATTTATGAGAAATACCCCGGCATCTTCGGTGCTGACATGGGCGATGATAAATCGAAGTTTTTAACAGATGTCCCTGTGAAATTCAATGCAGAAGAGACTGTAAAAAAAGCCACCGGCATGTTTGATCATCCGATCTGGCTCGAACAGTCATTGCGTTGTATCGGATGCGGTGCCTGTGCCTACGTCTGTCCAACCTGTGCGTGTTTCGACATCCAGGATGAATCAGCAGGTAGCAAAGGACATCGGGTTCGTTGCTGGGACAGTTGCGGCTTCGGACTCTTTACCTTACACACTTCCGGACATAATCCCCGCGAAGTCCAGAGCCAGCGCTGGCGTCAGCGTGTTCTGCACAAATTCAGTTACATGCCCGACCGCCTGAACCTCGTCGGTTGTGTAGGCTGTGGCCGCTGCAGCCGTGCCTGTCCGGTCGACATGAATCTCAGTGAACATATGGTTAGCATTTCGGAGGCATAACATGGAAAACGACAATATCTATATTCCCTACCAGATGAAGATCGAAAAGGTGACCATTGAGGCGCCTTTCGTTAAAACATTTCGCCTTCGCTTTATCAATGAAGAAGAAGGAAAACAATTTTCATTCAAAGCCGGTCAGTTCGGCGAATATTCAGCCTTTGGAGAAGGAGAATCCACCTTCTGTATTGCCTCCTCCCCTACCCGTGAAGGATATATTGAATGTACCTTTCGCCAGGCAGGTCGTGTGACTTCAGCCCTTGCAGGACTGGATGTCGGGGATACCGTAGGTTTCCGCGGACCTTACGGTAATGTATTCCCTATCGAAGAATGGTATGGCAAGAGCCTTATCTTCATCGCCGGAGGAATTGCCTTACCACCAATGCGTTGCGTCATCTGGAACTGCCTTGATCTCAGGGATAAATTTAAAGACATCACCATCTTATATGGTGCCCGTTCTGTCGAAGACCTGGTTTACAAAGACGAACTTGAAGAATGGAAGGCTCGTCCTGACGTAAATCTCGTCACAACTGTCGACCCGGGCGGAGAAACTCCCGAATGGACAGGCGAAATTGGCTTCGTACCGACAATTTTGGACAAAATCGCACCCAAGTCCGAAAATACCATCGCAATCGTCTGTGGCCCTCCTGTGATGATCAAATATACCTTCCCTGTTTTGGAAAAATACGGATTTGGCGACAAAGCGGTCTTCACTACCTTGGAAAACCGCATGAAATGTGGCTTTGGCAAATGTGGTCGTTGTAATATCGGGAAAGTCTTTGTATGTAAAGATGGTCCTGTATTTACACTGGAGCAGATGAAAGCGCTGCCACAGGAATTTTAGGAATATTTTGATTTTCACAGTTCGATCACTAATCCGGACTTTTCATGCAAATTTTTAAAAAGAATCTTACGAAGGTGCTTAGTTGCGCTTTCGTTGTAATTGCCTTATTGACAAGCAATTCCTTATCTGCGCAAAACACGGCCGATGATTTCGGGACAGTCAAACCAGAAGATTTCTCTCTCAAAAACCTTACGGTTGACACCACAGCAGGCGCAGTCATCCTCTTTAATACCGGCTTGATTAAGTTCAGGGTAAACAACCAGTACAATGACCTGGACTATGTATATACGCGCAAAATGCGTATCCGCGTTCTGAGTAAAAAAGGGCTGAATTGGGCCAACCAGCATTTTCTATTGTATAAATCAGGTACACAAGAAGAAAAACTCATGGATCTGAAAGCCAGTACTTATAACCTGGTCAACCATGAAGTGGTGAGAGAAAAGATGAAAAGCGCGGCGGTATTCGAGGATGAACTTACTGCAGATTTTGTCAACCATAGCTTCACCTTACCAAATGTGGTGGAAGGCAGTATCCTGGAATTTTCTTTTACGGTATATTCCCCTTTTCTTTATCATCTGCCCGAATGGTATTTTCAATATGATGTACCCTGTGTTTACAGTGAAATGTCGGCCTGCCTGCCTGAGTTTTTCGAGTATAAATATGACATCAGAGGATACCTGCCGCTCAAAGATCCACAACGCGACAAATCAGATGAGACCTTTGTGTTTAAATACAAAACCATGCCTTCCAATGGTGGCTTGGCAGAAACCGTTTCAGTCCCGGTAAAATCAAGAAGTACATGGATGTTATGGGTCATGAAAGACATTCCGGCTTTTAAGGCAGAAGCCTATGCCAACAATGAAAAGAATTACCTATCTGCACTGACTTTCGAACTTGCTTCTTTTCACATCGAAAACAACCCAATCCAGGTATTTAGCACCAACTGGGAGAAATTGAATAAGCGGCTTTTGGAAGAAGAAGATATCGGAAGACAGCTAAAAAACAGCAGGTTTTTATCTGATGAAGTTGACTTAATCAAATCGAAAGCCAGCACAAAAAAGCAAATGGTGTTCATGGCCTATGAACGACTTCAGTTGAAAGTGAAATGTAACAATAAGCCTGGGATTTATCCAAAACAGCGTCTCAAAACTGTGTATTCTGAGGGTGTTGGCAATATCGCTGAAGTCAACCTCTTGTATGTGTTGCTGCTTCGGGAGTTAGGAATTAATGCAAACCCTGTACTGATCAGCACCCGTTCGAATGGAATGCTCATGCCAGATGTTGCGAAACTGAGCCAGTTGAATTCCATTATCGTCCACATTCAACTTGACGACCAGGAAATGCTGGCAGACCTCTCGCAAGACACCTATCCACCCGGTGTTGTGCCTGTTGAAGACATTAATGGCAATGGAATCAAGCTTGTTCCTGGCCCTGAACAAGATGTTAATCTTGGGAAGAATTCATTATTTGGAGAACTAAAGAACATCAGTATGGCCATGAACCCGGAAGGGGGCATGACTTGTACCGTGAATGAAAAATACCAGAAACAATCTGCGGCCATCATGCGTGCGCGGATTAAAAAAGAAAAAACGGAAAAGATCGTCAGTAGCCTGGAAGAACGTTTCCCCAATTGTGACATTGAAAATTACAAAGTTGACAATGCCGACAGTTTGTATCAGCCTTTGCTCGTAAATTATTCGGTGATACTTCCAAAGACCGGGAACAGCGCAATCATGTATGTTGACCCATTTCTGATGGATTCTGAAAAAGACAATCCATTCCAACTGGAAAGCAGGCAATATCCTATCGATTTCATCTGCCCGACTGACGAGACTTATATGTTTAACCTGACTGTCCCACAAGGTTATCAGGTCACGGAGAAGCCGGAATCGATTACGCTGGTAAGTCCTGACAATTCGGCCCAACTTATTTATACCTGCACCGAAATGAATGATGCTATTCATATCGTTTGCAGACTCAAATACACCCGGCCCGTTTTTGTTCCTTCTGAATATGGTGATATTAAAGAATTTGCCAAACAGGTATCCATCAAGAAGAATCAGAAAATCGTAATGAAAAAATTATAAATAAGAAGTTCAGGAATTTCCCAAACATAGGATGCGTGCGATGACAGGGCTTTTTAAAACAATTTACCGCTACCTGATTTATAGCCTTTGTTTACTTCCAACGGTATCCATGGCTCAGAATTATCCTGTCAGTGATATCCCTGATTCCTTAGTGACAGGTTCGCATGCTGTTTTGCGGGAATATAATTGCAGTTTAAGTATTCATTCAGAAAGAAGTGCGCATCTGTCCTTTACCAGAGTAATTACTATTTTCAATAAAGAAGCAGCCAATTATGCGGGTTTTGCTGCCTATTATGACAAATTTCACGCCATTCAAACGCTGCAGGCTGAAATCTATGACAAGAATGGGAAACGCGTGAAACACTTTTGGGACAGCGACTTTAAAGATATTGGAAACTTTGACCAGACGGCAATTTATTCCGATGTCAGGTACAAGTTAATGTTACCGGAATATTACGAGTATCCTTTTACCATTGCCTACCAATGGGAAATTGAATTACATGGCATTTTGTCATTCCCTGATTTTGAGCCAATTGAGTCCCCTGAAATTTCGCTTCAATTGGCAAAATACACCCTTGAATACGAGCTTGAAGACAGTATTCGTATTAAAGAGTTAAATATAAAATCGCACCCACAGTGCAAAACAATCAAAAACAAGAAAACAATTGAATGGACCATTTCAAACATCCCTGCAGTGCCTGAGGAAGACTATCAGCCTGATTTTTCGAATTTCATGCCTTGTATCATCACTGCACCCAGGAAATTTGAGATTGATGGTTACCCGGGTGATATGAGTAGCTGGAAGACATTCGGACTGTGGAATTATAACTTAAAAAAGAACTTGGACGGCATCTCGGAAGAAACAGCACAAAAGATCAAAGCGCTGACAGCCAATGGGACCCGAAGAGAGAAGATCGCTGCTGTTTACAAATTCATGCAATCACGGACAAGATATGTGAATGTGATCCTTGGCATTGGCGGATGGAAACCGCTCAGCCCTGCCAAGGTTGACAAGCTGGGTTACGGTGATTGTAAAGCTTTGTCAGAATATACCCATGCATTATTAGAAGCAGCCGGTATAAAATCTTTCTATACGCTGATTTATTCGGGGGCACAGAATCATCCCTTATTTACCGACTTCCCTTATAATGGTTTTAATCACGTCATCATATGCGTACCTGACGCAAACGACAGTGTTTGGCTTGAATGCACCAATCCATACGTACCTGCTGGTTATTTGTTTTCAACTACTTTAAGTCGCCATGCTTTGCTTGTTAATGAGGAAGGAGGGTATCTCGTTAAAATGCCCTCTATGGACTATGAACCGGCCGGAATATCAAGAAATGGGACAGTCAGTATTGACACTTCAGGCAATGCTAATGTTGAACTGACCAATAATTATCGCGGTGCACGCTTTCAAAAAAGACTTTCCTATTTGACCGGCACTAAAGAGGAAAACCGGACAGATCTGCTACAGGAGCTTTCGATGAACACCATGAAACTAATTGATTTTTCGTATGCAAACTCAGGCGAATCGATTCCTGTGATTTGCGAAAAAATGTCACTCAGCATCTCAAGTTTTACAAATTCAACACCAGGACGATATCTTTTCAATCCTTTTTTAATCTCAGGGAATAAGAACACGGTATTTTCGAAGAAAAAACGGGTCACGCCTTTGGAGATCCCCTTAGGTACTTATGAGAAAGATTCCTTGAAGATTCTCCTGCCGACTGGCTCACAAATTGAGTATTTGCCGGAAGCAAAAACTTTGGATTCCCCTATTGCTTCCTATAAATTATCCGTCACAAAAGTTGGAGACGCCTTGATTTACATCCGTTATCTGAAAATCAAGCAGGGACTATATTCTCCAGAGCAATACAAAGAACTATGGCAGTTTTTCCGGAAAGTTAGTATGGGGGATGGAGAGAATATTGTGCTTAAGAAGTAATTTGTACACTTGCGCACAAGTTCGCATTTGCCCACGTGCTCATGCCCCACGAAAATTTTCGTGGGGCGTGACTACGTGGGCAGGTGGGCAGGTGCGAAGATTTCACATGTTAAGTTAAACATGATTTTGGTTCACGAAAAAAGGGTGTCGCAACGCGAACACCCTTTTGTTCATAAGTGCTTGTATGTGAATTACTTCACCTCGATTACCAGGCCGTTTTTGATGGCCTCGGCAGCAGTGTCTTTGGAAATGATGGCACTCATTTTGTTACCATTCTTATCCTGACCTTTTAAAATAAAGCCACCTTTTGCTGTTTTAGCAAGTTCTGGCTTTCCGGCGAAAGGAACATTTTTTTCCTTCGTCTTTAGGCAATACGCTGTTAATTCCATATGTTTATTCGTTCTTGATTAATATAAAACAAAGGTATATTATTATTTACAGGCTAAACAAGTTTAATATTTTTTATTTTGAACACCTTTTGTCCTGTTTTGTTAATACTAATAACACTGGTCTTACACATGCTTTAAATGAATGATGGCCCATGACCAAAACTACATTTAAACTTCAAATTAACTAATAACAAATATGAAAGAGTACACTTTATTAAAGCCTGCTATGCTGGGTGCACTGGCACTGCAGAATCACATCGTAATGGCACCGATGACCCGTTGTAGGGCAATTGGTCATATTCCAAATGCGCTGATTGCTGAATATTACAAACAACGCTCCGGCGCAGGCCTGATCATCACAGAAGGGACTTCCCCTGCCCCAAACGGGCTTGGATATGCCCGGATACCCGGCATATACAGCCCGGCCCAGGTAGCTGGCTGGAAAGAAGTCACTGATACAGTTCATGAAAATGGCGGGAAGATATTTGTTCAGTTAATGCATACAGGTCGTATCAGTCATCCGCTGAATATGCCCGAAGGCGCCCGAATCTTAGCACCTTCAGCAGTGAAACCAGCTGGCCAGATGTGGACTGACCAGGAGATGATGCAGGATTTTCCTGTTCCGAAAGAAATGTCACTCAGTGAACTGGAGCTCACCAAACATTCATTTGTTGCTTCTGCTATTAATGCTATGGAAGCCGGGTTTGACGGAGTTGAACTGCATAGTGCCAACGGATACCTGCTTGAGCAGTTTTTATCACCTGTGAGCAATATCCGGACCGATAATTACGGTGGCAGTATTGAAAACCGTTGTCGTTTTGTGCTGGAAGTTACTGCTGCTGTTGCCAATGCTATTGGAAAAGAAAGAACGGCAATCCGTCTTTCGCCTTATGGTGTTGCCAGCGACATGCCCCATTACCCGGAAATTGATGCTACCTATGATTATTTGTCAAAAGAGCTTGACAAACTTGACATCGCTTATATACATATTGTTGATCATTCTGCAATGGGTGCTCCTCCAGTCCCCGTGGAAATCAAAAAAATGATCCGGAAGAATTTCCATAACACGATAATCCTCGCGGGAGGCTATAGCAAAGAGAGCGCAGAATCGGACCTGGAAAGCGGGTTGGGCGACCTTGTAGCTTTTGGGCGTCCCTTTATCAACAATCCTGACCTGGTTTCTCGTTTTAGCAATAACCAGGAACTCTCAGCTGACTTAAAGATGGATTTGTTTTATGGCGCTGATGAAAAAGGATATACTGACTATCCGGTATCCCGGAATTAATTGTGCTTGCTTTGCCGACACTGGTTTTTCGCAGACCAGTGTCGGCATTACATATTTTAATCCTTAATAATCTGTTTTGTTGCGACAATGCCGTCTTTCGAGGCAATTTTAAGAAGATAGGTACCCCTGGCAAGGGCAGTACCTGAAAAGGTAAAGCGGCTTGTTCCAGCTTTAACTTTATCATAGAGTAGAAGCCTGACCAGGCGCCCCTGAATATCGTATAGTTCGAATTTCAGGACATCGCTTTTCTCCAGGGTGAACATGACTTCAAACTGCTCCAGGAATGGATTCGGGAAAGTGCTAACCTCTTGTTTTGCAGGTGTGATAGTAGGTTGTCCCAGGTAAATCGAAGTTCCAAGTTGTGCGATCCACGTGGCATGCTGGTGGTTTAATCCGGATTTCCCGTACATCCCGTTAACCCAGACTTCACCGTTGTTGTTGTATTTCCTTTGTGATCCTGAATAATCGCCCCAACGCTCTTCACCGGCGAGAACGTTGATAAAACCCTGTCCGTTCATCACCTTGATTTTGGATGAATACTGACTCCCGGTCCAGGTCATCGCGGAAAAACCAGGGAAGGTTGTGGCTGAAGAATGTAAAAAGCTGATGAATGTCGTCGTGTCTCCAGGACCAACACCGGCATAGCTAAGATTTGGATATCCGAATTCCAGGATACTATCGGTAATCAGGTGGGCATGAATGACCGGAATGGAATCACTGAGGTTGGTGATGACCCCATGAATGATGGCAGCTTTTCCGGAAGTAGTATCAAGCGTATTCTGAACATATTGGATCATTCCATCCTCGTAAAAAGCGCCCAAAACCCTGGAATCATTGGTCGCCAGCTTCCCGGTAGTAGTAGGCTGGTTCGCACTCGGGGGCACAAAGTAATTAATATCGGATATCAAAGGTGTGACCGTAATGTTGAAATTCGGAGAACCTGCAGTATCCATCACATGAACCAGAAATACGGTATCATTTGTAGGTTGCAGATTTCTTTCAGAAAGGAAGTACATATCGGGACCATAAAGCGTGCTTCCCCCTTTTACCGGGCAAAGATTCCGAAGTGGTTTTCCCTGGTAGTTGATGTTATGATTGAGCAGGAGATCCAGTGGCTGCCCGTTGTAACCCTTTGTTTTATTGATCTGCCAGATGACAGTCCTGTTGAATCCTGTCTGCCATGGCATGTTGTTGTACAGGTGATTCACAGTAAGAAAAAGCTCGTTGTTTGTGAGGGAGATCATCGGAAAGTCAGTCCATAAGGTATCATTCAGCGGGTTTCCAGGAATTGAATAAAGATTCCATGCACCGGAAGGGTCGCTGGTTTGGGAAAAGCCAACCAATATACTGCTGGTTGAGTCAGTATAACCGGCAAGGGTCAGGATAACAAACCTGTCGGCAATGGGATCATACATCACCTTGGGATCATATTTACTCTGGACATTACCAAGGGCGCCAAAAAAACCGGCCAGGCTGGAAGTTCCCTGTGCGGTCCAGGTGTTTGCATTGAAGCGGAACACATTGGTATTCTGTACAGAGACAATACTGTAGTTGTTTGAGACCGCAATGTCATTATCATTGGGGGTTGAGTTTCCAAAGGGATTGCCCGCAAAATTATGAGCTACATAGGGAGGATTGACGAGAGTGACACTATCTGTAACAGAGGCTTGTCTGGGTTTTACCTCTTTTTTAGGGTACTTCTTTGCCAGTTCTTCCTTGATAGCCCTGAGTTTGGCAGCATCGCCACCGGGAACAGGCTGTTCAATGGTTTGGACCACGGGAGCCCAATCTTCCTGGAGTTGGCTCATCACGACAGTAGCACCGCGGGGAATCGTGAATTTTTTACTTTGCTGGGCAAAGAGGAAAGTGCTGCAGCTAAGGCACAATGACAGAAAAAGGAGGGCGATTTTTTTCACTTTTCAAGGTTTTATCGGACAAAGTTAACAAAGATGTTTTCACGCAAAGAAAGACTAAGAAGAATTCACGCAAAGGAAGACAAAGGATCTCCTAATCTTTGTCTTCCTTCGCGAAAAACTTTGTCTTCCTTTGCGTGAAATAAATCTATCTATCCCAGAAAAGCAGCCTCAAATTCCTCATCAAAGATCTTGTTCACCACGTCACAACCATGATTGAACATGCGGTTTGTGTTATCCTTTTCGGTATAGGCAAATTCATGTTTCGACTTGATTTCAGTAGGTAACAGACCGAAGAACTCTGAACGGATATCGTTGATGTCATTCAAGCCATTGGAGCCGAATTTCTTCAGTAAAGCTAGCAACTGCATCAGGTTATCCTGTGAAATCCTTACCGGCATCGTAGCGTCAAAATCCTGGATCATTTTCTGGGTATTGGTGAAGCTACCGCCCATTTCAGCAGGGAAGGCAGCTGGAAGAATCAGGTCAGCCATCTTTGCGGTCTCACTCATGTAATAATCCTGTACCATCACGAAACCGGCTTTGTCGAGCCAGGCTTTTGCTTCAGCAGGATTCACGGCACATCCGATCGGATCTTCTCCAAAGATGAAGTAATTCTGGATTTTACCTTCTTTTACCAGCTCAAAACGACAGGACTCTAGCTTGGCCGGAATCTCATCAACTTTCCAGGCAGCTTTCATGCGGTTCACAAAACCTTCGTCACTGAAGCATTGTTGTCCGATACCATATTTTGAGGCGATCCCCATGTCTTCCAGTCCCTGTGAGTTGTTTTTCTCTTTCAAAGTCACGAGTCCATTGGAGGTCTTTCCGAGTTTGCCTGTAATCATGGCGAGGTTGCGGATCTCCCTGCAGGTATTCGAACCCAGTTCCTTCTCGCTGTAGAAAAGGATGGCATTCATCTCTTCATTATACCTGATCGCAAAGGCTTCCAGTTGTTCTTTGCTGATGCCTGATTTCTGGACCAGTTGTGAATAATCCTCTTTCAGTAAGGATTGTTTGTATGCATCATAGCCTTCACAGTTGTCATTGATAAAGAGCTGATTTTGATGGGTATTAGAAACCAGGAAATGATTGACTGCCTTTACAAAAGCATAGTAATCCTTTACTGTAAGCGTCTCATTGACTTTGAATTGCAAATTGGTATCCGGATGCGCTGTCACCAATTCAACAGGCGTTCCGCTGAGGTAATGGTAATTATGGATCAGCATCCCGGCGATGGCATTGTCTTTATGGATTTCGCTTCCAAGCAGGAACAACCTGCTGGCACCGCGAACCTCATCAAAAGGTACATTGGCCTCCACAGCACCATTGTATTTCCCGCGTCCCATGTAATGGAAACTACCGATATTGTTGGTCTTTGCGCCTACCCTGGCGAGTTTCTGGATGAGGTAAAGCTCTTCATTGGTGAGCCTTGCCCCGGCAAAGAATGCATTTTCGTCAGCTGCCACGGCATTAATGCCTTCATAGATCACCTCATAGGCTTTGGCGAAGCTGATTTCATGGAATTCTCCATTGACTTTCAGCATCGGGTGGGTGATGCGACCACAATCATTGTAGTATTTATAACCGAATTTCGGGTAACGACAAAGGCTCTTCAGTTTGTTCACTTGTCCTTCGGCACCCGTGACTTTCATCACATAACCATTTTTATGGTTCAGGGTGATCTTACAACCGATACTACAGAAGTTACAAATCGTCTCAGCTTCAGCAAGTTTCACCGGACCGGGTTTGAAGAAGAAATTCTCTGTGATGGCACCGGTAGGACAGGTAGAGACGCACATACCACATGACTCGCAATAAGAATCCTGAAGTGCATCCCCCATGGCAGGAGCTACGTAGGTATCAAAGCCACGGTTGACAAGTCCCAGCGCATTGGCACCTACTACTTCCTTACAAATCCGGACACAACGTGAACATAAAATACATTTGTTGCTGTCGATTTCGATATAGGGATGCCTGAAATCAACTCCATATTCTTTAAACTCACCACCGAGTCGTTTTTGCTCTGCCTTGTATTCGGTACCGTATTTTTTGAGGTCACAGACATAATATTCGATACAGCCACATTCGAGGCAGCGCTGGGTCTCGTTGTAGGCAACTTCCTCATTATCATAACCCAATTCGACTTCATGAAAATTATAGCGTTCTTTGGGATCAAGCGTTGGCATCTCTTCCCGGGCCTGGGAATTATAATGTCCTTTATAATCAGGAATCTGTTGTTCCTTGAAATGATCTTTCTTGCTGATGAACTCAAATCCAGGGCCTTCCAAAGGCAAGCCGCTAAGATACTGGTGACAGCTCCTCGAAGCAACGCGTGCCTGGCCAACAGCCTGGATCAGCGTGGCAGGACCGCTTACAGCATCACCGGCCGCAAATACATTTTTGATACCGGTTTGTAAGGTATTTTTGTCGGCATCGATGTCACCCCAACGGGTGGCTTTCAGTTCGCCTTCGAGACCGCTGCCATTGATATCATCAACAAAATCGATCTGGGTCTTTTGACCGATAGCGGCCAAAACAATATCGATCTCGATATCAAATTCAGAGCCTTCAACAGGCATTGGCCTGCGACGACCGGAAGCATCGGGTTCCCCGAGTTCCATGCGAATACAGGTCACGCTCTTAACAGCGCCATTCTCGTCTTTATTGATCTTAGTGGGATTTGTCAGCAGGAGATATTCAACGCCTTCGAGTTTTGACTCGTGAATCTCGATGGGATTCGCCGGCATCTCGTTTTCGGTACGGCGATAGATGATATACACCTTGTCTGCTCCACAACGAATAGAAGTACGGCAGCAGTCCATAGCGGTATTTCCACCACCCACGACAGCTACTTTCTTGCCCTTGAAATCCATTGGTGTCCCATTTAACTCCATCTCTTTCAGGAAGTCGACACCTGAAAATACGTTGATGGCATCATCGCCTTCGGACCCTGTCAGGGTCCCTTTTTGAGAGCCTATTGCCAGGATACACGCATCATATTGGGCTTTCAGGTCTTTATACCTGATGTTATCTCCCAATCGCTTGTTATAGTAAATGTTGACACCCATCTCAGCGATGTTGTCCACTTCTTTTTGCAGGAGATCATTAGGCAGGCGGTATTCAGGAATGCCATAACGGAGCCATCCACCGGGAGCAGGAGCTGCTTCGTAGATATCCACGGCATGACCTTGCTTCCTGAGGAAGAAAGCAGCACTCAGTCCGCCGGGACCAGCACCGATCACACATACTTTCTTACCGGAATCTGGTTTGACGTGAGGACGCCATTTGTCGATGGAGTCGAGGTCGCGGTCAGCAGCAAAACGTTTGAGGTAGTCGATACCCACTGCATGACCTTCGTCGAGCAGGTTACGGCGGCAAGCCACTTCGCAGGGACGAACGCAGACGCGGCCACAGATGGCAGGCAGCGGGTTGGTCTCTTTGATCAGCTCGACAGCCTCATGGTACATTCCTTTTTCGATAAAGGAGATATAACCCTGGACGTCGATACCTGCAGGACAGGTTTCCTTACAGGGAGCCACACAATCGGCATAGTGGTTGCTGAGCAGCAGGTCCAGCGCGGTTTTGCGTGATTTCCGTATGCGGTCATTGTCGGTGTTTACTTTCATGCCTTCCGACAGCTTGGTGGAGCAGGATGGCTGTAAGCCACGCATGCCTTCCACTTCAACCACGCAGATATAGCAGGAGGTATAAGGCTCGAGACGCGGGTCGTGACAGAGCGTGGGAATCTCTATGCCATGACGTTTAGCGAGGTCATGGATGGTTTCATTGGCGAGGCCTTTGATATTTTTTCCGTTGAGGACGATATTGAGTTCGTTCATAGTCAATGTAGTTTGCCCCCTCCCTGCCCTCCCCCACTTGGGGGAGGGTTGGAGCGTCGGGACTATTTATTTATTTTCTTCGAGTCATTTGTTTTTTCGTTGTAAACTACTCCCTCCCCAATTTGGGGAGGGCAGGGGTAGGGTAATTAATGCACCGATATTGCGTCAAATTTACACCTCGTATAGCAATCCCCGCAACGGATACAGTCATCCTGGCGGATTGAATGTACTTTTTTGCGTTCACCGTCGATGGCTGAAACGGGGCAGTTCTTTGCACAGACCATACATCCCGTGCATGCGTCAGCAATCACCTCATAAACAAGGAGTTTCTTACAGACTTTCGCAGGACATTTCTTGTTGTTGATATGCGCCTCATATTCATCACGGAAGTATTTCAGTGTCGTCAAAACCGGGTTTGGAGCGGTTTGTCCAAGTCCGCAAAGACTGTTATCCTTGATCTGGACACTCAGCTCTTCCAGCATAGCGATGTCGCCATCCCGTCCTTCACCTTCGCTGATACGGGTTAGGATCTCGAGCATTCGTTTTGTGCCGATCCGGCAGAAAGTACATTTGCCGCAACTCTCCTTTTGGGTGAAGTCGAGGAAGAACTTAGCCACATCGATCATACAGGTAGTCTCGTCCATGACGACCATCCCGCCGGAGCCCATGATGGCGCCCGTTGCGTTGACACTGTCATAGTCGACGATGGTATCGGCAAGGTATTCAGGGATACAACCTCCTGAAGGGCCGCCCAGCTGAACAGCTTTGAATTTCTTGTCATTCTGGATGCCGCCACCCAGCTTGAAAATGATGTCGCGAATGGTCACACCCATCGGGACTTCAACAAGCCCTGAGCGTTTGATTTTACCGGCAAGTGCGAACACCTTGGTGCCCTTGCTTTTCTCGGTACCATAGGCAGCGTAAGCCGCGGCACCATGGGTGATGATCCAGGGGATATTCGCAAAAGTCTCTACATTGTTGATGTTGGTAGGCTTGCGCCATAGTCCAGAGGCCGCAGGGAAAGGAGGACGTTTCCTTGGCATTCCGCGTTCGCCTTCTACTGAAGCGATCAGGGCAGTCTCTTCCCCGCAAACGAAAGCACCGGCACCTTCTTTGATATAGATATCGAAGTCAAAGCCTTCAATACCGCAGATATTCTTCCCAAGGAAGCCATATTTCCGTGCCTGCTCAAGGGCTATGTTCAGACGAACGATAGCAAGCGGGTATTCAGCGCGGCAATAGATCACACCTTCCGTTGCTTCGATGGCATAGGCGCCAACGATCATGCCTTCGATCACGGCATGCGGGTCGCCTTCCAGTACGGAACGATCCATGAATGCACCCGGGTCACCCTCATCGGCATTACAGATGATATATTTCGAAGATGATTTGTTGTTGTTGGCAAACTTCCATTTTAGTCCGGTTGGGAATCCTCCGCCACCACGACCTCTGAGCCCGCTTTCAAGTATTGTTTGGATTACCTGTTCCCTCGAAATTGGCGACTGGGCGACTGGGCGACTGGGCGACTGGGCGACCGGGCGACTGGGCGATCCGTTCATTTCGCCTTGTCGCCAAGTCGCCACGTCGCCAAGTCCGCCGGAAATAAGCTGAATTGCCTGATAACCACCCCGGCTGATATACTCATCAATATCCTCCGGGTCCATGAAACCACAGTTGCGTAAGGCTATTTTAACTTGTTGTTCTTTGAAGTCATTGTCGGATGCATCGAAAAGATCAGTCTGAACAACCCATTCACGAACCGGGCTGTGCTGGCTGATGTGTTTTTCGATGACTTCAATAGCCCGTTCCTCATCGATATTACCATAGAGGTACACTCCGGTGTCATCGGTGATCTCCACCAGGGGTTCCCGGTAGCACATACCGACGCAGGAAGTCTTTTTCAGGGTGAAGTCGAGCTTATCCGCTTCTTTCATCGCGGCGATCTTCTGGTAGGTTTTGTTGGCTCCGGCTGCGATACCGCAACTCCCGAGTCCAACGCTTACGACAGTATTCATAGTAGGTTTAGTTATTTTCCTGTAAACGGATATTCTTGATAATTTTCACGCAGGATCCACCGGACAGCTTACCGTAGGTCTCCCCTTTCACCATCATCACCGGAGCCAGTGAGCAACAGCCCAGGCAGGCTACGGATTCCAGGGTGAAGAGGTTGTCGTCAGTAGTGCCACCATCGAGAACGCCCAGGGATTCCTTCAGAGAGTCAGTGATGGAGTTGGCATTTTGCACATGACAGGCAGTGCCATGACAAACTTTGATGACATATTTCCCGACAGGGTTAAGCCGGAACTGAGCGTAAAAGGTTGCCACGCCATACATCTCACTCAGTTTAATGCCAGTCTCGGCAGCGATCTTTTCGAATGCTTCCCTTGGCACATAACCAAAGAGTTCCTGGGTTCCCTGCAAGAGCGGGATGAGGTTACCTTTTCTGTTTTTATATTTGTGGATGAGGTAATCAAGCTGGCTAAGATCCGGTGTGGGGAGGACAGCATTTTCTTCTTTTAGATAGACACGTTTGACACGCATAGTAGTAGGTTTATTTTTTAGCTGTACAAAGGTAGAAGATACCATTATATAGGAATGGCGGGCTTGTTAATTTGGAAACAGTCTAACTTAGTGAAAAACGAAGATTCACCGCGGAGGCGCTAAGGCGCAGAGTTTCGCAGAATATGATCGTTTTAATAATAATGAAGAATATTACTCTGCGAAACTCTGTGCCTCTGCGTCTCCGCGGTGAAAACATAAAATTAAATTTTCAAGACGTACCTCGAAGCCATTGTAATAAACCCTCCACAGATTCGTTATTAACAAAAACATCATATGATCCAGTCCTCCACCTTTCGTAAAATCAATGAATGGGCCAGGAGCTCAATAAGCCTCAAATTGTTGGTCATTGGTGTTTTTGTTCTTGTCTTGATTATTCCATCTGCCTTGCTTCAATCGCTGATCAGTGAGCGAGAAACTACAAGGAATAATACAGCTTCAGAGATCTGGCAAACATGGGGTGATAAACAGCTGATCTCGGGTCCGGTTATAAGTGTTCCTGTTGTTTCAACCATAACATCAACGAATGGAAGCAATGAAAGCAGTACACGATATCTTCATTTCCTGGCTGAAAATCTGTCTGTTAGCGGGAATGTTGTCCCTGTAGTCCGTTACCGCAGCATTTATGAAGTGGTTCTTTATTCATGCAGCCTCAGGATCAACGGAAAATTCAAACCGCTTGTTCCCAAAGGAATTAACATTCAGCCTGAAAATATTAAATGGGACAAAGCTTACCTTTCACTTGGCATTTCTGATATGAAAGGCATCAGGGACAATATCGACCTCAATTGGAATGACACGAATTACCGGATGCAGCCAGGGATACCGGTTCGTGATATCATCAAGGGTGGCGTAAGTGTTCCCGTTGTTCTTGACCCTAAGATGGAGAATAAATTCAGCTTCAATATACAGCTGAACGGAAGCCGGCTTTTATCGTTTTTGCCTTACGCATCAGAAATGAATGTCAACATTAGTTCTCCCTGGGCCAACCCTTCATTCGAAGGGGCGTTTATTCCCATGGAGAAATCTGTTTCAAAAGCTGGCTTTAAGGCAAAATGGAAAATCCTGGAACTGAATCGCAACTATGGGCAATTCGGGCTTGACGATTTTGTTGGTCTTGGGGAAAAACCTGAGAATGAAATATTTGTCAATGATCGTATCGCAGCTGATAACAAAGCGGGTGCATTTGGTGTGAACCTGATCATGCCTGTTGATCAATACCAGCGCACCACAAGGGCAGCCAAATATGGGGTTTTGTTCGTTATTCTGACTTTTGTCACTTTCTTTTTCTTTGAATTGCTTGGCAAGAAATATGTTCATCCCTTGCAGTACCTGATTGTTGGATTCGCAATCATGCTTTTTTATTTGCTGCTTCTTTCCCTGGCGGAATATCTTTTGTTTGATCTAGCCTATGGAATATCGGCCGCTGTCATTACTTTGATGATCATGCTTTATGCAGGAGCCATTTTCAATAATTTCAAGTACGGTATTATTGTGGGATTAATCCTATTTATGCTGTATGCATATTTCTATATATTACTCCAACTACAACTTTATTCATTGCTCTTTGGTACGATTGGAATGGTCATTATGCTTTCTGTCATTATGCTGCTCACGCGAAATCTGCATCAGGAACGACAAATTGAAGAAACAGATCTGGAGAATTAAATCCCAAAGTCCAATAAGGCAAAGTCCAAAAAAAACTCCAAAGTCCATAAAACAAAGTCCCTGAGAATTCAATCCTTGTGTCCTTTGTGAATCCTTTGTGTCCCTTGTGGTGAATAAAATTATGCCAGCAAGCAGTCTGATTTAAACACAAGGGGCACAAGGGAATACGGCACAAGGGGCACAACGAATCATATGAGTACTTCCTGATTTGCTTAAAAAGTTCTATTTTTGGAGATTACTGTCTGCAAATTGCCGGAATCCAATATTGTAGAATGGCATGTCCTTTATATATCAAGAATACATCTGAATTGAATTATTCCAGGAGCATTTTTATTATTGTTCTAATCATCTTATGTAAAATATCTTTAGCCCAGGCCCCTGGCAAGGACTTCAAAGATGTCATGCGAAAATGGAAAAATGACACGACCCTGATCCCTGTTGCTGAAATCAATATTGGAAAAACCTATGCCAACTTATTGCCTATTGTTGGATATGCCCCCGCCAATGGATTTGTACTGGGTAGTGCGGTGAGTTTAATCCGTCTTTTCGGGAAACCACCGACCACGCTGTCTTCCGCCATGGTCAATGCACAGATTACTTCTAAAAGACAGATTATTGTTAATGCCCGTTCAAAGGTTTACCTTAATGATAATAAATGGTTTTTGCAGGGAGAATGGCGTTTCCTTATTTTCAAGCAACCTACCTATGGGCTTGGAATCATTTCACCCAAAGATCAGGATATTGTTATTGGTGTTAATAACCTGCCACAAACACTGGACTCAATCGCAGAGCCCCTTTCGTACAACCTCATCCGGATTTATGAAGAAGCCGTCAGGCAATTGTTTCATTCACACTACTATGCAGGCATCGGAATCTGCTATGATCATCATTTTAACATCGTTGATGAGCGGCTTGACACGCTAAAGTCCAGCCCTGATTATTTTATTTCCAGCCATTATGCCTATTCCTTAAAAAACAATTTCGACCCCAAAGGTTATCATGTGGCGGGTATGAAGGTCACCCTTCTGACGGATACCCGTGATAACCTCATCAACTGTTATAAAGGATATTATGTGTCCGTTTCTATGCTTCACAACCAAAAACTCAACAGGGATTCCCGGAACAGCGACCAGCTTCTTTATGATGCCCGATATTACCTGGATCTGAGCAAAAGCAAACCCGGCAAGGTCATTGCTTTCTGGAGTTGGGGTAATTTCCTGCTTGCAGGCACCCTGCCCTATCTCGCCCTGCCTTCTATCGGCTGGGATACCTACAACCGCTCGGGCCGTGGCTATATCCAGGGACGTTACCGCGGGCTGAATTTTTTGTACAATGAGGTTGAATACCGGTTTCCCATCTCCAAAAACGGATTCCTTGGCGGGGTGGCGTTTGTGAATGCAACCAACGCCAACGATTATGGTGAAAACATCTTTGATAAAACTGCCTTGGGCATGGGAGCCGGACTGAGGTTAAAACTGGACAAACGATCCCGTACCAATATCACCATTGACCTGGGTTATGGTGCTGACCGTTCGAGTGGGATTTATATTAATATGCAGGAGATGTTTTAGGCGTGAGTGGCGTGAGTAGCGCTACTCAAGATACTCACGAAATAAAAGTTTTATTAACTTAGCAAGCTAAAATCCATCCCTATGTTTCCAGCTCAAATCTATGCCCAACGCCGCAACCAACTGAAAAAACTTTTAGGTTCCGGAATCGCCCTGTTTCCTGGCAACCAGGAAGTTGCTTTTAACTACCCTGCCAATACTTATTCATACCGCCAGGACAGTCATTTCCTTTATTTCTTCGGCCTGAGTCATCCCGGATATGTGGGGGTGATCGACGCTGACAATGACAAAGACTATATCTATGGCAATGATGTCGACATTGAAGATATCATCTGGATGGGTAACCAGCCTTTACTTGCTGATCTTGCTGCAGAAGTGGGCGTAAAAGACACAGCACCTTTTGATTACGCACCGGCTTTTCTTGCAGAAGCCATGAGTAAGGGACGTAAGATCCATTACCTGCCGCCTTACCGCGGAGAAACGAAAATTGAACTCTCAAGCTGGCTGAATATCCCCATTCCAGAATTAAAAAGCCACGCCTCCCTCGACCTCATCAAAGCTGTGATTCAGCTGAAAGAGATCAAGGACACCTATGAAATCGAAGAAATCGAAAACGCTATTGATGTCGCATGGCTGATGCATACCACCGCTATGAAAATGGCGCACCCAGGTATTAAAGAACAGGAAATTGCCGGAACGATTGAAGGTATCGCACTGGCGCATGCCGGACCTGTCTCCTTTCCCATCATCCTCAGCATGGATGGCCAGACTTTACACAACCATTCGCATCACAACATCCTCACTGAAGGACGTATGCTAGTGATCGATGCAGGTTGTGAGACCTTAAGCGGATATTCCAGCGACATCACCCGGACTGTGCCTGTTGGTGGAAAATTCAACACCCGTCAGCGCGAGATCTACCAGGCTGTCCTGAATGCCAATATGGCGGTGATCGACAACCTGAAACCCGGCATCCGCTATTTCGACATGCATATGCTTGCTGCCCGTACCATTACCCGCGACCTCATGGCTATCGGGCTGATGAAGGGTAACCTGGATGATGCTGTTGCTGCAGGAGCGCATACGCTGTTCTTCCCCCACGGCCTCGGTCATATGATGGGCATGGATGTTCATGACATGGAAGGATTGGGTGAGAATTATGTAGGCTATGATGAGACGATCCAGCGGGCTACACAGTTCGGTACGGCTTATGTCCGTCTTGGCAAAACCCTGAAACCCGGGTTTGTGCTGACAGTTGAGCCGGGATGTTATTTCATTCCCGCGCTGATTGACCAGTTCCGCGCTGAAGGCAAGTTCATGGATTTTATCAATTACGATAAAGTTGAGACCTACAAGGACTTCGGTGGCATCCGTATTGAAGACGATGTTTTAATTACGGATACAGGGAAGAAAGTATTAGGAAAGCCAATTCCAAAGACTGTGGAAGAGGTTGAGCGTTTGATGAAGAGGTAGGGTTTATTGTTGCACCTCAGCCCCGGGCCTGATGTCGGTCATTGCACCTCTGCCCCTTGCTTGTTCTCTGTCATTGCACCTCATCCCCCGGCTCGTTCTCTGTCATTGCACCTCATCCCCCGGCCCCTTCTCCTGAATAATGGCGCTAACTTAATAATTATATTATCTTTGTGGTAACTTAAAACCAAAGATAATGAAACAGAATAGATCATTAGCAATAAGTAGTAAAATACAGGAATGTAAAATGGCTAATATAATCGGCTTAATGGAACATGAATTTCCGGTATCTGTTTTACCACTCAAGCAAGAAGGAGGGAAAACAAGAGATCGGGTTTTTACTGTTAATAATACATTACTGGCAATGGTTTTAACATCGGTTCAACAGGATAAGACCTTAAAAAATTCAGTTGACTTATTTTATATGGTCCATCAAAAGCATACGATTCAAGCACGAGAGGCACTGAAACAAAGCATAAGGGCTGAAAAACAAGAAGATAGCAAATCAGTTAAGACGGCAGGGCGTCCAAAAACTTATACAACACAGTTGCCAAAGAGTTTAGAAAAAGATATATCATTAAACACAGCCGCCTATAGCAAAGCACGAGAACGTGTACCAATAGAATTAACCAAGGAACTGTTTAAAGCCAGTCGAATTGAACAAGCTGTGAATGCATATACACATTGGAATAATTATCGCGTATTCATTGGGGATGGCACCTATTTGCAAATGCAGGATACTGAGAGTATCCGAAAAGAATATGAAGTTAAACACAATGGGATAGGCGGTCAAGGGTATCCACAAGGATTACTTGAAGTAATTATAGAGAGAGGAACTGGTCAGTTGTACGGTTTTGAACTTTCAAACAGGCATGTGAGTGAGTTATCATTATTCTATAAAATGCTTGATGATCTCCCTGAAAAGTCTTTGCTGTTACTTGATGATTTGTATAACTGTTTTGAGATTATTACAAAATGCAGGCGTCTGGGTATTGAAATGCTAGTCCCGTCTAAAAGATTTAGAAACTATGAAGTTATAGAAAAACTGGAAGACGGAGATGAAATTATTAAGATAAAGACCCCTAAAAATAGATCTAAGTGGCTTAATATCAAAGAAAAACATGGCGATATAGTACTAAGACGAATACAGTGCAAAAGCCCGGAAGGCATTGATTATGTATTGATAACCACAATATTAGATAAGAATATTACAAAAGAGTCTTTTCAACTCTTGTATTTGACCAGATGGGATATTGAAATTGGTATCAGAGAAATTAAAACGGTTATGGACATTAATGTACTCAGGTCTAAAACGCCCGAAATGGCGCTAAAAGAACTTTGTGTTTCGCTAGCCGCATATAATCTGATAAGAAAAATTATTTACGCAAGCATAAAAGACTTGCCTTTTTTTCCCAAAGAAAATTTCATTCAAAAATTCTATACGCATAATCAGGATATTCTTATTGACAAAAAAGGAAGAGTATATAACCAATGGTCCTCTGGTCGTAGAAGAAATGAATCAATTAATATTGAAACAAATACTGCAGAAGAGAAAACCAAACAGAAAGTATAAGAGAATTACTAAACTTGGCAACTATAAAAAATATAAATAATAATACTATGTTAGCGCCATTATTCTCCTGAAGGAGAAGGGGAGCAGATTGCCGGGAACGTATTGATTAATGCAATTATTGATAAAATTTGAATAAAGTAATATTGAAGAAGTAATAAATCAACAATTTAGCTGTACCGCACCCCCCTTCTCCTTCAGGAGAAGGGGTCGGGGGATGAGGTGCCACAAAAAAACAAACCGAGAAAGTACAAAATCATTAATTTAGCTGTACCGCACCCCCCTTCTCCTTCAGGAGAAGGGGTCGGGGGATGAGGTGCTTCAAAAACCCTAACCCATGAAAAACCTGATCATTATCCTGTTTTTTCTCTTTTGTTTCGCTGGTCTGAGTCTTGCCCAGCCCTGCCTGCCGAACCCGAATTCGGTGAGTTTTAATGGTGCTTCCTCAGCTGTAAGAATTAACTCAACAGGCAACCTTGAGATGACTGATGCCATCACCATTGAGGCCTGGGTAAAAGCAAACACCTTTGCCACCTTTCCGACAGGAGGATCTATATTCTGTCACCACTCCTGGGGAAATTCCAGTTACGGATATGTACTTCGTGCCGGGGGAAGTGGCCAGGTTTCCTTCAACATCGGAGGTGCTGTTGGCGGCAGTCCTGTTGGCTGGCAGGAAGTGGTAAGTAATACGGGCGCAATTGCTACGGGTACCTGGTATCATGTGGCGGCAACTTTTGACGGAACGGCTTTAAATCTTTATGTCAACGGCAGCCTGGTTGGCACAACAGCTTTTGCGGGAGAAATCTATCCGTCCATCGGCTATAAACCCCGGATTGGTGCACTATCTGACACTGCCTGGAGCATGAGTCGCTACTGGGATGGACTGATTGACGAAGTAAGAGTCTGGCATCGGGCTCTCAGCGTAACAGAGATTGCAGCCGGAATGAATGATCATGTTGATCCGGCCACGGCATTAAACCTCGCAGGGTACTGGAGACTGAATGACTCCCCCGGTGCTGTCTGCCAGGATCTGAGCGGTAATGGGAATACGGGAGTTGGCATCAACATTGCCTGGTCGACGGTAGTCCCATTTAATAATGCGACTCCACCCATTCCTACAGTTACGTTTGTCAGCGGGGCTTTGCATTCCAGCGCGACGACCGGCAACCAGTGGTATTTTGGGACCAATCTGCTTACCGGAGCGACCCAGCAAAATTATACACCAACCCAATATGGTAATTATACCGTTAAAGTGAGTACGATCAGCGGATGCTCAAGCACTTCGACCCCGTTTAACTACAACACCACCGGAATTGAATCTCCTAACGCTGCTGAACTTAGCTTTTCTCCGAACCCCGCTCATGAAACACTTCAAATGAAGGTTCCTGCCGGTTTTTTCGACTCCGAGTTAAGCATTTACAGTCTTAACGGACAATTGCTGATGATGTATCATATTGCAAATATGCAGGTTCAGACTATTAATATCGAGGCTTTATCTCCCGGAATATACCTGATTCAATGCAAAACCCCGGCTGAATCAAAAATTCAGAAACTGGTGGTTTGGTAATCTTCAACCGTTTATAGCATTTTCGTGAAGGATATCAGCCAAGAGTCGTGGCGACAAGTTTTCATTGACGCCCTGACAGCGTCTTACAAAACCTGCAAATGGCTTTTGAGCCTGATGATCCCTGTTTCATTCGGGGTATTGCTTCTACAGTATTCCGGCTGGCTGGCGAAGATCTCTGAGTTTCTGAATCCCTTGTTTCATTACCTGGGACTGTCGGGACAAAGTGCTTTAGTTTTCCTGACCAGCATCTTTCTAAATATATACTCTGCCATTGCTGTAATTACGACTTTAAACCTCACACCCCGGGAAATCACCATCCTGGCTTTCATGTGCCTCGTCTCCCACAACATCATCGTTGAAGTTCTAATTCTAAAAAAAACCGGCTCCAACGCCCTGAGAATGCTGTTAATCAGGCTTTTAACAAGCATCATTGGCGCATTAATCCTCAACTACCTTCTCCCAATCACCCCATCACTTCATCACCCCATCACCCCCTCACCCCTTTCGCCCAGTCACTTAGTCGCCCAGTCCCCCTTCCTCCCAGAGTTAACCCACTGGTCCCTCAACACCCTCGCACTCTCCCTCAAAGTCGTATTCTTCGTCACGGGCCTTATGATACTGCAGAAATCACTTGAGAAACTCGGAGTACTTAGCCTGGTGGGGAAAACGCTCGCTCCCTTTTTACGCATCATGGGTTTACCGAAGGACACCGCCTTTCTCTGGCTGGTGGCTAACGTTCTGGGCCTGGGATACAGTGCCGCGATTATGTTCCAACATGCCGATGATGGTTCTATTTCGCGCAAAGACAATGACCTTTTAAATCATCACATTGCAGTCTGCCATTCACTGCTCGAGGATACACTTTTGTTTGTGGCAATTGGTGTTCCGGCGGGGTGGATTACGATACCGAGATTGCTGGCGGCGACGGGGATCGTTTGGACTGTAAGGCTATTTAGTTCCGCAAAACCCTCCAATTCTGAAATCTGAATTCGGAAATCGGAATTTGGAATTTATATTTCGGAATTCTGAATTAATAAATATAGGTATAGGCGTTTAGGTTTCTTTTTTTTGCTACTTCAACCCATATAAACAAAAGAAATTTTCAATTTGGGTCATGGCCTTACCCTGGATTTATTCGTTTAATTTATATATTTTTCCTATACATATCTATTATTCACCGTTATAAAAGTAACGTTGAAACCTCAAGTCATCCTGAGGGCTAATGTTCTTCAAACAAATCAATATTATTGACGTAATTTTTGTAATTAGCATAATAACAATAGTTTACTAAATTGCGTCAATGGTAGCAAAACGATTGATAAGCAGGTTCCTCCCTACGGTCGGAATGATTTAAAGCTCTTTGCGAAAAATGGAGGGAGAAATGGCGGCTTCGCCGCCATTTCTCCCTCCTCCTCTCCTGTAGATAGGCCCGTCATTTCGAGCGAAGCGAGAAACCTCCATATGAAAAAAAAACTGTCATCCTGAGAGCTAATGTTCTTTGAACAAATCAATATTTATTGAAGCATTTTCGCAATTAGCTTAATAACAACAGTTTACTAAATTGCGTCAATGGTAGCGGAGTCGAAGGACGGTTCCTAAGCCTGAGTTACGGTTATAATGTTATTTTATTATTTTGATAATCAAATTATTAGCATTACAACAGTCCTCCTTCGACTCCGCTCAGGATGACATGGAGTTCTCAATGCAATTTAGCATTACATTGAGAAAATATTAATAAATTACGGCTTTTAGGTTTCCCGTTTTTGGTAATTTTAGCCATAGAAACGAGAAACTACAATGTTCCCTGGATGTATGTCAAACTAAATACAATAGAAGGAATTAATATGGATCCAATCCCCTATATGATCCTGAAAAGGTAGTAATAAATGAGTCGGTTCCTATATATAGGGCAATTCAGAGGATCCCTAAACGTCAATACCTATATTTTTAATAATAAATTGTTGGTTTAAATAATTTCGATTTCGAAATTCAGAATCCGTAATTCAGAACTCAGATTTCAGAATTCAGAATTCAGATATCAGAATCCGATAGCCAGATTTTTTTCGTACATTTAACTCCTCCAAATAAACTCACCATGAGCGACAACAACAACTCCAAAATCCTGATGGCCTTTCTGGCCGGGGCAGCCGTAGGGGCAGCGATCGGGTATTTCCTGAACTCCGACAAAAAAGATGAACTGATGGAAGACCTCAAAGACGGTGCGTCGAAAGTAAAACAAGGCCTCGATGACACCATCGGGAAAGCCAAAGATATTGTGGATGCTTTTAAAGCCGGTGCTAAAGAAGTTGAAGCTGAAGAAATCAAACCCAATGCCTGAGCCCATGATTGAACCCGTCAATATCTTTGGAGAGCTGAAACAACTCATCACCGACTATCTGAATGCCCGGATTGAGCTGTTCAAGCTGGAATCCTATGAGAAGATCGCCAAAGTCACCGCTGTCCTCTTTTCTTCGGTGGTCGTGGCTTTGCTGGCATTTTTCCTCTTGTTTTTTCTCAGCCTGAGTGCCGGATTTTACTTTGGAAGTCTATTCGACAGCAATGCGCTGGGGTTCCTGTTGATAACCGGAATCTATGTTATTCTTTTCATGCTTGTCATGTTAAGGCGGAAGGAGTTTTTCGAGAAATTCATCATCAACAGCATCCTGGGTGTGCTGAACAAGAAGGAGGGTGAGGATGAATAAGGGAGAATCTCAACTTTCAAATCTTGATAAACTAATCCTTGAAAAACAAAGGTTAATAACCTATTGCGATTACCAGGAAAAGCTTATTTCCTATAAATTCAATGACTTAAAAAAGAACTTCCCGGATATCATCACCCAGGAGATTCTGCCTTTTTCGCCAGAGAAAAACAAAGACGTTGGTTCTATGCTCGACTTTGTCAACGATTTCATCCTTCGACTGCTTCCCGGGCGTTTCGGGAAAAGCAGGATGGCGGGGATTTTGCTGAAGGTGGTGGAGGGGATAGTTATTCGGGGATTTTCGAAGACGCGACGGGGCGACTAGGCGACGGGGCGACGGGGCGACTTGGCGACTTGGCGACTTGGCGATCGGGACAATTGGTATATTGGTATATTGAAAATTGGTATATTGATACATTTAAAACCCTAAATTAGCTTGTTCAAATGCATCTTATGTCAAACAATATTTTCAAACTTTTCCGAAAGAATTTTGAGCTCCTGTTTTGGATTGGCAGTTTGACATTTCTTGGCATTACAGCATCGGCTGAGTGTCATTATAGTTTTTGCCTGTTCAAGCTGGCGGGGCTTCCCTGGTGCCCGGGTTGCGGGATCGGGCATGCGATCGGGTTTATTTTGCAGGGTAAATTCCTGTTGTCGTGGCAAACGCATTGGTTGGGGGGGCCGGCACTGCTGGTAATATTGCATAGAATATACGTTCTTTTGTTGACTATAAAATTCCAAAGTCCAAATCACAAAGTCCAAATAAATATCAAATATTCAAATATCAAATAAATATCAATTCCCAAAATCCCCAATCATTCCGCAATCCGCATTCCGCAATCCGCAATAAAAAAGTGGTTATTAATTTAAAATCTACAAACAATGAATATGATGTTATTTAGCCTTCCTGGCATGACCCATGAGGAGATGTCTTTCCTCGAAAGTATCACCAAAGACCTTACAGAAGAACAGCAAAAGCAGTTCATCATGATTTACACCAGCCGTCGCAAAGACCCGCAGCTCATCCTTCTCCTTGCACTCCTTGGCTTTATAGGTGTGGCCGGGGTTCATCGCATGATTGTCGGACAGCTCGGCATGGGTATCGTTTATTTCTTCACCGGTGGTTTCTGCCTGATCGGCACCATCGTCGATATCATCAATCATAAGGATCTGAGTGGAGAGTTTAACCGCAGGCAGGCGGTTGAGAGTGTGGGGATGGTGAAGGCCTTTGTAAAATAGTAAGGATGAAGGATGAACAATAAAGGATGAAGAGAAGTCCTAAAGACTGAAGTTCGGTCATAACTAACTGTTTAACAACAATCTAACTTCACCTCCTCCTTTCACTTGGTGCTTCTTGCTTTTTATATCTTACTTCAAAAAAACTTAAAAAATATAGGCTGTACTCCCTTCGCGATACTTGGTGATGCCCTTGGTGTTCCTTTGTGAAACCACTTTTTAAGGGGTTGCTCAAAGGCGCTCAAAGGATAACACTAAGTAAAAAAGGATAATATATAAAGGATAAACAATCCTACCACCGGCAAGTTCACCCTCCATGGCCTGAGTTCCGAATCCCAAATCTGTATCGAAATTCGTGAAATCCGTGGACAAAAAATCTTTTCAAAAACGGTACCCGGATCAGATAATATTGAACTAAATTTGATTGCCCCGGCTGGGGTTTATTTTGTAACGGTCAGAACTTTTCTTAAAACTTTAACTTTAAGATTGATGAAGGACGAGTAATGAAGGATGCCCTTCGAGATACTTTGTGTGACCCTTCGTGATCCTTTGTGAAACCACTTTTTAAGGTGTTACACAAAGGCACTCAAAGGATAACACGAAGTACCACAATTAAGAAAAAAGGATGATATATAAAGGATGATATATAAAGGATAAACAACCCCACCACCGGCAAGTTTACCCTAAGGGGCCTGAGTTCCAAATCCCAAATCTGTATCGAAATTCGTGAAATTCGTGGACAAATAATCTTTTCATTAACAGTTTCCGGATCTGATAATATTGAATTGAACCTTGATGCCCCGATGGGTGTTTATTTCTTAAGGATAATCACTGGTAGCAGGATTGTTACTTTGAAAATGATAAAGGATGATATATAAAGGATAATATATAAAGTATGAAGTATAGAAAGCTTGGCCATTCCGGCCTCCTCGTCTCCGAACTCTGTTTCGGCACCATGACCTTTGGTGGTCGCGGTTATTGGGAAACCATTGGTCATCTGCCTGAAGACAAAGCCAAACAGCTTGTCGATATGGCTATTGATGCCGGTGTTAACTTTATCGACACCGCAGATGTCTACTCTTACGGCTTATCCGAAGAACTCCTCGGCAAAGCGATTGTTGGCAAACGACAAGATCTTGTTGTGGCCACGAAAGTCAGGGCCCGCATGAGTCCCGGGATTAATGATGTGGGATTGAGCCGCCACCACATCATGCAGAGCTGCGAAAACAGTCTGAAACGGCTTCAAACGGATTATATTGACTTATATATCATCCATAGCTATGACTATGAAACACCGCAGGAAGAGACACTTCGTGCGCTGGACGATCTCGTCAGGCAAGGAAAAGTCCGCTACCTGGGTGTTTCCAATCATGGCGGCTGGCATCTGATGAAAGCGCTTGCCATCTCTGATAAATATATGCTTGAGAAATTCGTATCCTACCAGGGATTGTATTCCCTCGCTTCCCGCGATATCGAAACGGAAATCGTTCCCCTCTGCCTCGATCAGGGATTAGGAATCACGCCCTGGTCTCCCCTGTTTGGCGGCTTCCTCAGCGGGAAATACAAAAGAGGAAAAACCACAGAGACCGAAGGACGACGCGGAAGTGCACAATATAACTTCCTCAACATTGAGGAGGAAAAAGGATATGCCATTCTGGATGTGCTTGAAATTGTTGCCAACAATCATGGCGCAAGCATGGCACAAGCGGCACTCAATTATCTCTTGCGTAAACCTGTCGTTTCTTCTGTCCTGATTGGAGCGAATACGCCCGAACAGCTTGCCGATAACCTGAAAACCGTGGATTGGGAGATGAGTGCTGAAGAAGTTTTGATGCTGGATAAAGTCAGTATGCCCTATCGTCCGTATCCTTATTGGATGCTGGATAGGACGAGAATGGATCGGGGGGTGTAAAAGTTCGTGTGTCGTGGGCACTTGGGCATGTGTGCCGGTTTGCAGGTGGGTACGTCCGTAGCTGCACACTTGCCCACCTGCCCACGTTCACACGACACACGAAACAAAAAAAATATAATTACTTTTGTCCAACAAGCAATACTTTTGGACGAACCTGAAAAACATTTGTGCGAGCGTATCCGCGGCGGAGACAAGGATGCCTTCGAATATGTATTTAAGACATATTACGGGCAATTGTGTGGATATGCCCGGCAAATTGTTTTGGATCCCGATGCTTCTGAAGAGATCATTCAAGAGTTGTTTTTCCAATTGTGGCAGAAGAAAGAGTCTTTGCAGGTTAACACCTCGTTAAAATCCTATCTTTTCAGAGCGGTGCATAACAGTTGCCTGAATCACATCAAACATCACAAGATCAGGGATGCTTATTCACAGAATTTCAAACTGGAAAACATTGACAACAGTGTTAGTGATAGTCAGAATCTTGAGGTTAAAGAACTTCAGATGCGCATCACCAAAGCTATAGAATTGCTTCCCCCGGAACGGAAGAAAGTCTTTATGATGATTCGTTTTGAGGAAAGGAAATACAAAGAAGTTGCTGACATACTCGGAATATCAGTAAAAACCGTTGAAAACCAGATGGGAAAAGCGATGCAGTTCCTGAGAGAGGCACTGAAAGACCTGATTCCCTTGTTATTGCTATTTATTTTACACAGTATGAAAAGTTTTTTTTCTTAATCGATAGGTGAAACATGAAACTAAATTGTCATAGAGCTAAATGAATGCCTTTGAAGAAAATATTTACCCTGATCTGATCATCAAATTCCTACACGGCGAAGCCGATTCAGCAGAGACCATCCTCGTAAAGGAATGGCTCGCTTCTTCGGCAGAAAACCAGGCTGAATTTGAAACGATGGAAAAGATCTGGAAAGCGTCGCAGATTGGCTTTCCGGAAGCGCTGGCTGTGGATGCCGACAAGGCATGGGCCAAACTTTCGGAAAGGATCAGCCAGTCTGAAGCTGTTCAAGGTATAGCGCCTGTGAGAAAATTCCGCTCACCCTATCTGACGATCGGACTTAAAATTGCTGCGGTCCTCCTCCCCCTTCTTGTTTTAACCTATGTCATTATCAGTCAATACACTAAAGTTAAGACCAAAACATTTAGCACCGAATTGGCTATCGCAAATATAACCCTGACTGATGGCACTATTGTCATGATGAATCAGAAGTCAGTCCTGAGTTATCCGGAAACATTTTCTAAAAAATCCAGGGAAGTAAGCCTCAACGGAGAAGCATTTTTTACTGTCACACCCAACCTGACAAAGCCATTTATCATTCATGCAAACAACCTGGATATAAGGGTTGTCGGGACTTCATTTAATGTCAGGGCGCTTACCAATGAAGATCTCATCGAAGTAATGGTTAAAACCGGGAGAGTGAGACTGTATGCGATCAATGCAGCTGGGGAGAAAAAGGATTCCATCATGCTGGAAGCCGGGAAGACCGGGATATTCAACAAGAAAGCCAGTCTTTTTATGCCTGTGAAAGAGAAAGTGGAAAACACTTTATTCTGGATCAATAAAACATTGCAATTTAACAAAACGCCACTGGATTCTGTCTTTCCACAGATTGTAAAATACTATGGGGTCAAGATAAAACTAAAGAATAATGACATCCGGAAACTCAGGCTGACGGCTAAGTTTGAAGGATTGGATGCTGACAGGATCCTGCATATTATCAGTGAATCTTTCGGCTTGAACATCACAAAAGCGGACTCAACTTTTGAAATTGATGTTGTGCAAAAATAGCCATAGAAATTACCTCGTCCTGGTCATCGTTCTGCTGACAAACCTGGCCAATGCCCAGCAAAGTCTCCTGGAACGGAAAGTCAACATTTCCTTTGACAATTTGCCGATTGAAAAAGCATTACAGCAAATAGAGAACAGCTCTGGTGCCAGGTTTTCCTACAATTCTGACATTATCAGCACTGAGACCCGGGTGAGTATCATCGCAAAAGGAAAACCGCTCGGCAAGGTCCTTGTTTCTGTCCTTGGCAGTGATTATTACTTTAAAAGCACTGAGAAGTACATTATCATCCTTCAGAAAATAAAAAAATCAGATCCGCCACCGAAGGAAAAGATCTTCAGTTTGTCGGGAAGGGTTGTCGATTCTCAAACAAAACAAGCGATTCCTGAAGCAACGATATATGATATGGTAAGCCTCATGTCAGAATTAAGTGACAGTAATGGATTTTTTAATGTAATGCTTCCACCCAGTACCCGTTTTATTGGTCTGAGATGCTGCAAGCTGGGATACAATGACACCGTGGCATTCCTCAGGCCCTCCGGGAAAGAAACTGCTAACTTCAGGCTTACAAGAATTGACAAGAACATTAGTAAGATAATCACGGTGTCCTCCAGGGAAATCCCGCTGGTCGATTCAACGAATTTGTTCCTTGTCAAAAGGATTGTCTCTTCCAATCTGCTGATTAACAGCAACAATGTTATTATTCCCGACAAACGCATTGTCCAGTTTTCGCTGCTTCCGGGTATGGGAAGCAATCAACTCCTGGGTGGTTCCGTTGTGAATCATTTCTCCATGAATCTATTGGGTGGTTTTTCAAAAGGTGTCAGTGGTTTTGAGGCGGGTGGGCTCTTAAATATCAACAAAGACAACGTCAATGGATTTCAGTTTTGCGGCCTGGTCAACCTGACAGGAAAGAATGTCAATGGATTCCAGGTATGCGGTGTGCTGAACCGTACTTCGGGGAATGTCAATGGCGCACAGGCAAGCTGCCTGGTGAATTTCGCAAGAGATACTGTAAATGGTGTCCAGATTGCAGGATTGGTGAATTATGCCAGGCATCCCGGCTTCCAGTTAGGACTGGTCAATATCGCTGACAGTCCGGATGGTGCGCCCCTGGGGGTGTTCAACATCATCAGGCACGGCTATTACGCGATCTCGCTTAATTATGATGACATTCAAAGCGGAGACATCCTTTTTCATATGGGAACACATCGCTTATACAGCATGATCGGTCTTTGCATGAGATCGGATCCTGATTTTCAAAGCTGGGGAATCTGTTACGGATTGGGACACCAGGTTTTTTATCCGCACCGCCTCAGCATGAATGTTGAGCTGTTAAGCTCGGTTATCAATGCTTTCGGGCAGTTTGACTCCACCACCATCAGTCGGGTCGGATTCTCCTGCCAGCTATCATATCGAATCTGGAATAATACATTTATCACTGCCGGCCCTTCCTTAAACACCTTTATCGCAAAAGCGGATAATCAGCAGGTAGATGCCTACATTTCAGATGCCATTAAAGGAGACAGCTGGCATTATGCACCGGCTCATACCCGCTTCGATGCCTGGATTGGCGGGACATTCGGGATAAAAATAAAAATTTAGATTTCGGAATAGGGGTAAGTGAGGTTTTGTTTGTCTTTCTATTACAAACAACACAAAAGCCCTATGAAAACATTCAGTTCAGTTATTCTTAAGACAGTATTGCTGTCCCTGTTTATCCTTGCTTTTTCATATGCAACATTTCCTGAGAACTGGAAGGCGGTAGAATCAAAATCCGGAATCCAGGTATTCGAACGTTGGGTCGACATCAACAAAGACCTGAAAGTTAAAGAACGCAGGGGTGTCATCCAGGTCCGGAAGTCATTGCCGGAAGTCGTCAAAACGCTGAAAGACCCATCGAATACCAGGTTATGGATGGAACATGTGAGTGATGCCTACCTGGTAAAACAAGTTTCCGACAACGTTTGGTTGTCATACACCTGCTTCGCGATCCCCTGGCCTTTTGAATCAAGAGATATGGTATCCTTATCAACCCTGGAATATAACAACAACGGAAGCAGCGCTTATATCATCATCCGCAGCAAAGGAGAAGCCATTCCAGTAAAACCAAAGACAAGTCGCTTAAACAATTTCAAAGCCTGCTGGGAGATCAAAGATCTTGGAAAAGGACAATGTTCCATATCCTTTACGGCCATGACCTATGCAGCACCCGATTACCCGCGTTTCATCCAGGATCCGGTAATCAGGGGAACATTTTACCGGAACATGCTCAATCTGAAAACGATACTTGATCAATAATTAAACCGACAAAGACAATATATATGAATTGGTTCAAAAGAAAATTGCTGAAGAAAATCCAGAATCTGACAGGAAACCCCAGGCGCATTGCCCAAAGTTTTGCCCTGGGTTCCTTTATCGGAGTGTCACCCTTAATCGGAATGCAGATTATCTGCAGTCTCTTCCTGTCAGGTATTTTTCATCTGAACAAAACAGCAGCAGTCATTGGTGTTGTCAATACAAACTGGACCAAAGGTTTGTTCCTTTACCCGATTAATTATAAGATTGGCGCCTGGTTATTAGGGATCAATGCAAGCTTTAATATTAGCAGCCTGTTACAAGGTAATATATTTCACAACATCTGGAATTCAGGATCTGCTGTCTTTCTTTCACTTCTGGCAGGCGGCGTTGTAACAGGATCTGTCATCGCAATCATCTATTACTTTTTAATATTAAAAATTTTAAGTGTTTACCATCAAAAACAAGAAATGGATACAATCATGGAAAAAGAAGAAAAATCATATGCCCTGCTGACCGGTGCCAGCCAGGGTTTTGGGAAGGCCATGGCTTATGAATTGGCATCCAGAAATATTAATGTTTTACTGGTGTCCCTAAAAGGTGAAGGACTGACGGAGCTTTGTGACGAGATCCGCAACAAATATCACGTAGATGCGGAATGTTTTGAAACAAATTTCGCACAATACGAATCTGTTTATGAGGTATCTGATTGGGCAACAAGAGACAGGAATGTTTCCATTCTCATCAACAATGCAGGAATTGGTGGCACGAGGGCCTTTGAGAGTGTGACACCTGAATATGTTGACAATATCATACAGGTAAATGTCAGGGCTTTGTCAATGCTCACACGACTTATGCTTCCCGAACTGAAAAAACATGACAAGGCTTATATCCTGAATGTTGCCAGCATGGCTTCGTTTAGCCCATTTGCCTACAAGACGGTCTACCCGGCATCCAAGGCCTTTGTATATTCCTTTTCCAGGGGACTTCATGAAGAGCTGAAGGGAACGAACGTTTTTGTCAGTGTCATTCATCCCGGACCGGTAAAGACCAATCCTGAGGTGATTGCCCGTATCGAAAAGCAGGGTATCTTTGGGAAAATCGGCCTGGTCACTCCGGAAAAGCTTGCCGGTATCGCGATCCGACAGCTTTTCAGACGTGATTCGCTAATCCTGCCGGGTGTGTTGAACAAATTAAGCTGGGTCATGATGATCCTATTACCAAATGCATGGAAGTTGCCTTTGCTTTCGAGAGCCGTCAGAAGAGAAATCACTTCGCTCCAGCCAGCCAAGATATAACAAATGAATTGCATATATTAATTATATGAAAGTACTTGTAACAGGGGCCAATGGCTTTCTATCCGGGCATATCATCAGGGAGCTGATTCGGCAGGGATATGAGGTTCGGGGGATGATACGTCCGGGAGCAACAACGCCGGCACTAAAGGGACTTGATGTTGAGCTGTTTTATGGCAATCTCTCGAATAGCGACGATATCTGTAAGGCAGTGACGGGATGTGATGTCGTGATTCATGCGGCTGCAGACACCAGCCAGGCGCATCGTAAGGTTTCAGATTATTTTCCAATCAATGTTGTTGCGACAGAAACCCTTATCAGTGCAATCAGGCAACAAGGCTGTAAACGAATGATCTATATTAGTACAGCCAACACTTTCGGACTTGGAAGTGCTGATGTTCCAGGCAATGAAGACACGCCCCCATCCGAATTTATGTTAAAATCGGGTTATGCATGGAGCAAATTCATGGCACAAACCAAAGTACTTGAAGCTGTAAGAAACAAACAGATTGAGGCAGTCATCGTAAATCCCACATTCATGCTGGGCCCTGATGATTACAATCCGGGGTCCGGCAGGATTTTCAACATGATTCTGGGGAAACGATATGTCTTTTGTCCACCGGGTGGAAAGAACTTTGTGGATGTTCGTGATGCCGCACTTGCCGTTGTAAACGCTGTTGAAGCGGGTAAAAACGGAGAATGTTACCTGCTGGCAGGGACAAATTTATCCTACCGCAATTTCTTTAAAACGGTCAAAACGCGCGCCAATCAAAAAGGTATTATCATTGGGATTCATCCTATTCTACTGAAAATCGCAGGAAAAGTGGGTGATTTTTTAAAGTATGCAGGATGTAAATTTGAATTGAATTCTGTCAATGCGTCCCTCTTATGCCGACAGCCATTTATTGATAACAGCAAAGCGGTTAAGGTTTTAAAACTTCCTGTGACTGACATCAACAAGACAATAAGTGATTACCTGGCATGGAAAGAGAATATTAAAAAATAGCCCATCAATTATTAATCAGCTTAAACACCCTGCTATCTTTACGACCAGAAAGTGAAAGAAAATAAATCCCTTTTGGAAAGCAGGCAAGATCCATTTGGAAACTACCCTTTCCTATGATTCCCTCATGAAATTCAGTCAAGATTCGCTGTCCCTGGATAGTCCAGACAGACCAGGATTTAACAACATCACCCTCAGGAACCATGACCTGAAAGCGCCCGTCATCTGAAGGGTTAGGCGAGATCACTACTCCCAGGACATCCGGGAGAATTTCTATCCCAGTGACACAGGGATAAACCCATCCAGTTGCATAGCTAGTCGTATATCCCTGACCGGCAGAATTCTCAACAAAGCAATAGTAAGGTGAAAATGAAGCGGTATCAAAACGAATCTCGTTGTTTCCCCCAAAATAATTTGCTTCGAATTTAAACAACCAGGGTTCGATCAGGTTTATGGGTGTTGAGTCTTTTCTTTCAACGACAAGCATATCAGTTGCATCGCCTATAAAATATTGAACCGACAAGGAATCGATTGCCGGATTTGGTGTGAGGTTCCCGTTAAAATAAAACGAAGGATTATAATATTGTAGTGTTATCCTGAATTTCCCCAAACCTGATAATGGCTGAACAAGCTTAACCACAACATCAACCAACGGACTATCACAGGCGAATGTTGCCGGTACAAAAACATGAATACTATCTGTCAGGCTTTGTTGGGCATTGGAGTTTTCTGCCTTAAAGATGATTAATGCAAGAATTGTCCATATATATATTCTGCAATATTTCATCATTATAAATTTTGGCAAAGGGTAAAGTGAAGCATCTTTTGATCAGGACAAATTTAAACATAATAATTCTTGTCTTACATATTTCATTACTTGGCTCCCAGGGACAAGGGATTCAGAAAATATAATTAGAAAATAATATAAGTTTAACTCTATATATCCCAGAAACTACATATCTTTGAAAACTGTAATACGTTCACAGGGGGGTGTGAGCGAAAATATTTAAATTTATGTATCATTTCTTGTTCCAAAAGTGTCCATTTTGGGGAATAATGCTGCTGTTGCCATTGTCCGTATGGGCCCAGCCTCCTGCTGTAGCCAGTTATCCCTTTAGCGGCAATGCCAATGATGTGAGCGGTAACAACAATCATGGCATTCTGGGCGGACAAACCAACAATCCAGTCCTGACAGCAGATCGTTTTGGCAATCCCAATAGCGCCTACGAATTTGGCGGATATAACAACAAAAACTGGATCCGGGTACCCAACAACCCGAGTTTGCATTTTAACAAAAGGATGTCTGCATCAATCTGGTTTAAGCAATGTTCTTTTGCCGGGATGAATGGTTATGGTCAGTATGTGCCTAATGGTATCCATATTCTTTTTGCAAAAGGTGGTGATGGGATTTCTGTTGTCCCTGGAATTTGGGCTACTACTTATTCAGATTTAAACAACCAATTACATCTTGGGTTATCCAATAAAAACACCACCGGCTATAACGCGGTTAACTTTAGCGAAGATACGACCATGAACTGTTTTGACAATTGTGAATGGGTTCATTTCGTAGTGGTTGTTGATAGTAATGTTATCAGATTCTATTTTAACGGTCAGTTAAAAAAACAAAAAAATATATTAACTGCTGATTTTTCAGTAGCCAACAATCAGGATCTTTTATTTGGCAGGATGTGGCCAGGTGGTATGGTCTGGTATCCCTACAATGGCATAATGGATGATATCAATATTTATAATGTTGCATTGACACAAGCTGATGTGAATTTGCTTTATGGGAATTATTACGACCCACTGGCTGGGAATAATGTAATTAGCCTTGACAGCCTTAAAATAACGAACCCCAATTGCATCAACCCTTCCGGAGGTATCGTCAGTATTTTCCCAAACAGCAACAATGCTCCCTATCAATTTTCAATCAACGGAGGGTTTAGTTATCAAAGCTCAAATATTTTTGCCAATCTATCCACTGGAAATTATCCTGTCAGGATAAAAACAAATTGCAACGTTAAGGATACCATAGTCCACATTGGTGTACCCGGTATTTATCTGAACCATAGTATCGGAATTTGCCAGGGCCAGAACTACCTGGGACATCTTAATTCCGGAGATTATCATGACACATTAGTTGCAGCCAATGGATGTGATTCAATTATCACAACTCACTTAACAGTTCATCCAAATCCGACTGTTGGGATATCCGCTTCTGCTAACCCCATTTGCTTTGGGACCCTGGCAACGTTGACTGCCACAGGAGCCACGTCTTTCCAGTGGTCCGGAGGGCTTGGGAATGCCACTACTATTAACGTATCTCCCGGATCATCAACTACTTATACTGCAATTGGCATCAATGGATTTTGTTCTGACACAGCGAGTATCACTTTAATTGTAAATTCAAATCCAGGGGTGTCAATATCTGCTTCCGCAAATCCAATCTGCAGTTCAAATTCAACGACCTTAACTGCCAACGGAGCTGCTTCATACCAATGGGATAATGGCCTGGGAAGTTCAAATTCAATCATTGTCTCCCCCACCATGACAACATTATATACGGTAAGCGCCACAACATCCGGATGTACCGGCACTACCAGTTTTACCGTGACAGTTAACCCAACACCAAATGTGACTATTTCTGCCTCAGCCAACCCTCTTTGTGAGGGCGCTTCGACAAGCTTATCCGCAAATGGTGCAAACACCTATCAATGGGGTAATGGTTTGGGAACCTCAAACAATTTATTGGTAACGCCATCTGCAACAACGACTTACACAATAACAGGAACATCATTGGGATGTACAGGAACGGCGAGTGTTACCATCAATGTTAACCCAATTCCCGCCATTGTCATTTCTGCTTCTGCCAACCCTATTTGTGAAGGTACATCAACAATTCTAACTGCGAACGGAGCCTCTTCTTATAGCTGGAGCGGAGGTCTTGGAAACAGCAATCCAATTACAGTAACACCCTCTGCTACAACCACTTACACACTTAATGGCAGCACCGCATTCTGCACAGGGAATGCAACAATTACGATAACAGTGAACCCGATGCCTGCAGTTAGCATCTCCGCTTCGTCAAATCCAATTTGCCAAGGAGATACTGTAACATTAACGGCCAACGGAGCAAACAGCTTCCTTTGGGACAATGGATTAGGTACATCAAATAGTATAATGGTTTCTCCGGCAACCAGCACATTTTATCACCTTAGCGGCAGCAGCCTGGGTTGCTCTGATACCGCCAGCCTGCATTTAATCGTCAATCCCGTCCCGAATGTCAGCATCTCAGCTTCAGCAAACCCCATTTGCCATGGTGCTTCCACAACGCTCACCGCAAACGGAGCAGGAAGCTATTTGTGGAGCGACGGCTCTACGGGCACCAACCTGATCCTCAACCCTGCCACAACCACAACAATCTCAGTGTCAGGCACTCAAAATAACTGCTCCGACAGTACTTCAATTATCGTAACTGTAAATCCGAATCCTGTTGTCAGTATTGTACCGGCCAATCCCAGTATTTGCAATGGCGATACGGTTCTTTTGACCGGTAACAGTAACTTCAGTCCAACGTTCTTTTTATGGAGCGCAGGTTCATCAAATGACTCCATAACCATTTCACCGGGCAGTACCGCTAACTATTATCTTACAGGCACTTACAACCAATGTACAGATTCTGCTTTTGTTACGGTCCTTGTCAAGCCCAACCCTGTATTAACTGTTTCCTCTGATAAAAATCCTATTTGCAAAGGTGACAATGTATTGCTGACCGCAAGTACAGATTTGCCTGGCGCTCAGTATTTATGGTCCAACAATTTCACCATGGCTTCTGTTGGTGTTAATCCACTGATTCAAACTTATTATTCAGTCACCACGACAGTTGATGGGTGTCAGAGCAATGCCGGAATTACAATTTATGTTGATGAAAATGAAACCATAAACCTCGGCCAGGATGCATTTATTTGTGATGGAGAGCAGCTAAAAATCGACGTGAACGGATCCACCGGAACCGTACTGTGGAATGATGGGAGCGCTGCGCAGACCTTGACGATCTTCTCCCCAGGTATTTATTGGGTTGAAGTAATTAACGGAGGTTGTATTGCCTATGACACTATTGAATTCAAACCTTGCTCTGAGTTGTGGACTCCGAATGTTTTCACACCCAATGGGGATGGTCGAAATGATTTCTTTTACTCATCAGGGAAAGAAATTGAGTCGCTTGAAATGTATATTTACAACCGCTGGGGCGAAGAGCTCGTCCACATTGATGGTCCGGATGGAAAATGGGATGGAACCTATAAAAGTGAGCCTGCCCCGACCGGCACCTATTTTTACCTCATTAAGGCGATTGGGAAGGATCATAAAAAAATCGGGAAGCATGGCAATGTTACTTTGATTCGATGATCATATTTTACGTTAGACAAATAAGGAACCTATGATTTTCGTACATTTGATTTTCTCGTGAAATTGACCTGAATACCCTTTAGTTTCTGCCATGGATACCGAATTACTTGCCCGACTCCAGTTTGCCTTTACGATCAGCTTTCATTATATCTATCCACCCTTAAGCATTGGGTTGGGCCTTGTGCTGGTTACCATGGAAGGCTTGTTTCTGAAAACCGGAAACAAGGTATATGAGCAAATGACCCGGTTCTGGATCCGCATCTTTGCCTTGATTTTCGGGATAGGCGTAGCGACCGGGATTGTCATGGAATTTGAATTCGGCACCAACTGGGCGACCTATTCTCGCTTTGTCGGCGACATCTTTGGCAGTGCACTTGCTGCGGAAGGAATCTTCGCCTTTGCACTGGAATCAGGCTTTTTAGGCATTCTTCTATTTGGCTGGAACAAGGTAAGTCCCAGGGTACATTTCTTTTCAACCTGCATGGTTGCCTTTGGCTCAATTTTCTCGGCAGTATGGATCGTCGTTGCCAATTCATGGCAGCAGACCCCGGCTGGTTTTCATATCATGGGTCAGGGATTGAGAGCCAGGGCTGAGGTCACGGATTTCTGGGCTATGGTTTTTAACCCCTCTTCCGTTGACAGACTCACCCATGTGTTGATCGGTGCTTTTCTGGCAGGTTCCTTCCTGGTTTTGAGCGTCCATGCCTATTATATTTTGAAAGGCAGGCACCTCGAATTGTCAAAAAAAGCCTTTAAGATCGCTTTGGTTATTGCCACCGTGGCGGGTTTGGCTCAGCTGTATTCCGGTGACCGCTCCGCTGTAGGCGTTTCTCACTACCAACCCGCGAAACTAGCTGCCTTTGAAGGACATTATGACAGTCTTGCCCCGGCAGATCTTTACCTTATTGGGTTTGTCGACCAAAAGAACCAAAGTGTGACAGGGATTAAAATTCCACATGGCCTTACATTTCTGCTTCACCAGGATTTCGTAACCCCCGTAACCGGGCTCAATGCTTTCCCAAAACGTGACATCCCCTCTCAGGTTAATTTTGTATTTCAAACCTATCATATCATGGTGGCCATTGGGATGTTCATTATCGGGCTCACCCTCTTCTCCTTGTTTCTATGGTGGAAAGGCAAGCTTTTTCAATACAAATGGCTGATGCTGGTGTTTTCGGTGAGTGTAATCCTTCCTGAGCTTGCCAATCAGGTAGGCTGGTTCTCAGCAGAGATGGGCAGACAGCCCTGGGTCGTTTATGGTTTATTGCGAACCGGCGATGCTTTTTCAAAATCGGTAAAGGCAGAACAGATCTTATTTTCCCTGATCCTGTTCACACTGATATATACATTGCTATTTGCTTTATTCATTTATCTCTTGAATAAAAAAATACAGCATGGTCCTGAAGAACACCCTTTGACAGATCCTGAAGGGATGGCAAAACGAACGAACCCAATTATAGATTAACATGGCTACAATTTTCAACATAGATTACCCAACGCTGTGGTTTTTGTTACTGGGGGCAGTATTTACCGGCTATACCATCCTGGATGGTTTTGATCTGGGAGCAGGAGCTTTACATCTGTTTCTTCGAAAGGAAGAAAGCCGGCGTATCGCACTGAATGCCATCGGCCCTGTATGGGATGGCAATGAAGTTTGGCTCGTCATTGGCGGAGGAGCACTGTTCGCAGGCTTTCCGGAAGCTTATGCTACCGTTTTCTCAGCTTTCTATATTCCCTTCATGCTATTCCTGGTCATGCTGATTTTCAGGGCAGTGTCTATTGAATTCAGGAGTAAGGAACCTATGAAATGGTGGCGTGCAACCTGGGACTTTACCTATTCATTTTCCAGTATTATGATTGCATTACTTTTGGGAATTGTGCTTGGGAACCTGATCCAGGGAATCCCCATTGACCAGAATTTTGAATATACCGGAGGTCTTTTGAACCTGTTAAACCCGTATGCCCTGATGACAGGGATCACCGTTCTGGCTTTGTTTATGATGCATGGTGCAACTTACCTGATCATGAAAACAGAATCAAGACTGCATTTCAAACTCATTATCCTGGCAAAAAACACAAGTCGTTTTTTTGTAGTCTGTTATATGACACTCACCATGGCTACATTGGTTTACCTGCCACATACAGCAGACCGGTTCAGGGAACAGCCCTGGTTGTTTGTCATTCCATTTATGACCATGCTCATGATAGTCAATACCAGGAGACTCCTTGAAAGAGGGACTTATTTTAATGCTTTCCTTTCTTCCGGATTGACGTCTTCCCTGCTCCTGATCACGGCTGCGATTCACCTGTATCCCAACCTGGTCATTTCTTCAACTGCTACACAAAACACCATAACAATCTTTAATGGTTGCTCATCAGAAAAATCACTGGGTATCATGCTTACCATTGCTGCTATTGGTGTTCCGATTGTAGCAGTTTATACTTCTTTTGTTTTTTGGACTTTCAGAGGTAAAGTAAAAATAGACGATAGTAGTTATTGATTGTTTATTCTAAGCTAAACGTGACCCATGTATGATATTGGAAATCACCATCTGGTTCTTAACTACTTTATGAATAAATACATATTTTTTGTAAGTAACACAATGAAATGACTTTTTCGCTAATAATTTATTTCTGCAAATTGAATATTTATAAGGTAAACAACCCAAGGTATCGCCAAAATCGTACAATTCGTCCATAAATCTCAACGCAGTTTCAGGATATCCCTTAGATCGTAACCAGATTCCAATTAAGGCAATATTATTTACTGCTTTAGGCAGGTATATTACTTTTATCTTTTTAGAGCTCATCTCTAAAAAGTTCTTTTGAGGCTTTTCGAGCTTCATCCGAAGTCAAATAAATTCCAGCAGCCTCCTCGCTTCTGATTTCGCTAATCATAGCTTCAATCTCATTATCATTAGCTGGTCGTCCGGGAGTGACCCAATCAATATTTGAGAGATTAGTAACTTCTTTGGCAACAATGTCAATTTTGTTGGCTTTTGCAAAGTCCAGTATTTTGTTTAAAGAGTCCCTAGATGATAAAGTCACAATAAAATGATTCATTTTGATTATTTTTACAAAGATAATAATCTATTTCTTCGTAAGGAAAATGCACTATTTAAGCAAAATAAATTTTTATCCTATGTGATTCGGAACATAGTATTAAATTGCACACATTATCAAAAAAATCAGCCAAAATGGCGATTTTCAGATATAACCAGAAAACTCTTTATGAAATTCAAAACCGGATTGTACGTATTCGCATTGATGATGGTAACGGGCTTGCTTTTCTTTTCCTGTAAAAAAGACAAAACCGACGACACTAAGAAAAACCAGGTCACTTACAATGGGACAAACCACAGCCTGGACAAAGGCATCATTGTTCATTTTGCGTGGAAGACAGAAGGATACCTAACCGTTTTAGTGTTGGTCTCTCCGGAAGGAGTGATTCATACGACCGGAACTCAATTTGATTCAATCAGCGGCACCAATGGCTCTGGAATTACAATTGGATTATTTTCATCTGACAGTGCGCATCTTGCTGAAGGGATATACCCCTATGACACTACAGGAAATATGACTGCCGGAACATTTAACGGGGCCTCCCTTGCTCTTAATTTCCATTTCGGGACACCTGATGGAATGATGGTCCCTGGATTAGGTGGTGCTGTTATCGTCAAAAAGATCGGAACTGATTATGAAATTTCCTATTCGGGGGTTGACAAAACCGGCAAAGTCATTGACCTATATTACAAAGGTGTATTGAAAGATTATTTGATGGCTAAGAGTACGTGGAAAGCCTGGGGACTTTGATGGGTAATGGAGTGATGTGTGATGGAGTGTTGTGTGATGGACTGACAAGGCTGGTGCAACCATCAATTGGTATATTGGTATATTGAAAATTGGTATATTGATAAATTATAAACATAGAATTAATTAATCCATATCATTAAATAAATTAACCAAACTGGCGTTAATATTTTCTAACCAAAACAAACATTATGAAACTCAAAACCGGATTGTACGCAATTACCTTGGTCCTGATTGCAGGAATGTTGTTCTTCTCCTGTAAAAAAGACAAAACCGAAGACACTAAGAAAAACCAGGTTACTTACAATGGCACAGGCCACCCCCTGGACAAAGGCGTCATCGTACATTGGCAGTTTAAAGCAGAAGGACACGCAACCACTTTAGTTTTTGTCTCACCGGAAGGAACGTTTCATACAACCGGAACATCTTTTGACTCCATCACCGGAACCAATGGCACTGGATTAGCGATTGCTTTGTATTCCTCTGACAGCGTGAATCTTGCTGAAGGAACTTACACCTATGACACTACAGGAAATAACACTGCCGGAACATTTGTACGTGCTTCCATGGTTCTCAATTACAATTTCGGAACAGATGATGGAACTGAGGTACTTGGATTCGGAGGTGCAGTAACCGTTAAAAAGGTTGGGACCGATTATGAAATCACATACTCAGGTGCTGATGAAACCGGAAAAGTCATCGAGCTTTATTACAAAGGAATTCTGAAAGATTATATTAATATCAGTAAGAAAGCGAAGACCTGGGGACTGTGAGTCGTTAGTCGTTAGTCGTTAGACGTGAGGAAAGGTCTCCATCTTATTTAAGGGTTGGAAGTTGGGTAGCGTTCCCCTTCAAATAGGGGTATATTGATAATTGGTATATTGTTATATTATTCTTTATCGAATAACCACAAACTTCTTCCCCGTCACATTTTTACCATCAGCAACTCTGACAAAGTACATTCCGGCTGTGAGGTTCTTGTTAAAGAGTTCCGAAAACGGGATGTTGTTAAAACCATTCAATAACTCTTTTTTACAGCAGGAGATTTCGATACCATCTTGGTTAAATATCGAAATCTCCACTGTTTTTTGAGACCTGATATTCAGACCTATGTGACTATTTTCGGTGACGGGGTTTGGATAGATGGAAAGATTCATCACAGAATTTTCATGCTCATTGATACCTATTGGGGACCAAAAAGTAACCCTGAGGCTATCCATAAAAACATCTACAAGTGGATGATTGGTTCCATTAATGGCAACAGCGCCGATTGCCTGAACGACTTCGAAATTCTGGGTAACGATGCCAAAACAAGGATAATTGGGATTGAGGTACGTATTATTCACCAGGTTGATAAAGAACTGGCTCCCCCCTGTATTGGGTCCGGCATTTGCCATTCCCAGTGCTTTTTGGACATTACTGGTAAAGGGACTAAATTCATCAGGAATGGAATAACCGGGACCTCCCGATCCTGTTCCAGTGGGATCTCCACCCTGGATCACGAAATTATGCACCACCCTGTGAAACTTTACATGATCATAGAAATTTGAAGTGACCAGGTCGAGAAAATTCCCCGCGGTGATGGGCATCAGCGTGTCGTATGTCTTAACAACAAAGGTCCCCATGCTGGTATAAAAAGTAACTTCTGTCTGAGCATTACCAATTTTCGCAAATGCCATCAGGCATAATAATAGAATGCAGGTTAATAATTTCTTCATGTTATTTGACAATAGGTTCTAAGGTGAACAAATGTAGGATTAATTTCAAGTCCCGGATCATTGATTAATTGTAAGCATGGAATACAGAAATTTACATATAGAAACTAAACCTTGGCTTAACTTTTTCGTCTAATAGAGCAAGCAAAATCAAAAATTAATTTATTGTTAATTTTTTTAAGAATATTTTTCATAACTTGCTGCAAATTAGAAAACTTAAACCCAATTCATATGAAGAGAAAACTTTTACTCAGCTTGCTTTTGTTCGTTCTGTTTGCAGGAACAGCATTTTCCCAAGGCATTGTAATTACTGAGATCAATTACAATGACCCTTCCACTGGAACCACCACCGGTGACTCACTTGAGTACATTGAAGTGCAGAATTTTTCAACGATGCCTGTCAATTTCGGTGGATATAAATTTACTTCCGGGGTAACTTTTACGTTCCCTTCGATGACCGTGCCAGCCATGGGATATGTTGTTATTGCCAAAGCAGCCACGAAAGTCCAGAATTTTTATGGCATTAGTGGCGTATTGCAGTGGGATGCCGGCCAAACATTAACCAATAACGGAGGGGAAGGGATTGCCTTAAAAGACCCTTCGTTAAACATGCTTGATACGGTGCGTTATAACACAACAAACCCCTGGCCTACTTCGCCAAACGGTACGGGTCCTTCGCTGATGTTATGCGACGCCAGCCTCGACAACAACAACGGAGCCAACTGGGTTGCTGCCAATGCAGTCAATTCCAATACTTATGGAACGATTGCCGGATATGTCGTTAATGGCACTCCTGGTAGCGGCTGTGTGGTTTTACCTCCTTATTTCCCCAAGTTTGCTAATGTTCCTTTCACTGCTACCTTTGAAAACACCTGGAAAAATGCCAATTACTCAAGAGATGTTCCGGATACCGTTTGGACAAATTCTCCCAGCTCAGGAAATAACAGCTGGAGAAGAAATGACGATGGCATCAGTGCAGTATGGACAGGAACAACTACAGGAGCTTATACCCCGACTGGCGCAATTGGTTCAAGCCGCTCAGCACGTTTTCACAGTTCTGCCAGTGTTGCAGGACAAATCGGTGATCTGACCCTTTTGATAAACATGAACACTCCTGGCATTAAAAGACTAAAATTCTGGCAAATGAACACCTCTGGCAACGACAGCCTCGGGGTCTTTTTCTCGCAAGATAGTGGTCTCACTTATACTCACATTGGTCAGTTTGTGAACACTACGACCTGGGAACAAAAACAAATCCTTTTGGGTGCTACAACTGCCACGCATTGTATGATTCGTTTCAGGGCTACTGCCCAAGTAGGGAATACTGACATCGGCCTCGACGATGTGGTTGTTGACCTCATGATGCCCGATGACGTTGGGGTTACGAGCATCGCAGCTCCCGGACCTGTTGTTGCAGCTCAGACAGATACCATTAAAGTCATTCTTAAAAATTATGGCGGAAACGATGTCAGCAATGTCAACATCAACTGGAGTGTTGGCGGCATTTTGCAAACACCTGTTGCTTATTCAAGCGTGATTCCTTCAGGAGCGACAAGTGCAATGATTAAACTTGGTGCATTTACCTTCCCTCCCACTGGTCCAATGACTATTAAAGCCTGGACAAGCCTGCCAAACGGCAATGCCGACACAGACCCAACAAACGACACTGCCTCTTCTTCAACTTATTTCCAACCTTATGCCTCAATCCCTTTCTATGAAGGCTTTGACAGCACCTGGTTCAGCAAACAGGCAAGCCGTGACGTCCCTTCAAATTACTGGGCTGCAAGTCCTGCTACTGGAAACCAGTCATTCAGACGGGATGATGACGGGGTTTCTGCTGCCTGGGGAAATACAACCGTTGGCGCATACACGCCTGCCGGCGCCTTGACAACAACCCATTCAGCCCGTTTCCATACCGGGGGTATTGCCACAACCGGTCCTCAGGGCTCATTAAGTCTGTATGTCAATTTCAACGTACCTGGTATTAAAGTGCTGCATTTTTATCACATCAACACAGCAGGTACTGACAGTCTTACTGTTGCCATCTCATATGACGGGGGCGCCACCTTCAGCCTCCTCGGGAAACCACTGGTTGACGCTACATGGAATCTGTTTGAATATATAATTGGCAACAATACCTCATCCAATACGGTCATCCGTTTCAGGGCCAGTTCAAACCAGAATGGCAACACCGACGTTGGACTCGATGAAGTAAGCTTGTATTTATTACAACCCAATAATACCGGGATTACCAGTATTGACAATCCAAGTCCAATTCTGAATAATGCCACGGATACGGTAAAAGTTCATATCAGAAACTATGGTGCGAATGCCGTGACTACAGCAAATATCAACTGGAGTGTTAACGGAATCCTGCAAACCGTTGTGCCTTTCACAGGAAACATTCCCGCACAATCCAACAGTGGACTGATTACTGTAGGTGGTTATACATTCCCAACCTCAGGACAAAATGTGATCAAAGTATGGACTTCACAACCAAACGGAGTACCAGATACTGAACCCATCAACGACACTTTAAAGAAGACCGTAATCTATCAGCCTTATGCGACCATTCCATTTTATGATGGATTTGACAGTGCCTGGATCAACAAACTGGGAACGCGTGATGTGTCCTCTTATTTTTGGGTAAATACCCCTGTAACGGGAAATACCTCCTGGAGACGTAGCGATGACGGCGCTGCAGCAGCCTGGACTACGCCAACCGGCGGCGCTTATACACCAAGCGGAGCTTTAAGCACGACCCAATCTGCCCGTTTCCACACAGCTTCAGCAACAGCAGGTTCACCTGGAACCCTTGATCTGTATATTAACCTGAGCACTGCCGGCAACAAAGAACTTCGTTTCTATCATATTAACAGCAGTGGAAATGACAGTGTCGCTATTTATCTCTCACAAAATGGCGGATCTTCCTTTACCTATCTCACGAAATTTATCAATTCAACAAGCTGGGCACCCAGGGTCGTTACCTTAGGAAACCTCACGGCTTCTCAGTGTGTTATCCGTTTCAAAGTTACCAGTCCAGGTGGTGGATTTGGTCTGAATGACGTTGGCATCGATGAAGTAAGAGTTGACCTTGTGAAACCTGATGTTGGCGTAAGTAAGTTACTGAAGCCTTTCTCCGGATGTGGCTTAAGTGCTAACGACACCATAAAGGTACGCGTTAAAAACTTTGGCAACCTGGCAGCTTCAAACATTGCAGTTCAATCACCTGCAGGCATTTTCACCATCACAAATACCTTACAACCAGGTGACAGTATTGATTTTGAAGTTGGAACAATCACTGTTCCTCCTGCAAGTTCTTATTTACTAAAAATCTATACCAGTTATCCGGATGATCCAAATGCACTGAATGACACCTTAAAATACACCCTGGTTCATTACATGGTTATCGACACTTTCCCTTATGTCGACAATTTCGAAAATGGCCTGAACTTTTTCACAAAAATCAATACAGCAACAAATGCGCAAGTATCAATCCTGCCGTCAATAGGAACCAGTGCAAGTCATGCTTTATTTATGACTGGTATCGTTGGCGGTACGTGGCCTCAGAACACCGCTACCAATACAACACCTGAACAGGCTTTCGCTTATGCCGATCATAAAGGAGAGTTTGTCTCCAGCTGTATGGTTGATGCCACCAATTTGCCAACACCTGAACTTCGGATCGACCTCAAACAAACGTATAGTGCAGGTATTGCTTACAGTTATTTCAGAGTTACTGTTAATGACACGATGATTATCCCTGATCAAACCGGTAAATTGTATTTCAACCCGACTACTCAGCATGGAGATCCTTTTGTAAACCGTCATTTTGACCTGAGTCAATTTGGAGGCACTACTTTTAAGCTAAGCCTGATCTCTGCCTGTAAATATAATGCACCGAATGCACAAAGCGGCATCGCGGATGCTGCTATCGTCGATAACTTCTCTATCCGCGCCAAAGTGCCTACTGATGCAGGTATGGTTCAGGTATTAAGCCCAATCAGTGGTTGTGGCTTAGGAAATGAGGTATTGGGCGTACGTATCGTCAACTTTGGAAGCCAGCTGCTGCCGGTAGTCCCTGTTGCCTATACGATCAATGGCGGACCCGTTCATCAACAATTGTACGCGATTCCACTAAACCCAGGAGACACACTGAATTTCAATTTCGACACCCTGGTTAATATGTCAACTCCCGGAGTTTACAACATCACAGCTTATGTAGCGCTGATGGATGACATGGAGCATATCAATGACACGGTCCACTTCCAGGTTGTAAACATTCCAATGGTTCACACATTCCCTTATGTTCAGGATTTTGAGTCTGATTTTACAGGATGGATCAGTGGCGCTATCAGTGGCACTAATGAATGGGAACTCGGAATTCCTTCAAAAACATTCCTGAATGGCACACATAGTGGTCAAAAAGCATGGACCACAGGCCTGACGCAGAATTACAATATCAATACGAATTGTTATGTACAGTCACCTTGTTTCGACCTGGTTGGCATGACAAATCCAATTCTTTCTGTATGGCTCAAATTTCAATCAGAGCTCGACTATGACGGCATGATCGTTGAGTCAACCATTGACAATGGTGCCAGCTGGGTAAAATTGCCCGGTGATGCAGGTTTCTACAACGGCACAAGCGTAAATCCTCCACTTGTTGGCGCAAAATGGAGTGGCACCAATGGTGGCTGGGTTTTATACAAGACTTCCCTTGCTGCTTTTGATACGGTAAGCAATGCTAAATTCCGTTTCCGTTTTGCCAGTGATAATGCAAACAACGATGAAGGATTTGAATTCGATGACTTCAGGATTCGGGAAGCTGCAGTTGATCTGATAACGACCTATGTTTCCCCGATGAGTAATTGTTCATTGGGTATTAATGAACTCATTACCGTCAGTGTTAGAAATGACGGTGAGAAGATCGCACCTTATGCTGCTTACTACTATTCATTTGGTGGCCCTACCTATGTTGACAGCATCGGTGGCAATATTTTACCAGGAGCCGTTGTAACTCATACAACATGGTACTCTGCGAATATGGCTGCAACTGGCACACTCTATACACTAAACATGGATGTCCATACTGCAGGGGAATCTGATCCCATTAACAATGCCGTGACACAGCAGGTCAGACATTTAAGCCCGATTACAGGACTGGTTGTTTTTGATGGCTTTGAATTCCCTTCTGAATACCTCGCTTTTGAGCATAACACAAACGCTGCTGCCGAAGCTTTACCCGGAAATGCTTATAACAGTATCTTTTCAGGACACCTTGAAGGCGGCGCTGCAGGTACATGGCCAACAGGCACTGCCACAAGCACTCCTGCAGATTCCGCATTTAAACATGCAGATCACTTATCAAAAATAAGCACTTGTGACGTCAACTTACCGTCATCAGTTTATCCTGCTGTCTATCTGCGCTTTATGCTCAAACAAACTTATAGCTTAGGGGCTGACTATTCCTGGCTCAGGGTCCTCATCAATGACACAACCCCTGTTGCCTCGACCAGTGGCGTGACTAACTACCAGGCTGCTACAGCTGCCGGTGATCCTTACACCCAGGTGATGTACGACCTGACTTCATTCTATGGCGCAGGTACCCTTCACAAAATTACTATTGAATCTGCCTGTATGTTTGACAAAGCAAATTCCTCTACAGGTATTGCTGATGCTGCCTATATTGACAATTACATCCTTGATTTCGCTGACGGAATCCATACAGTTCAGCCAGCGATGTTCTCTGTCACTCCAAATCCAACACATGATCTTATCCGTGTTGATCTGATTAACGCCAATGATGGCCAGATGATCCTCATGGATATCATGGGTCGTATTGTCAGCACAAAGGTTCTGAACGGACAACATGTTGAAGTCATTGACATGCGCGATCTTCCTGCAGGCATTTATGCCCTGAGGATCAATACGCTAAGTGGCAATCAGACTGTGAAAGTGGTGAAAGAATAAAATTCACTACAGTAAAAAAACAGGGCGTCTCAGTTTTGAGACGCCCTGTTTTTTTTTTACCATTCGATACTATCTTCTAGCTTTATGTTAAACACATCCTCCTCATCGAGTCCATGCCAACGACAGCCTTTTTTTGTGCACATATAGAAATCAATGAGTTTGGTGCGGGCACTTACAGCGATCCTTGCGGCCGGCGAACCACAGGCACCGCATTGATGATCAGCATTGATGAGTGATTTTTCACAATGCGGACACGCAATCTCGTGAATCAACTGATCTTCAGGGAGATATACTGTTGACTTCGTAGAAAAAACATTCAGATAAGGAGACAACAAAACATATCCGGCTTCATCCTGAACAACTTTTAGCTTGAGCATATCATCTTCAATAAGACTTAGCTTACAATGCGGGCAATACGCATGCAGGAAGCTGCCTGTTTCAATAATTTCCAGGTGTGCCTCCGGTTTTTTACCTTCGGATCCAGGCAGATCATTATGTGAAACATGCTCAGGGATTTTATTAACACGCTGATCCTCATACCCATAGTCCTCATAGAGGCGTTGTAATACATGGGTAAGATCCTCAAATTCAACAAAATGACTTTTACAGCCATAACGGGAACAGAAGCTAACCTTTCCTTCCATATCCAGAAACAAGGGAACCATGGGCGCGCCGCAGTTGACACATTCTTGTTTTGAAGTAATCTGCTTCTTGCATGACGGACATGACAGCCTGGTAAGCTGGTCTTTGTCAATGGCAATGTCACAAGTATAATTGTAACTTCCATAAATCGAACTCAGACACACAAAACCACTTTGTCCATTGCTTTCGATTCCCAGGCGGATACTGGGTTTATTGTCGACAGGATGGTTTCCATCCATCAGGGACACGCCACAAATAGGGCATTTGACGCTAAGTGAAACAAAATCGTACATGAGATATCTTTTTTATACGCAATAATAAGCAAATTTGGACAGCTTTGTCAACAGATAGAAAAAATAGTTTTGCTTACAGGCTAATCTCTCTTATAGGTAATCACCGTTATCCTCTTTTTTCCATCCATTTTAACGGTCAACGGTTTTGGAAACCGGATATGCCGGAAAAACTTTGACTGTTTCACCAATGGCTGTGCGGCTAAAACATCCCAGGCAATAAAGTTATTATGGATCCCTTGTTGTACCGAGAAGTACCCGACATTCATCGACGTGACATTATGAAAGAAATGAGACCCTGAAGATGCATCAAGTGGAAAATCTTCCAGGTTGGTTTCAATGATCACTTTTGCCTGGCTGATCTGTGGCCAATTTACCGGGATCCCGATCCATCGGTCACGGGTTCCCCAGCGGCCGGGACCGATCAATATGTATTTCCGGCCGTCTTTCATCATTTGTTTGTTAAGCTTTTCTATCTCACTGACCATTTCCAGTGTGCATGATTTGTCAAAAGTCGCAGGATCGCAATAGATGACATCGTCAATGCCATCGATTAGTCCATTACCCATCCCCTTTTCCGATAACAACACCATATCTTCCCTTGGGATCTCTTCCAGGTTTACGGTATAGTCCTGGACACTTCCAATCAAAGGTTTTATTTGAAGCAGATAAAAAGATGCACGGTTTTTAGCATCCCTGTTGAGATCAACAGCAAACTCAATTTCAACAGGACAACCCATAGCTTCTTTGACAACATCCAGCACAACCTCAATGGTTTTCGCAAGAGGGATGTAATTGTATTTCAATATATTACAAAAGTTTACGATCCGAGGGCCTGCATGGGTTATCCCTGGGACGATGCGGTTATTTTCGGCATCGTACACTGAAGCACAATGTCTAAGATTGCCATGCTGTTCGGCTACATCGATATCCAACTGAACCAAACCCGCCATTTCACCTTCTAAAAGATTGAATTCCTGTTTTGTAAGATCGACAGCAATAAATTCAACCTGGGAGTTCTTGAACTGGTCCTTAGGTGAGTTGATCTCGAGGCTAGGATATGAGGGTGCGAAACGATAGGCCCTATCACCTTCCACAACATATTTCCCAAGTCCAACAGCAGTAACCGCAAAGCCTTCTTCAGGCTTCATATGTGCAAAGGGGTAATAGTTGTAGGATTGTGCCACCCCGCTGATATGCGGATAATAACAATCGCCGAAACGATTTCCCACAACTTCCTGGATGACAACGGCCATCTTTTCTTCTTCCAGCTTATAGTTGATGGCTTCAATATAACCCCTGGCCATTTGTGAAAAAATGGATGCATAAACGAGTTTGATTGCAGCAGCAGCCTGTTCGAGCCTGACTGCAAGATCTGTATGGCAGTTGGGAAGCAGGTAAGTCTCAAAGATTCCGGCAAAAGGCTGCATCAGGGAATCCTCAAACATGCCGGAGGACCGGATTGCTATAGGATTTTTAATCAGCTTTAGAATCGCCTTCAGCTTACGCATTACACCATCAGTAAGCTTTCCTTCTATAAATATCTTTTTAATTTCATCGTAATCTGAAACATCCATTATTTTCTCCTGGATGTGGTTTCTTTCCATAAAATAGTCGAACTCATCAGTGCCAATAATCGAGGTTTTGGGAGCACAGATATTGATTTCAGGCAGTTGCTGAGAAAAATCATAATGATAAATGAGGCTGTTGACGAAGGCAAGTCCTCGTCCTTTACCACCCATTGATCCAGAAGAAAGGCTCAGGATGTTACTGGCATCGGTAATCAGGCTCTCTTCAAAAGGAATGACCTTGCCCCTGTTCTGTTCATTACGAAAAGTCTGAATGACCTGAATAAGGTGGCTACGAATTTCATTGGCATTGTGAAAGTCAGTTACTTTGGAGGGGTTCAGGATTTTCGCTGCCTGGATCTCACCCCTGGCCATAAGCCAGAGTGAAAAATGATTTTTGCGTGCATGAAACAGCAGTGAATCATCAGGTATCGTACGAAGCTGATTTTCAAACTCTTTCAATGTTTTTGCCACTGCAATCTGCGAACCTTCCTTGTCTCTGTAAATAAAATTCCCAAAGCCCAGGAAGTGCTGAATAAAACTCCGAAAATCCTGGGAGAGGGTATCGGAATTTTTGTCGATAAACGAAGAATGAAGCTCATACGCTCTTTGTGCGTTAGAAGAATCAGATGACTGAATAATGGTTGGCAGGTCATTAACCTGAGAACGAATATATTGAATCAGCTTCATCCCGGCAAAAGAATCCAGTTTCGAATCTTTGTCGAACTTCATGTCAGTGATCAGGCAAAGCATATAATCTTTATAGCGCTCAAAGATGTTAATGGCTTCTTCATAGTTAGTTGCCATGAGGATCTTGGGTCGGGCTCTGAGACGAAGCACCCTATAAAGTTCATCTGTGCTTACATCATCAATGATTCGCTTTGTTTGCTCCAATACAATATTATAAAGCATCGGCAGGTAGCGGGAATAGAATATTGCAGAATCCTCAACCAGGAGGATGATACGTACAAGTCCAAGCCGGGTGTCATTTTCAGCATTGATTTTATCCTCAAGATGTTTGATCATGGCAAAAAAGATCCTTGAGTCGCCATTCCAAACAAAACTCTTGTCGATAGAGGTAAACTTATTGGGGATCTCCCTAATCAGCGCAACGTCGCTATTGTTATTAAACAGCAGATATAGAGGAATATATGGATATTCTTCCTTGATTTTCTGGCTAATCTCCAGGGGTTGATTTTTGTCAACGCCCATCATGATGATAACCATATCGAAATGCCTGGTCATTAATTCCTCCCTGGCCTCCTCCAGCGAAGAGGCACCCGTAATACGCGGCACAGAGGTCAGGCTAAGGGTATAATACTCTCCCAATACATATTCTGAAAATCGTCCTTCTTTTTCGATACTATAGGCATCATATAAATTTGCAATCAAAAGGATGTCTTTGACTTTAAACAGCATCAGGTCATGATAGACATCTCTGTCGATATTGTTCTTATTAAGGAACTTACGCAAAAGCTGTTTCGACGCCGGCTTGGGGTCTTTCAACTCTTTGTCTGTTTTTGCAGTTTCTGTTTTTCTTGCTGAGGCAAATAAAGCCTTGGCAGTATAGCTATTCAGATACCCTGTGATCAAGCTGGTAAGGTTCGTGATCAAGTGACGTTCCTCCGCCATGAATGGCCCTTCGTCGAGGGTGACGAATTCACGAAGATATACGATTTGGATTGTCCCTTTCCTGCCATCGATAGTTTCGAAGGTTTGCTGTTGCATCCATTTTGTCGGGATGAAATTCCCCGTTCTGAATTCTTTTTCGGCATAACGGATCCGGGCGGCAGTATAGTCGGGATATTGCCAGGCAGAAGGCAATGACATGCATATTTGATGTAAGGTGTCGTCGACAGGCTTTCCCTCCCTGATTAGCTGTGATGTCTTATTGATTGCCGCAAGTTCTTTGAGACGTTCTTTGCTTTCGAAAAGCAAGCGGCTGTATTCCGAACCCTGGTCTGAAGGCGGATTTGTTTTGTTTAAGTCGTCGAGATCCATGGTAGTATATTTAGAGTATAAATTGGGGGCAAAACAAAGAGATCAATAAGCAGGGTCCTAAATTATTTAATTACCACAAACAGGAGGAATAAAGCTTGCGTTCACATCACCAGCGCAAATACCACTTATATTAACAGTAAATGAGGCAGGGCCATTAACAACTAAGGCAGGGGTTTCAAATAACCAATCAGGGATCAGAAACATATTCTTCACTTGATTAAATCGCAAAACGGTATAGTATGCATCCGAGGCGTTGAGGTAGTTGTTGTTATTAATATCTCCGGCTTTCAAACGCAATCCACTTAAAGTTATAAAACCGGCGAAATGCCTGATAATGCTCATTGCATCCGTTGCATTTACGCCACCCCAGGCCATATTTGTTTTAGCTGTCAGGATGTAATTACCATTTGTGACACTATCAAACAAATAATCCCCATTCTGATCAGTATCGGCACTGTCGACCAGGGTTCCTCCTGATGTTTTCAAGTATACTTTTGAGCAGGTCAGCGGGCTATTCAGGGGCGAATTGTCATAGCTAAGCTTACCCGAAATCGTTGAAATCGGATTGCTAAACAATTTGGCAATAAAAAAATCGCTGGTTCCAGTGCCTGAATTTGTGAGCGTTGTTGCACCCATCGTTATTGACGGACTGGAAAACTGCCCTGCCAGGAACACATCTCCATATAAATCGCTTAAGACATAATTCCCAATTTCGTTACCCGAGCCTCCAATACTCCTCGCCCACTGAACAATTCCGTCATTATTATATTTCACAAAAAACAAGTCCTGATTTGAGGATCCAGAGTTTAATAAAGTAATGGAACCAAAAGTAATGGAAGGACTTTGGAAATATCCAGTTGCGTAGACATTGCCATCCTTATCTGAATATATGCTATTGATGACGTCATTGTTGCTGCTTCCAGATGCGCCTTTTACCCACATCACACTACCCGAGCTATTATATTTCACCAGGAATAAATCGAGTGAAGGGGCAGAAGTATTGCTAAGGCTAAAAGACCCGAAAGAGATAGAATTACTTTTAAAATAACCCCCGATGAATGAATTTCCAGCCGGATCTACGGTCAGTGACAAGCCATAATCATGGTCTGCACTGCCAGCGCTTTTCCCCCAGATCACATTTCCTGAACCATCAAATTTAAACAAATAGATATCCTGGTTTGGCGCGGATGTATTAAAAACGCTGACGGAACCATAAGTAACTTTGGTATCCTGAAAATGTCCTTTACCATATATATTGCCCACGTTGTCGACCCAGATATAATTCATTGAATTGCTGCTGTTGGTGTTGGTTGCAGTTTTAGCCCAAAGCACATTTCCAGATTCATCATATTTCACCAGGAATGAATTCCCGTAGGGAGTGCTGTAGTTATTCAGCGTAAATGTTCCAAAAACAATAGAAGGGCTTTTAAAATACCCTGACATACAGACATTGCCCTGAGGGTCACAGGCAACGGCCAGTCCAAAGTCACCATAATTGCCACCAGCTCTTTTCGCCCATAACACATTCCCTAAGGGATCATACTTTACGATAAACACATCCTGGTTCGGAGCATTTGCGTTGGTCAGGCTAATGCTGCCAAAGCTGATGGATGAAGAAGCGAAATAGCCTGTTACATAAACATTCCCGGCAGCATCGTTACATAAATAATTAACATTACTACCATTCATGGCATTGAAGTTACGGGCCCAGAGAACATTCCCGCTTGGATCATATTTAACAAGGAAAACGCTTTGATTAGGACTCGCTGGGTTTGAGAGAGTGGTCCCTCCAAAAGTTAATGTCGAACTGGAAAATGCTCCACTTACATATACATTCGCATTATTGTCGATAGAGATGGTATAGGCCTGATCATTAGCCGTGCCTCCGCCACTTTGCTTTTTAGCCCATCCCCAGCCGGGGACCTGAGCATTAAGAATCCCACAAAAAGCCAGCATCAACAAGGTTAACTTGAGTTTCATAGTTAAGGTATCTGTTTTTAGCGTGCTGAATCCGCACTGATTAGTTGATTGAGTAGTGTTTTTTAGCGAATGGAAGGAAGTACGGACATTTCCCGCTTTCAATAAACAAATTTAGAGAATTCCAATACAAAATGAAGATTAACAGCATTTAGAAATGCACTTTAAAATTATTCTAAATTAACTACTTAAGGCAAAATAAAAGCTTATTGTGAATTCGCAAACAGTTTATTGTTTAACTTTGTGTCCTCTTTAAACAATATTAACAAACAAAAAAAACACGCAGTACTATGACAAAAGAGGTTTTAGACCAAAAGGTCAATGAATTCATGGTAAAAGTGATTGCTAAAAACCCATCAGAGCTCGAATTTCACCAAGCTGTGAAGGAAGTTGTTGAGTCACTCATCCCATTTATCGAAGAAAATCCGAAATATACAGATGGTAAGATCCTCGAGAGGATGGTTGAGCCTGAAAGAGTCCTGATGTTCAGGGTTCCCTGGCTGAATGACAAAGGCGAGATCCAAATTAACCGTGGTTTCAGAATCGAAATGAATAGCGCAATCGGACCTTACAAAGGTGGTCTGCGTTTCCACCCAACCGTAAACCTTGGCATTTTAAAATTCCTTGCTTTCGAACAAATTTTCAAAAACAGTCTGACCACACTTCCTATGGGCGGTGGTAAAGGCGGATCTGATTTCGATCCTAAAGGCAAGTCAGACAATGAAGTAATGAAATTCTGCCAAAGCTTCATGACAGAACTCCAACGTCATATTGGACCTGACACTGACGTTCCAGCTGGTGACATCGGAGTTGGTGGTCGTGAGATCGGATTCCTTTTCGGACAATACAAAAGGCTTCGTAACGAGTTCACCGGCGTTCTTACCGGAAAAGGCCTCGAGTATGGTGGCAGTTTGATTCGTCCTGAAGCAACAGGTTATGGTGCAACTTATTTCGCAAAAGAAATGCTTGCCACCCGTGGTCTGGACATTAAGGGAAAAACTGTTGTTATCTCCGGTTCAGGTAACGTTTCACAATATGCTTGTGAGAAAGTAACCCAATTCGGTGGTAAAGTTGTTACCCTTAGTGATTCAAACGGATTTATTTATGATCCCAATGGAATCGATGCTGAAAAACTCGCTTTCGTGATGCATTTGAAGAATGTAAAACGTGGTCGTATCTCTGAATATGCTGACAAATATGGTGTTGAATATTTCGAAGGAAAACGTCCTTGGGGTATCAAATGTGATATCGCTATGCCATGTGCTACTCAGAATGAAGTCAACGGTGAAGAGGCTAAAGTTCTCGTTGCCAATGGTTGCTATTGCGTTTCTGAAGGTGCTAACATGCCATCGAATCCAGATGCAATCGAGGTTTATCTCAACGCTAAAGTTCTCTATGGTCTTGGAAAAGCTGCCAACGCTGGTGGTGTTGCCACTTCAGGTCTCGAAATGAGCCAAAACTCAATGAGATTAAGCTGGACCCGTGAGAAAGTTGACGAAGAATTACAGACGATTATGATCAACATTCATAAGACTTGTGTAAAATATGGTACTGAATCAGATGGCTACATCAACTACATGAAGGGCGCTAACATTGGTGGTTTCGTGAAGATGGCCGATGCGATGCTAGCTCAGGGACTTGTATAACACTTCTGCCCATTCTATATTACTCACATTACTCGTAAAACTTAATAGCTTCCATTAACATTTCTCGCATTACTTGTCTACTCGTAAAAAAAGCCGTCTCACATGAGACGGCTTTTTCTTTTATTGGATTGCAGACTGTGTAATTCCGCAACAATCAGGCATTTCTATTAAAAATTATTCCTCTTCGAATATTTCGATTTTCTCGATCTTATCTCCCTGGCGTATCGCATCAATCACCTCAAGACCTTCATAAACCTTCCCAAAACAAGTATGGTTACGATCGAGATGGGCAGTGTTGTTACGGCTATGACAGACGAAAAATTGTGAACCACCCGTATTGCGTCCGGCATGAGCCATCGAGAGAACGCCACGGTCATGATATTGATTGTCGCCATCCAGCTCACATTTAATGGTATACCCCGGACCACCGGAACCACTGCCATTAGGACAGCCTCCCTGGATCACAAAATCAGGAATCACCCTGTGAAAATTTAAACCATTGTAATAGCCCTTCTGAGCCAGTGTAACGAAGTTTTCGACGGTCCCTGGGGCATCTTTTTCATAAAAATGAACTTTCATCACTCCCTTAGTTGTGTGAATTTCAGCACGTTTCATAATAATCTCTGTTTTAGTTTGAATAATATTTTAAGGGGACAAAGGTAATAGAAAAAGACTCACTGCAGAGAAAGAGTGAAACAGAGTTTCGCAGTGAACCGCCATTGAAATCCTCCTTTATACCATACTCAAATCGACGAAAAGCATAAAATGTCCGGTCAAACGCAATTAGCTGCTTTGTTGGGCTTATATGGGCAACAAAAGCTTGCAGGTAGATTCCATTTGATCTGGCCCCTTGGCCTGACATACATTTGTCCATTATAATTTAAATCAGGAGGACATCCCATGAAAACAATCATTTTACTGACAGCAATCCTGTCAATATCATTAGGCCTCAGTGCCGCAAAAAACAACCCGCCAAACTATGTTACCGCAAACGGCCAGACATATTTTGGTGAAAAAATAAAAATGGGTATTTCGTATACCCGTATCATCAATTCCGGCGAAGATGCCATTAAAATCGAGAATGCTTCCGTTGATTCTTATATGAGAGATGGACATCTTTTTGAACGCTTACCCATGGTTTGTGAAGAAAATGCCCAGGATAAGGTATTCATGGAATACCTTACGACCCGCGGTGGACTTCGTCTTTACAAATATGCTCATTACGACGAAAACTGTAACCTTTCTGACGGGAATTTCACCAAAGCAACCGCAAAGAATTGCTTCTTTGTGTATAAAGATGGTAAATTTTACCTAAAGATTGATGAGAAAAACGCCCAATCCTGCCTGCCTTTCTTTGGCATCAATGTTCGTTAATTGACCTCTGTGTTTATTAATGCCCTAAGCCCTGTGCGATTCTTTGCATGGGGCTTTTTCCTTTTTGCCCCACCTAAGTCCTCCCCGAATCGGGGAGGACTTGGGCTTCGATTAAAAACAACACGGTGATAATCAGCATAGAAGTACCTCTTCCCCTCCCTAGATTGGGGTAATGGCGCTAACTTAATAATTATATTATCTTTGTGGTAACTTAAAACCAAAGATAATGAAACAGAATAGATCATTAGCAATAAGTAGTAAAATACAGGAATGTAAAATGGCTAATATAATCGGCTTAATGGAACATGAATTTCCGGTATCTGTTTTACCACTCAAGCAAGAAGGAGGGAAAACAAGAGATCGGGTTTTTACTGTTAATAATACATTACTGGCAATGGTTTTAACATCGGTTCAACAGGATAAGACCTTAAAAAATTCAGTTGACTTATTTTATATGGTCCATCAAAAGCATACGATTCAAGCACGAGAGGCACTGAAACAAAGCATAAGGGCTGAAAAACAAGAAGATAGCAAATCAGTTAAGACGGCAGGGCGTCCAAAAACTTATACAACACAGTTGCCAAAGAGTTTAGAAAAAGATATATCATTAAACACAGCCGCCTATAGCAAAGCACGAGAACGTGTACCAATAGAATTAACCAAGGAACTGTTTAAAGCCAGTCGAATTGAACAAGCTGTGAATGCATATACACATTGGAATAATTATCGCGTATTCATTGGGGATGGCACCTATTTGCAAATGCAGGATACTGAGAGTATCCGAAAAGAATATGAAGTTAAACACAATGGGATAGGCGGTCAAGGGTATCCACAAGGATTACTTGAAGTAATTATAGAGAGAGGAACTGGTCAGTTGTACGGTTTTGAACTTTCAAACAGGCATGTGAGTGAGTTATCATTATTCTATAAAATGCTTGATGATCTCCCTGAAAAGTCTTTGCTGTTACTTGATGATTTGTATAACTGTTTTGAGATTATTACAAAATGCAGGCGTCTGGGTATTGAAATGCTAGTCCCGTCTAAAAGATTTAGAAACTATGAAGTTATAGAAAAACTGGAAGACGGAGATGAAATTATTAAGATAAAGACCCCTAAAAATAGATCTAAGTGGCTTAATATCAAAGAAAAACATGGCGATATAGTACTAAGACGAATACAGTGCAAAAGCCCGGAAGGCATTGATTATGTATTGATAACCACAATATTAGATAAGAATATTACAAAAGAGTCTTTTCAACTCTTGTATTTGACCAGATGGGATATTGAAATTGGTATCAGAGAAATTAAAACGGTTATGGACATTAATGTACTCAGGTCTAAAACGCCCGAAATGGCGCTAAAAGAACTTTGTGTTTCGCTAGCCGCATATAATCTGATAAGAAAAATTATTTACGCAAGCATAAAAGACTTGCCTTTTTTTCCCAAAGAAAATTTCATTCAAAAATTCTATACGCATAATCAGGATATTCTTATTGACAAAAAAGGAAGAGTATATAACCAATGGTCCTCTGGTCGTAGAAGAAATGAATCAATTAATATTGAAACAAATACTGCAGAAGAGAAAACCAAACAGAAAGTATAAGAGAATTACTAAACTTGGCAACTATAAAAAATATAAATAATAATACTATGTTAGCGCCATTATTCTCCTGAAGGAGAAGGGGAGCAGATTGCCGGGAACGTATTGATTAATGCAATTATTGATAAAATTTGAATAAAGTAATATTGAAGAAGTAATAAATCAACAATTTAGCTGTACCGCACCCCCCTTCTCCTTCAGGAGAAGGGGTCGGGGGATGAGGTGCCACAAAAAAACAAACCGAGAAAGTACAAAATCATTAATTTAGCTGTACCGCACCCCCCTTCTCCTTCAGGAGAAGGGGTCGGGGGATGAGGTGC
>JBAXPV010000006.1:0-136723 GCA_037132075.1 Bacteroidota bacterium
CATTCTGTCCGGCAATCACTGGATCCGGCGTTCCGGTCTTGGTGATGGAAAGATCTGCAGAAGCATTGACATTAACAGTCTTGGTCGCAGTATTATTACCAGGAGTCGGATCTGTAGTTGTGCTTGTCACTGTGGCAGTATTTCCAACAACACTACCCTGGGCGACATTGCTATTTACTTTGGCCACCATTGTCATTGTAGCTGTTGCTGCATTGGCGAGTGTGCCGATCGTCCAGTTTGGTGCCGACCAGGAACCCACCGAAGGAGTAGCGCTTACGAAGGTCATCGTGGCAGGCAGCACATCTGCTACAGAGACAGCCTGTGCATCTGATGTCCCGTTGTTCGTCACGGTGATGGTATAGGTCACATTCTGTCCGGCAATCACTGGATCCGGCGTTCCGGTCTTGGTGATGGAAAGATCAGCACATGGCGCGACAGTCACGTTGAAGCTGCAGACAGCTGGGGTATTCCCGGAGGGATCAGTGTATTGGTAAGTAACAGTGGTTATTCCCGGAGGGAAAGTTGATCCTGAGGCAAGGCCACTTGTCCGGATGCCAGAAAGACCGCTTCCACCGCAATTGTCATTAAATGTTGGTGCAGTGTAAGTTACGACAGCACCGCAAATTCCCGGATCGTTCCCGACAGAAATTGGACTTGGACAGCTTGCCACTGTAGGCGCAGTATTGTCCAGCACGGTAACAGTCGCAGTACTACTGCTTGTACAACCATCGGCTGAGGCAGCCACTGTAAATGTTGATGAATGTGTATTAAGTGGATCACTACTGGTAAAAGTACCTGTTGGACTGTTAGTTCCGCTTAAACCCGGACCGCTAAGTGCTGGATCATTAGTTCTTGTCCAGGTGATTATGGTTCCGCTGACCCCATTCGGATTTGTGGCTGTTATCGCAAAGCTGCTTCCTGGGCAAACAGTCTGACTCGTCGGACTAAGGCTGATGCTGGGTATTGGTTTCACAGTAACTGTAACAGTGAATGACGAGCCGTCACAAATTCCGGAAGAAGGGATGATCGTGTAAACAACGTCATGAGGGCTGTTGGTGCTGTTTGTAAAGACGTCATTTTTGATAGCATCAGAGCTTGTCGTAACGCCGGAAACGGCTGATCCTGTGAGCGAAGGATCAACAACAACGGCAATATTGTAGGAGGTAATCGGGGACGCATTATTTCCTGTAGTTGGTAAGGTAATATTGGTAATTACGCCACTACAGACCGATGTTACAACATTACTCACTGTTGGCGCAACGCAGGAGGTGATGGTTATTGTTTGTGCACAGGTCACAGTATTCCCGCCTAAATCAGCAATAGTGAAGGTTCTGGTAACTACGATTGGATTGGTTCCGGTGCTACTGTCCTTGTATTTCAAGGTGTAACTACAGTTATCACTGGCTGTTCCACCTGCTGTGGTAAAGGCAGAAATCTGACCGGCTGTTGTAATAAAGACATCCGATTCACTGTAAGTCAGACCGGTAATGGCCGCCGTTGAACTTCCATTAATGCCTGCATTTGTCGGGCAATTAAGGGTAGGAGGGGTATTGTCAGTAACGGTAGTTACGTCGGTGGCTGTTGTATTGTTCGCTGAATTTGGATCAGTTGTCGTACTGCTCACAGATGCGATATTGTTAAATGAACTGCATTGATTCAGTGAAACATTGCCTCTGATATAAATAACGAATGAGCTTCCTGCATTCAAAGGACTCCCAATACTATAGGTTCCAGGCCATCCTGTATACCAGGTGTTACCATAATCCGGTGAATATTGAACACTTGAAAGCGCGACAGGTAATGGATTATCAGTGATCTCCGGGTTCGCTGCTTGACTCGGCCCATTATTGGTAACAGTCAGGGTGTAGGTCATCGACTGGCCCAGAATAACAGGATCCGTATCATGTGTCTTGGTGATTGAAAGATCAGCTTGTACTGAAACACTTGGAGTAACACTTGATGTGTTGTTGCTAAGATCCCGGTCAGTTTGGTTCGGTGTTCCGACTGTTGCTGTATTCGTATAATTTCCTGAAATATTCACTGTTGCTGTGATAGTCAAGGTCGCTGTCCCGCCGTTTGCAAGGCTTGCGATATTCCAGATACCGCTGCTGTAAGTAAAGCTTCCTACCGTTGGTGTGGTATTTGAGACATAGGTATATCCTGAAGTTAATACATCCGTCACCGTTATTCCAGTAGCTGCACTAGGACCATTGTTCGTCACCACCAAAGTAAATATTACGTTATTTCCCGCAAAGGGCGTTGGATTATTTACGGTTTTAACAATAGCGAGGTCTGATATTTCAACTGGTACAGGTGTTATGGTAGACGTATTATCAGAAGGATCCGGATCAACAGTAGGACTGCCGATTGTAGCTGAATTGGAATAACTGCCTGTTGCTAAAACAGTTGCAGTTATTGTCATGGTTGCCGTTCCCCCGTTGGCCAGGTCGAATCCCGACCATAGTCCTGTACCGTTGTTATAACTCCCTACAGTTGCCGTATAGGATTGGAAACTATATGCTGAAGTCAATACATCTGTAACCGTTACTCCAGTTGCATCACTCGGTCCGCTATTCGCAACAGCAATGGTAAATGTTACGTTTTGTCCCACATCCTGTGTTGGGTTGTTTGCGGTTTTAATAATGCTTAGGTCAGCAAGTGGAATAGGAACCGGTGTGCTGGTCGCAACATTAGCACCAGGACCGGGATCATCGCTTGTTGTGCTGATGGTAGCGGTATTCACATAAGTCCCGCTGGCCTTAACTGTTCCCGTTACATGGAGCGTTGCTGTTGCCCCGTTCACCATATTGCCAACAGTCCATACGCCTGTTCCGGGAATATAAGTTCCGGATCCATCGTCACTCACATAGGTATAGCCACTGGGAAGTTGATCGTTTACTAAAACACCTAATGCCAGGCTAGGGCCATTGTTAGTGGCAGTAAGGGTAAATACGACATTACTGCCAACATTTGGCGTAGGATTATCTACTGTCTTCGAGATACTCACATCAGCATTATCCGTAATAGTCAATACAACAGTTGCTGTACTGCAGATTCCTGTATAAGGATCAGGAAGGCAAACCTGGTAGCTGAATTGGTCAAGACCATGGTAATTTAAGAATGGCGTATAGGTAAAAGTTCCATCCGTGTTTAAAACAAGGCCACCATTTGTTGGGCCTGATGATACTGTGAATGCAGAACCAGGTTCATAGGTGTCATTGGAAGTAACAGTACCCCCGACAGCAGTATTTATTGGGCCTGAAAAATTATCACTAACAGCATTTGGGCCTACAGTAATAATAATGGTAACATTATCAGAACTAAGCCCGGTTGGGTCAAATACTTTATAATATAGATCAAGTGTCCCGGCATAATTGGCCGTTGGTACAAATGTAAACGAACCATTAGAATTCGGATCCCAATTTAAAGTGCCCTGACCCGGATCCGGCTCAACGGTATTGAAGAATTGCATTCCGGCAGGCAAACTCAAGGCCCCATCTGGGTCAGTGTCATTGGGAGCTACTGTTCCACTAACAGGTGTGTTATAATTTGTTGTAAAAGTATTTGGTAATGCAATGGGAGGATCGCAACTTATTGTTGAAACAGAACTTGATGTATTTGCAGTACATCCATTCGCATCGGTTACGCTAACAGAATAAACTCCGGCATCTAAGCCTGAAATATCCTGTGTTGTCGCACCTCCTGTCCAAAGGTAAGTATAGGGCGTCACACCACCTGTAGCAATGGCATAAGCCGTGCCATCTGTACCTAAACAGCTTTTGGGATATGTAATCATCGAAACATTGATACCAGATGCTGTGCCAACGCTGGTGACGAGGGATGCGGTACAACCATTAGCGTCAGTAACGGTTACTGTGTATGAGTTTGCGGTTAAATTTGAGAGGTCCTCTGTTGTTGCGAAATTACTCCATGAAAAGGTCGGAGTGCTAACACCTCCATTGACAACTGTGAGGTCAATGGAACCGGTACCGATACCACAGAATGAGGATGAAACGCTCGTGGAAAACAGTTCCATTTGTGTCGAGGGTTGTGTTATTGTTGCCGTATTAGTTGCAGTACAACCATTAGCATCCATAACATGAATATTATAGATGCCTGCAGCCAGGTTATTAATGACTGAAGGGGTACTGTTTTCAGTTGCACCTGTTGACCATAAATATGTTATGGTCCCGGTTCCTCCACTGGCTGTAGCTGAGACACTGCCGTTTGACCCGTTTAAACAACTTACTGCTGTGGGAGTTACGCCAACTGATAATATTGCTGCAGGCTCAGTTAAGGCTGCAGCGCTTAAGATAGAAGTGCATAAATTGGCATCTGTAATCGTAACAGTATAGGTTCCAGCTGGAATGTTGTTCAAATCCTGGGTCGTAGATGTAAATGAGGCCGGGCCTGACCATGAGAAGGTATAGGGCGAGATGCCTCCACTTACAGAAAGTATGATATTCCCATCATTGCCGCCTTTGCAGGAAACATTCTTATTGGCCATCGATGGGTTAATTGCCGTAGCTTGTGTTATGGTAAAACTTGTTGCGGCCGAATAACAGCCATTTGCATCTCTGACAGTTACGATATAGGTTCCTGCACTTAGTGAAACGCGGTCTTCATCAAAGATGCTACTTCCCCAATCATATGTATAGGCCCCGGTTCCTCCGCTGGCAGTAATATTGATTGCACCGGTAGTAGCTCCGTTGCATTTTACATTGGTAACGATTCCTGAAACTGTAATGCTGCTTGTTTCTGAAACAGTTGAACTTGCATTGGCAGTACAACCATGGCTGTCGGTTACAGTAACTGTATAAAAGCCAGAAGCAACATTTGTAAGGTCTTCCGTGATCGCACTGTTTGACCATGAATATGTTTTGGTTGCTGTTCCACCAACGGCAGTGAGGTTAACATTTCCGCTAGATGCGCCAGCGCATAGCGGGGGCGTTGATAAAGCTGATGCAGCAAGCACATCAGGTTGCGTGATTGTGGCAGTAGTGCTCGCCGTACAACCATTGACATCGCTTACATGCACCGAATAGGAACCTATTACCAAACCAGTGATATCCTCTGTGAGGGCTCCATTACTCCAGGTTTGGGTCTTGGTAGCTGTTCCTCCACTAATTGTCAGGTCAATAGCACCATTGGCCCCGCCAAAACAACTGACCTCAGTGATTGCTGTAGACAGGGAAAGAACTGCTGGTTCGGAAATAACTACGGAACTATTGATGTATTGGCAATTTTTATTGTCAGTGACCGTGAGCAGGTATGTTCCTGCAATCCTTCCGGAAATATCCTTGGTAAGCGCACTGAAACCTCCACCTGATTTTGACCATTGATAGGTATAGGGTGAAGTCCCGCCGGCTGGCGTTAAAATAACCTGGCCGTTGCTCCCGCTATTACATCCCACATTCGTTACAGTAGGCGTTGCAGATAAAGCAGTTGAAGGTTGAGTGAGGGTAAAAGATTGGTGGAGCGTACAGGTATTGGCATCGGTAATAGTTACATTAAAAGTGCCTGCTGTCAGACCTGTCTGGTTGTTATTATTGGCATTATCCTGGCCTGACCCGTTACCCGAGGCCCAATTATAGGTATATGCTGAAGTCCCACCCGAAACAACAAGGTCGATAACTCCGCTTGATCCAGCATTGCAATTGATATTTGTCATAAGCGCATCTGCCTGTAAGGCGTTCGGCTCTGTGATGGTGAACGGGGCTGTCGTACTACAATTTGCGCCAGCATCCGAAACTGTCACATAAAAAGTACCTGCGGATAAGTTGCTAAAACTATTGGTTGGAATGGGCCCGTTGCCATCGCCCCAGTCATAGGTATATGGACTGGTCCCACCTGAAGTAGAAATGGAGACAGAACCATTTGTTCCATCCTTACATGTTACTGGTGTCGGTGTTATGGTAAGGCTCAGACCACCACTGGTTGTGACATTAAAATTACTTGAACTGTAACAGCTTGTGGATAAGTTTGTGACAATGACGTTGTAAGTTCCTGTTGAAAGACTTGAAATTGTTGAAGTTGTCTGTCCTCCTCCCCATAAATAAGAATATCCGGCTCCTGTGGGTGACGAAATGCTGATAGAGCCATCAACAGCACCACAACTTGTAGCACCAGTAGGAGTACCGCTGATGGAAGGTCCGCTATTAACCGTAACGCTTACCACTGCAGTGGCTGTGCATCCTTCAGCGCTTGTAACCGTAACGTTATAGTTTCCGTTGTTTGTCACCGAAACCGCATTATATAGATAAGGCTCGGCTACCTGGCTTGTAAAACTCGGGCCAGACCATGCATAAGAAATACCACCGCTGGCGTGAAGCTGTATGTTTCTCCCGGTGCATGCCGGATCTGCAGTCGCCGTGGCATTAGGCGATTTAACATAAACCGTACGGCAGGTCTGGAGCGATGTCCCGCAGGAGTTTAAAGCATCCACGCAAACCTGATAAGTCCCAACGGCAACACCAGTCCAGTTTACCGTGATAGAAGGTGTTCCATTTCCACTGACAATACTTGCTCCTGCAGGTACTGTCCAGGTATAGCTCGTATTGGCAGGATCGGGATCTACAGAAAAAACACTGGAAACATCTGACTTACAAACATTATAACCCGTACATCCTACTGGCGCACTCAATGTTGTTGTTGACGTTGCCGTACAGCCCAGGTTATCTGTTACAGTAATATTGTAGATTCCGGCAATGATATTCGTTCTGTTAGCCCCATTGTTTGTCCCGATAAGGTCAGCCCAATCATAATTAAATGGAGAGTTTCCGCCATTTACTGTTGTCGTTATCGTTCCATAATCACTGGTACAGGTAGGTTGGGTTGGTGTTAAACTTAAACCTAGAGAATTACACAAACTCTTTCCAAATCCAAATTCAGAAAACCCGCTGAGACCGGTACGCCCTGCAGTGACTCCCTGGTTGTTAATATCAAATGTACCCCATCCTGTGGAGGACCATGGCCCTGCTGAGGCACGTTTCAGAAGGTGAACTGCTTCAGCTGTCGGATAACTGGAGAAACCTGTTCCTGTCAGTTGAAGATCGTAATTGGTACTTGCCAGGCTATTGGCAGCGACCAGCGTCCAATAACCTTCAGTAAACTGATAGTCAATTTTTGAACCCCCATCTAAAGGTAATGACGACAATCCATTGGAACCAGGATCTGTCGGGATGAAATTTGCTGTAAGCGATCCGTTTTGGTCAAGGCTTGTAAAGGTAACCAGGGCATTCATGTTGGCCGTGGAAGTGCCGGTTCCCGTCGATGTCCCAATGGGAAATCTCTTGGCACCCGTTGAAGTGAACCATCGTTTAAATGAACCGATAATATTCCCATTCGTATAGCTCAGCGTACCTTCCGAAGGCGTTGAACTACCTAATTCCAGTGTTGCTGAACCACAATTAATATTCCCTGAAGTCATGCTAAGGGTAGAAGTAACAACAACACTAGTTGTACTGCCCGCGATAATCAGGTTCGTTCCGCTTTTTGCGACTGTCAGATTGTTAAATGTTTTTGTCACAGAAGTGCCTAAGATACTCTGATCAATAAGAGTGTTGTTAAAATTGATGGTGCCGCTGCCGCTTAAGGTACCCCCGTTATTGGTCCAGTTCCCCGATATGTTATGCGTATATGTTGAGCCATTAAAAATTGTTCCTGAGCCAATTGTGACGTTTCCGCCAACAGTGATTCCCGCACCCGCAGCTGCAGTAACGGTCCCCGATAAGGTAAAGTCACCTCCAATGGTCAATCCTGTCCCGGGCATTGTTTTTGTCCCGCTGCCACTAAGGATCAGCGTTGAATATCCTGCTGTACTGCCATTCGGATTTATGAGCGTTTGGGCTGTTCCGTTGTATTCTATCGTGTTTGCTGAAGCTGCTGCATTCAAGACACCACTTCCCACCAGGCTCATTGCTCCGGAAATACGCATGACGTTTCCCGTCTGGGGTGTCAGCGAAGCTCCATTTGCAATGGTAACATTATAAAAATTCGTTGGGTCCGACATGGTTGCCGCAGGATTCGTAAATAATACGGTGCTCGTCCCACCATTGAGAGTTCCTGAGTTTGCCCAGGCCCCGCTACTTCCTGTTACGGTGAGCGTTGTTCCACTGCCGCCATTCACAATACCCCCAACGTCTACTGTCAGAGTTTTTACAGAAGCTGCCGGACTCGTCGGTATTGTCGGATCATTATTTGTTAGCGTGGCATTCGGTATCACAACATCGTTGGTACTACCCGGAACAGTACCTTGATCCCAATTGGTCGTGACATTCCAGTCAGTACTTGTTGTACCAGTCCAAACATAACTCAAAGATGATTTATTTGCCAGGCTCCAGTAATGATTTGTATAAGCGGTTGGGAAATAGCTAATACTAAGATTGGACAGTGACACCCATTTATTGCTTGTGTTTTTATTTGATTTGCCAAGTTCAACAGGAGTGCTGGGCTGTGCATCCCATAGCACAAGGTTGGATTCTAAATTTGCATTAAGTTCAGTATTAAGATAATGTAAGCCCAGTGTAAGTGTCCCGGATCCCCCTGTACGGATGATGTCATAATTTCTTTGCAAAGCGCCGGTTTCCCAGGAAGGAGCAGCACCGATGGCGATTTTGAAACTCATATCAGTCGGCAAAGTGCCGCCAGTAGCAAAGTTCAGCGTAGTAAACTGATTTCCAAAGGTATAATCCGTAGCAGCCACAAAGGATGTTCGTTTCACGATACCCGTAACATCGCCTGTCCCGGTGGTCGTTGCGCTTGCACCCATATTGAGCGTAAAGGGCGTCGTATTCATGTCGAGACAGCCCTGGGTAGCTGAGAAATTTGAACTATTTAAATTCAAAATACCATTAACAGTAATATTGGCGTCAGCCTTCTTATTGTTAGTCCCGGTCCCGCTAATAGTCAAATTGCTGTAGGTCATGCCTTTGACAGTCTGGGTGGCTGTCGCGGCATATTCAACTGTTGTTCCCGAAGTGATATTAGCGGTGGCAAAAGCAGGAAAAGTAGTCGCTGTGCCTGACCCAAGTTTAAAAGTCCCAGATTGAAGGTTTAGCGTTCCTGTCGTGGTGATCTGATTACCACCGTCGTTAAAGATACTCCCACTGATAACACTGCCTATATACAGTGTCGTAGTCCCCAGGTTTTTAGTCCCCCCGAGCGTAACCCCTGTAGAATTTGCATTTTCAATTTTCACACCCCCGGTTCCACTCCATGTAGCAGGAAATTCGCTCCCGGTAGTTTGGGCAGCACTTCCTTTATACTGCAAGGTCGCAGAGCCTCCATAGGTAAGCGTGCCCGTTAGCGTCGTTGTGGCAGTTCCTTCCATTGACAGAACGCCAGCCACGGTCGTAGTTCCTGTTGGGAAGGTTTTGGCGCTTGTGCCCGAGAGCGTGAGGTTGGTATAAGTCGTTGCTAATACTGTCTGCGTATTCGATCTGTTGTAGTTTACAGTAGCACTTGTACCGTTAAAAGTTGTTGTACAGCTTCCTCCGTTGGTAGTCAAAGTAAAGGGAGCCGTCGCGCCTAATATAAGGGTCCCGCTTTGGGTAGCCCCGCTTGCCATGGTTAGTGTTGAAATACTTGCAGCGCTGGATGAACCTTCATTGGCTAATGTTACGGTCCCATTTACTGTTAGAGTTCCACTTGCAAGGTTAAAAGTCGAATTTATCATTCTTGTATTACTAGAGCCAAAAAAACTTGAAACGTTAAAGTTTCCTGAAACAGTAATTGCGGTCAGGGTAGATGTTACAATATTTGTACGGGTTGTTCCGCTGGAAGGAGTACCATCAATACCAACCTGGACAGACCCGCATGTAAGAGTTCCTGCACCTGCGAGAGTATACGCTGTATTGTAATTATATGAATTAAACGCCAAAGCTCCACCACCCAAATTTAAGGTACTGCTGACAGATAAAGTTGTCGTATTGGCAGCGGCCGGCGAAAAATTCATCGAAGCTGCCGTGGTCGCCCCGTTTAAGGTTACTGTGCCCGAAGTTTTTGTAATTGAAATTGCACCGGTCGTAGTAAAGGCATCAATACTTTGAGTTGTCGTACCTGAAATCGTTATAATACTCGATCCTGCAGTTAGAGTACCACTATTGGAAAAGTTACCTCCGAGGTTTAGACCAAAATTGGCCGTAGCAAGGGTAACCCCACTATTGATGGTAAGTGCTCCGCCTATTACCGCAGCAATACCCAGGGTTTTAGTTCCGCTTCCAGCCAGGGTAAGAATATTAAAGTTAGTTGAAGCAGTTCCGCCAATGCTTTGCGTGGTCCCGTTAAAAGTTACCGTACTGCTATTGCGTGTGAAAGTCCCGCCATTAGTCCAGTTGCCGCTGACTGTCAGTGTATTTGAGCCTGTAATAGTCAAAGTCGCTCCCGAATTGATGGTAATATTATTACATACAGCTGCAGCCCCGATGCTGGGTGCAAAAGGAGTCCCTGAAGGAATTAACACATTCGTTGACGAAGTCGGTATGATTGAACCACACCAGTTGGATGCTGTATTCCAGTCAATACTGGTAGAACCAATCCAGTCCCCCGGATTACATACTGCTACACTTAAAATGCCAGTGGATGACGCGAAAAAGGTTGCGTCGGTAACATTGACTACCGGAGAACCACCGGTATTTCCATAGGTTTTATTGGTAGTCTGTGAAACGCCTCCAAGGGTTAGCGTCAAACTAGTATTAGATAGCCCTGTCCCCAAATTAACTTTTGCACCAGTGTTAATATTTAGTAATCCATTGATAACTTTTGCTCCTCCAAAAGTTACTGCATTACCACTGGTGTTTGCAATGATAACCCCCCCTGAGCCACTAAAGGTTGCAGGGAATTCACCACCTGTGGTTTGTGCCCCTGTTCCGTTATATTTTAAAGTGGCTGCAGAACCATAGGCAATTGTACCTGTTGTTGTTGCCGTTCCTTCCACGGAAAGAATCCCGTTAACCGTTCCGCTTAAGGTCTTTGTGCCTGTTCCGGAAAGAGTTAAGTTGCCAGTATAAGTTCCATTCACTATCGACTGTGTTCCTCCATTATAATTAATATTCCCCGCAGTCACAGTAAAAGCGCTTGAAATCGTTGGGCTTCCACTTATAAACATTGTTCCGCTGGCTTTATTTATAGTTATTGTACGAAAAGCAAAACTTCCGCTTAAAGTCTGATCAGAAGTTCCATTAAATGTTGGAGAAACCCTGGCTGTGCTGCCATTCGGACCTGTTCCTGAGAAAGTCCAATTTCGGGTTAAAGCAATAGTCAAACCATTTGAATTGCCACTGCCAGGTCCTGAAATAGTACCTGCACCTGCCACATCTCCTGTTACAGTTAGAGTAACAGCAGATGTTGAAGTGAGAGTTCCTCCCGTATTCACGGTCACTCCTGCACAAGTTGCAGAACCAGTCACCGTAACAGTATGTCCATTGGCAATTATTATTTGATCCCCGGATGCGGGAACTGTGCCTCCTGGCCATGGTGCATTGTTCGTGGTTGAACTCCAGTTTCCACTCCCTGCAGTAGTAATAATTGCCCCATTTACTCCTGCAACAAAGCAAATCAAAAGCACCACACTCAACCACATCCCGCGTATCACAAAATTAGATACACCTGAATATCTAAAGGAATTTGTCCCCGCATTCTCATGCATCAATTCCACCCTAATTTTTGTATCGTTTTTCATAAAAAATATTTTAAGCCCGCTGAAGGAATTTCTTAGTGATTAATAGTCGCTGGTTTCACCGGGTTTGGATTCACCGGGCTAACTGTGACACTGATACTTGCCGTGCACCCATGGGCATCAGTAACGGTCACGCTATAGGAAGTGCTTACAAGACTAGTGCGGTTTTGAGCATTGTTTGTGCCGGGTAAATCTGCCCAGTCAAAATTATAAGGCCCTGTTCCTCCACTGACTGTCAGGGTAATTCCGCCATCTGCAACGCCCGGACAACTGGCCTGGCTTATCGTGGTGCTAAGGCTTAAGGCATCCGGTTGTGTTACCATGGCACTCGTTGTTGTGCTACAATTGTTGGCATCTTTCACAGTAATTGTGTAAGGACTTGCTGAAGCAGGTTTCACAAATGTATTCCCAGCCTGAAAGCTGATTCCGTTGATACTGTATTGTAAGGCAGGTGTTCCGCCGCTTGCTGTAACTGTTATTGTCGAAGTTCCACCATTGCACCCTACAGCTGGTGCAGAAGCAGAAGCTGTAATGCCTGTTGCCTGTGTCACTGAGATTCCACTGGAAATTCTTGTGCAGAAATTGGCATCCGTCACCGTCACAGCATAGGTCCCAGCCGGAAGGCCTGTACGATTCTGTGCTGTCGCCCCATCGTTCCATAAATAAGTCTTCGTTCCCGTGCCGCCGCTAATACCTAATGATATTGCTCCCGTGCTCTGTCCGTTACACAATACATTCGTAACTGAAGGTGTGATCACCATCAGGTCAGGCTGCGTGATGATAATGCCACCGGCATTGACAGCACAATGACTGGCATCCGTAGCGGTAACTGCATAGGTGCCAGCCGGGATGCCGCTGCGGTTTTGGGTCGTCACCGCGTCATTCCATAAATACGTATAGGGCGAAGTGCCACCACTTGGCGTGCTAACAAGAATGCTTCCTGTCGAAAGTCCATAACACAACACAGCGGTTGGCGTCGCTGAGAGTGCACCAATAGCGGGATTCTCCCCGATAGTGACCGTGAATGTCTTGCCGCAACCTGCGCCATTGCCTGAAGTCACGCTTACTGTATAGTCGCCTGGCGCTAAGCCGCTGATCGTGGTGCCAGATCCTGAGCCGCTTCCACCACCCGTTTTTGTCCAACTCCAAACATAAGGAGCCGGTGCAAGGGTGATCGCCATAGTAATTGTCCCGTTAGAACTTCCGTAACATGCATTGGTCAGTGCCGTAACTAATTGTAAATCACAGGTAATCACTGTGGCCTGAGAGGCATTGGATACCCGGCCGCAGATGTCAGTGAGCGTCACCGTAATCGGGCAAATGCTTGTGCCATTGACAGCAGGGGGTGTAAAAATCGCATGTGAGATATCTCCCGGATAGGCAGGGTCAGCAGCAAAAACTCCGCCACAGGGTGTCGCCCAGCTAACGGTATAATTGCTTGGGAAAGCACCCGATGGCCATACAAAAGAAACCGGCGTGGGGCTGCCCGACACTACCGCCGTTGGAATACCTGTGATGTCAGGCGTTAGCGTAGCATCTTTTCCCGCCATAAACGAGAAATTAAAGAAAACTCTTTGCGCGGCGATATTCGCCGGCAGCAGTGCATTGTTGAGCGAATGAGCCGCTTCTATCATTACATATCCGCGACCATCCAGGCCAAATCCCCTGCCAAAAGCGATGATGGCCGCACGATACTTTGCATCAACACCTGCAACTTGTAAATGATCCGGGTCATAGGCTCCAATGGTCGTTGTTGTGCGCCATCCTCCATTTAATTTTGGAAGGTAAACTTGTTCAAGTCCATTTTGTGTCGCCCCGTCGATAACGCCCATGAACTGCATAAAGGGATTGTTTGGACTCGTATAAGTATAAGGCGGAGTACCATTGGTATGGTGATTGTAAAGTACAAGGGCATTTTCTACAGTAGTCACTGTGCCCGCAGGAAAAGCAACACCAGGATCCTTTTCTGTAAGGAAATTCGTCTGCTGTGCATGGTCTGCCAGGTTAAACATGTCTTCCAACTCACTCCCTGCCGTACATGATAACCAGATTGACCCTTTGTAATTCAAATTCCAGAAATACAAATTACTATGAGTTCCCCATTGTGGATAAGCATGTGGCATCACAAAGATATCGTCACAATAAGCCAGCTGAGAAGGAAGTCTCGTTAATGAATATGCTGCGGGCGGGATCCCGGCATTGGTGAAATAAGGAACTGCCACACTCCCGTTCAAAAGGTCCATGGTCCAGCGCGGAACTGCCGTTACGGAAAGCGTATAGGCAACAGGTACCGATATGGGTGAGGTCGTCGTTACTCCAACAACTCCTTGCGTCTGCCAGTAAGCAATACGCGCATCAATAGTTGGAGAACGATATTCCGATGCAACAATAAAAGGCCCCCCTTTATAATCTATTCCACTATAGGTAAAATCAATTCCGTCTTTTAATTTCGTAGGTGAGATCACCCATTTTATTGGAATCTTGTAATTTTTTATCAGATCATACACCATCCCATAGGGTTTCAGTGCGTTGCCTACATTCTGTGGCACAACACCCATGTTGACAATAAAGGCACCCGAAGAAAAGGCCTCGGTTTGAGAATTTGCTTTTACGAAGCAAAATAACAACAGGACCAGGATGGCGACGATTCGCCTGGCTTTCCTTGTTATGTTTTCTAAAATGTAGACGTTTGTCATTATCAATATGTTTTGAATGTGGCACAAAAAACATTCAACCTATGTATGCCATAAGTTGAAAAAATAAATAAAATTGGGGCTCCCCCCCCCCCTAATAGACGAGAGCTATATCTACATCACAATACATGCAAATATACGCACTTAGTGATGTGAAACAAAATATTAACAAAAAGGTTCCAATATACTAAAGAAATAAATATTAAGTTTTTAATATACAGTCTTTAAATGTAAAACATGTTAATATGTTTAGTATTCGCATGGATCTAATTGATCCACCTTCCCTAATCGTCCTCCAGCGTCGACGTATCTCCAATCTCCTCTCCCCATTCCTTCGCCTTTAAAATCCTTCTCATGATCTTCCCCGAACGGGTTTTCGGCAGGCTTAATACAAATTCAATCTCTTGTGGCATTGCCAACGGACTAAGTTTCTTCCGTATATAATTCATGATGATTAGCTCAGTGTCCTTATTCCCTTCATATCCGGGTTTCAAAGTCACAAATGCCTTCACCACTTCCATATTGATATCATCTGGTTTGCTTACTACGGCTGATTCTGCAACCATCTCGTTTTCCAACAAAGCAGACTCTACTTCGAAAGGACTCACCAGGTGTCCTCCTGTATTGATGACATCATCATCACGCCCGACAAACCAATAATAGCCTTCATTGTCGATGCTGGAACGGTCGCCTGGCAAATACCAGCCATTTTTGAATTTGGTTTTATAAGTCTCGTCATTACGCCAGTAAGTACGCATCATAGCCGGCCATCCGGGCTTGAATCCAATCAGACCGATTTTTCCGCTCTCCGTAATGGGTTCCATCGTCTTCATGTCCAGCACGCAAGCTGTGATTCCGGGAAATGGCTTGCCCATTGAACCGGGTTTTATCTTCATGCCCGGGAAATTGGTGAGCATCATCGAGCCAGTCTCTGTCTGCCAATAAGTGTCGAGAAAGGCATGGCCAAAAACTCGCTCCGACCAGATCACTGCTTCCGAATTTAAAGGCTCTCCCACGCTGGCAAGATGCCTAAGGCTGCTGAGATCATAATTTTTGATGATATCTGATCCGGCTTTCATTAAGGATCTGATGGCTGTTGGCGCTGAATACCATACAGTTACACGGTGCTTCTCCATGAACTTATACCAGGCATCTGCGCTAAATCCGATATCCATCACACACGAAGTCACTCCACAACTGAAGCCGCCGATGATGCCGTAGGAGGTGCCGGTAACCCAGCCAGGATCAGCAGTACACCAGTAGATGTCATCATCCTGAAGATCAAGTACCCACCTTGTGGTGAGATATTGTGAAATCAAAGAATAATGGACATGCAGAACTCCTTTCGGCTGTCCTGTTGTGCCGGAGGTGTAATGGATAACAGACGGCGATTCTGCCGTCGTTGGGTGAATATCATAATGCTCAAGCCAGGGCGTTTTATGCAAATCAAAAGTAAATTCACGCTCCAGCAAAGGCTTGGCCGGATCTGCATCCACAATAATCAGAAATTCCAGGTTTGGTAACCTATCCAGGATCTTACGCACTTTAGGCGCATGTTTCTTCTGAGTGATGATAGCCCGTGTCTGGGCATTGTCAAGACGAACAAACAATGACTCGTCACCAAAGGCCGAAAACAAGGGCTGCGCAATGCCTCCCATCTTTAAGATCCCAAGGAATCCAATATATAACTCGGGAATTTTATCCATGAACAAACAAACCCGATCTTCTGCTTTGAGGCCAAGCCCACTCAAAAAACCGGCTACAGTATTGCTTGTCAACCTGAGCTCATTGTAGGTGTATTGTCGTGACTGCCCCATCAATCCTTCCCAAATCAACGCAGTTTTGTCGCCTTTTCCCTGCTGGCAGATACGGTCAGTGCAGTACCATCCAATATTCAGATTATCCCCGCTTTTATAGTCTAGTTCTTTCTCAGAAATATCCCATGAAAAATCCTTAATTCTCTCATCATACGAGCCAATATTCGACATATTTGTTTTATGTTTATGTTTCTAGAACAACAGTAGCTGTAGCGTATTCTTTGATATGTGAAATAGTAAGATGCATATTGGCAATGTGATGCTCATTCGCAAAATCAAGGGCTTTCCCATGAAGCAGAAAATTAGGCTTCCCGAGCTCGTCATGGATTACTTCAATGTCATGAAAAGTGATTCCAAGCCTCCATCCTGTTCCTATAGCTTTCATAAAGGCTTCCTTGGCCGCAAAACGCGCAGCATAGTGCTGGTTTTTGTGACGCTTCGACTCACAATAAGCGATCTCGCCCGGACTAAAGACTTTCTCGGAAAAGCTTCCTCCTTTGTTTACAAGACCGCCAACACGTTCAACTTCAATAATATCTGTACCTATTCCGTAAATCAATTTCCTGCGAATTTTATAAATAATTATGAAAATTGGTGCTAATATATGAAAATCTGTGAATTCAATAACAATAGGCTGTTTTTTTTCCTTGGTTTAATTTCCCGCTTTTCCATGCAATCGTAACAAAACACGGAAGATTCGGAGACAGCAGGTTTTCGCGAATTTTTTCCCTGCGCCCCAGCGCCCCAGCGTGAAACATTTCTTTTTTCTCGCGGAGGCGCAGTTCAACCTTCAACCTTCATCCTTCATATATCAACCTTCATCCTTAAAAACTAGTCACCATCTTCGAATCAATCGAATATTCCTTGTACTTATCTTCGAAGTCTCCTGTCTGCTCCCTCAAAATCCATTTCGAAAGAATGACCTTATGCGGAAATTTGTTTTTGGCATTCAACGACATCTCATATTTCCGAAAGCTCGCATCAGCCTCGAATTTGATGATCGTCAGATGCTTCGCCTGTACAACAGTCCTTGCAGAATCTGAATACAACTCAGTATAGAAAAACAAAACATCAGGCTTTTGCTTAAAAACTTTCCCATCGAAAAGCCAGGTACTGCCTTTGATCGAGTTAATACAACATTCCACCGGGATGATGTCGATCCATTCATTCCGTTTTGGATCAAAATAACGGATAGCCCCGGTCTTTTCTCCAGTAACCTTATAGGTGAGGACAAGCTCTTTTTGTCCCAGCTTGATTTTACTGAACTTCGGATAGTCCCTTGCCAGGTCTAGTTCAAATGCTTTCTGTGGATGTAAGGCAACAAAATCCCCGACCTTGTTGAAATCTCCAACAAGCAGGCTCGAATTGGTCTGCGCTTTTATAACGTATGAAAAGGTAATTCCAATGAAAATAAACAAGGCAATCTTTTTCATGTGATTTCTGTTATTTGATATCAAAGGTACTGAATCTTTATTTAGTAAGGATCAGTAGGTCTTGACAAGCTTCCTGGCATAAGGCCCGGTCCTGATGAGATACACCCCTGGAAGCCATCCCTCACAAGAAATCATAAAGCTCATCCCATGCTGCAAAGATTGATAAACGAGCTGTCCGCTAGCACTATATATTTCCACAGCCTGGCCCGCATATCTCTCTGGACAACGAATGAATATTACATTATTGACAGGATTTGGCGTAACCAAAAAATCAGATTCATTAACCGGGACCGAAACTATCGCTGTATTCGCAAGATTTCCTGTTTTCATCCCATTTCCAAAGCTGCTGACCCATACTTCATTCGGGTCGTAGGGATTGAAAAATACCCTTTCCGCTTGCTGAAAAGGATAGGACTCGACCAGGCTCCAGGTGGGTAGAACATTTTGCATATCCGTGCTGTACCAAAGGCCTTGTCCTTCTGTTGTGAGATAGGCCTGGTGCGGGTCTAGCGGGTTAAAGGTGATGGAAGTCACCCTGTCAAATAAGGTTCCGCTCAACTTGTTCCAGCTTAGCCCCCGGTTTGTGGTTTTATACAAGCCACCCTTGCCGTTTGGCGCCCCGCCCCATCCACTGAAGACCCCGACATACCATGTGTTCTGGCTCACATCAGCGGGGTCAGTAACAAGATCTTTACACCAGAATAACTGGCCGGGGTCACTCACATCTGACCATGTACTCGTTGAAGGCTCATAAACAAAAACGCCGGCACTGGAAGTAAATGACCCGGCTGTGTTGATTCTTGCCGAAAAAGTGCAAACCATCTTTCCGTCATTTAACACCAGGATGCTGGCAGGATGCCCTTCCGTCCTGGGTGGCGGTGGAAGTTTTATCCAGCTTGACCCGCCCAGGGCATTCAGGTTGTCTGTCATCCAGATGCCCCCCTGCATCCCTGCCCCCCCTCCTCCGTAATGTACTACTGCCGCATACATCCTGTTGGCATTGCCCGGGTCTGTTGCGATCCAGAAAACCGGATGTCCGAAATTATGAAGTAAACTCCAGTTGGAGCCATTATCCTGGCTAAACATAATTTTACCATTGGCGTCTGCTGCATCCAGTTGTGCATCCTTCAGACGGGTGCTTTGATAGAGGTCGTGGATATTGGAACAGGCCGCAAAAAGTGTCCCGCTGTTACTCGTAGCAATATGATACACCGAATTAACCGACATCCCGTTGTAACTGAAACCCCAGCTGTTGCCGGCATCGCTGCTTCGGATTGCCCCGATGTCGGAATATGCCGACATCATCGTATTGGCATCCTGCCAGCTGACCTGCCAGCAGCTCGTATTCTCCAGCCCGATGCTGTGATAAGACTGGTGGGCTGGCGTTGGTGAGGCTGCAGGATGCTGATCAGACTGGTTTGCGTAAGCCTGCCGCCAGCTTGTCCCTCCGTTGTCGCTTACATGTACAAAGCCAAAGTCACCAAACATCACCTTGTTGGAATTGTTTGGCGCAACAGTGATCCCAAAACAACATTCTCCCCAGCTCCAGTTTTTATCGCCTCCCACACCCGACCAGGCCGTGATGATATTCTGATTGTTGGATGTCTTAAAAGCTTTTTCCCAGTTAAGTCCGCCATCCGTAGATTTGAAAACAAGGGGTGCCGACAAGGCATTATCATTACCTCCCAGGTAGATCGTATTGGGATCATTCAGGGCCATCCCGCAATACATAATAAAGTCATTGTTGAAATTGATGCCATTCACCCTGGCGTTCCAGGCCCCGGAGGCATTGTCCATCACATAGACGCCTTTTGCATATCCCCAATAATCCCAGGGCATCAGCCCGTTATAAGTATCGTTTACACTAGCGGTGATGACCGTAAAACGAAGAGAACTCCCGCTTCGTGCGGCACAGAATCTCCAGATCACCTCTCCGGCAGGAATCCCTGTCGATGACAGAAGCGTAAAGTTGATCCCATTGTCCGTTGATTTGAGCAGTCCTTCATTGGTGCCGATATACACATTGGTCCCATCGTAGAATATCCCGCCCAAAATGATTCCTGCACCCATATTGGCAGTATGTTTTACCAGGCTAAAGGTATTTCCCCCATCGTGAGAAATAGTGATATCACCATAGTAGCCGAGAACCACAATGTTGGGATTATCATATCTCGTTTTTACAGCATACAATTCTCCGAGATTGGCATCGTAACCTGGCAGAAGAGTCCAGTTGTTGCCCCCATCCACGGTCTTTACCGGGAATGTTGTATTGCCGTCATTGGAGATACAGTAAGCGATATTGCTGTTATTGGTAAATTCATAGCGGCTCGTATTGCCAGTACGAAGTCTCGTAAAAGGAAACTGCTGATATGTTAATCCAAAATCTTGGGAATGAAACAATTCCCCCATGTCACAAGCTACATAAAACTCGTTGTCGTTGGCAGGGTTTATACTGGGAAAAAACAAGGCTCCCCCGCCACCAACGCCTTTTGGAGCAAAGGAAAAGGGCTGAGCCAGGAGTAAATGAACATTGACAAGTGTTAATAAAACTGAGATTCCAAACCGTATCTTCATGATGATGACTTTTCCTTAAGACACAGGAAGCTGAAAAAAAGATGTTTTTATTCTGCAACTTAGCTAAGGCAGTTGTTCGAAGCCTGCCGATGGGATGAAGGATGAAACCCATGTAACTACATAAAGACCGCTACTTTATGAGGTTCTCCTGAAAAGTACTCACATCCCACTTGTCTTTCAAATTCTTTAAAGCCCCGGGATTCACTTTCAAATTGTTTGGAACAACATCTTGAACCCCGATTGTTGTGCTTGACTTCCCATTTAAAATATCTCCCGCCATGTCTCCTGCAATCCTACCAACGGTATAATATTCAGCCCCGACTCCAAATAAAGTATTTCCATAAATCTTATACGGATTGTTGGTGAACAAAGGAATTCGTGCCTTAGTCGCAGCTTTGATCAGCTGATCAATCCCCGTTTCCACTACATTGTCGCCGCCAAGCCAGAACGCTTCCACGCCACGCGCACTCAATGACATCGCTGCTTCCATGATCTGTGAGGTGTTGTCTACACTCATCTCGACCAATTCTATCCCCAGCTCTTTGCATTTCTTACGGGCTAGCTTCAGGCAGGCCTGCGAACAGGTCTCACTTGGACACCACACTGTGCCAACCTTTTTGAGATCTGGCTTCATTTTCCGCGCCACGTCAAAGGCTTTCGCTACAGGTTGAAATGTCCCGATTCCTACCAGGTGCTTCGGGTGCTGGTCGGGTGCTGGGCCGGTGATCCCGACACCTGACACAAAAGGATCGGTCACGGTACAAAAGACATGCATGATCTTTCCTTGCTTGTTTGCATTCGCCATCACCTGCAATGCCGGCGTACTCGCTGTGATCACCATGTTGAATTCCCCGCTGAGGATATTGAGGGCTATGATATTGGCTGTAGGAAGGTCGTTTTCCGGACAGAATTTTTCGATCTTACAATTAACGCCATCAACAATTCCACGCTCCGACAGCCCATCTATAATGCCTTTCTCTGATTGATCCAATACAGCGCGTGAGGCAATCTTGAAAATAGCGATCTTCAAAATTGCTCTCTTATTGCCTGTTTTCCGGTTTTCCATGTCTAACAATAGCAATACGCCACCGCATAGCAGGATCGCCAAAAGTGCCCGTAATATTTTAAATGATCTCAATACTACAATGAATCAGATGTCCTAGACATAATTCTGTTCCAACAATGCCGCCACTGCCGGGTCAATATTGTCCTTCTGCCGGATCTCATCAAACAAGGCAAGCAAGTCTTTCACCTTTAATCGTTTTTTGTCTTCTCCCCGGAAGTCATATGCCACCTTTCCCTGGTGCATCATCAGGATGCGGTCGCCCAGGTTTACCGCCTGTTGCATCGAGTGGGTCACCATCATCGTCGTGAGCCTGTCACGCGTGATGACCTGCTGCGTCAGGTCGATGACTTTGCTAGCGGTCTTGGGGTCTAAGGCTGCAGTATGCTCGTCAAGGAGGAGCAGCCTGGGCTTCAGCGCTGTCGACATCAGCAGGGTGAGAGCCTGCCTTTGCCCACCACTGAGCTTCCCGATTGGATTCTCAAGCCTGTCCTCCAATCCCATATTTAATGGCTTTACCATCGTCTTGAATTCTTCTATCAGGGATGACGGCAGACCCCAGCCAATGCCGCGCGACTTGCCACGTTTCATCGCCAAGGCCAGGTTCTCCTGGATCGACATATTCGGCGCAGTGCCACTGAACGGATTTTGGAAAACACGTCCAATATAACGCGCACGCTTGTTTTCACTCCATTTTGTGATGTTGATGCCATCCAGTGTGATCGACCCTTCATCCACAATGAAGGTTCCTGCCACTGCATTTAATGCCGTCGATTTCCCGGACCCGTTGGTACCAAGGACACAGACAAAACTACCTTCTTCTATTTCAATGTTGACACCTTGTAATGCCTTCACTTCGTTGACAGTCCCGGCATTGAAGGTCTTTCTTATGTTATCAATTTTAAGCATGGGCTTTCCTTTTAAAAGTCAGTTTGTTATTTTTTAACAATCCCGGGATGATCAGCGCGATAAAAACAAATAGCGCCGTAATGATCTTCAGGTCATTCGGATTCAAGCCCCAGCGTAAGGCGATGGCCACCAGCAAACGAAACAACACAGACCCCAGGACAGCACCCATGATTACAAATCCAACGCTGTTGTCGTTGATGATTGCCTCTCCAATGATGACACTCGCCAAACCCCATACCATCATGCCGATTCCCATCTGGACATCCGCAAAGCCCTGGTATTGGGCCAACATCGCTCCTGCCAGGGCAATAAACCCATTCGAAAGCGCAACGCCGATGATAATCATCGCCTTGGTATTTACACCCAAAGCACGGATCATCTGGTCGTTGTCGCCCGTGGCACGCATCGCAGTCCCCAGGTTTGTCTTGAAAAACCACCACAGGATCACACAAAACCCGCTAATGCCCAGGAAACAAAACAACATAGCCCACAGGTCTTTCGTGGCCACTTCCCAGCCTAAAACCATCGTCTTGGCGTCAACACCTGAAATATGGTTTGAGAAATTATCCATCCAGGTGAAAATGGTAGTCTCACTAAGCAGTGGCATATTACTCTTTCCCATCACATGAAGGTTTACTGAATAGAGTGCCGTCATCACCAAGATACCTGCCAGCAGCGGGTTAATTTTGAATCGGGTGTGAATGATCCCGGTGAATGCCCCGGCAACCATACCCGCCATAAAGGCGATTACGCAAGCCAGGATTGGATTCATGCCGGCCACGATCAGCGAAGCAGCCGTAGATGCTCCGAAGGTAAAGGAGCCTTCCGCAGTGATGTCAGGGAAATCAAAGATGCGGAAACTGATGAAGATGCCAAGCGCCAGGAGCGCCAGGATTAATCCTATGGTGATAGATCCTATGAGTAGTGACATATCCTTAATTTGTTTTTGTTGAAATTAATTCAGTGGATTCAATAGAGACGACAAAACAAAAACCGTGGATAAACTGGCTTTCGCCCAGTCCTGAAATTTCACGACTGTCGTTGGTCAGGTGAAGAATGTCGTTCAATTCAGAGTTGTTGAACAGATCTTCAATGGTCTCATTCAGGTCAATATTTGATTTCTTAAGCGGGATATAGGGAAATACAGCACTATGGAAATGGCCAGCAGCAGGACTTCCCGGCTTGAGCGGGCGAAGGAATTTTGCAGTTTCCCCATCTCCATCCTTGCTCACATAACCCACACTCAATGTTAAGGCCTTGACATGCGCCGGTTCTGTCGTAAAATTGACGGTGTCTTTGACCTCCGGAAAGCTAAAGATCTTCCGGCCTTCAACAGGCGACGCATTTAATGAGGTCCCGATCAGGCCTCCGCTTTCAGCAAGGATCACCACAGCCATCTTTTTGCTTTTCGTCAGCGTATATAGACTGTCCATGAGCTGACTTAAGCCAATCGTGCTTTTCGGTTCTATTGGGTCAAAACGTATCAAGTGTGTGAAATTCCCGGTGAAATGAAGCCCGTATAATTCTGTGAGTGACGCAACCAAAGAACCGCTCCCACTCATATAATCCGGACTTTTAGAGCCATCCCCTGGTAAATACGCGATGTTTTTGCCCAGTATCATGTATTCTCCAAAACGATTACTGCAATCCGAAAAGGAATCCCCGATCGCTCCAAGCCCCAGGGCAAAATGATTGGATTCTGAACGCACAACCCGCGCATGCTCCTCGCTATAAGCTGATTGTAAAACAAGTTCAGGGTTTCCGTACAAACTGAGTTCTTTTTTTCCGCTTGCCGACAATCCGGATACATTATATCTGAACCCATTGGCTTCGAGCTGTTCCTTCTTCGATTCGCTTTTTTCAAGAGGTTTCTCCAGCTCGGGTTTGTTACAAAGCATCTCAGCGATACCGGCCATCTCAAGCACCGTCTGAACTGTCTCCGACATCGCTACGATATAAAAATATCCATTAACGGTTTTTAAATTTCTGTTCTGGATGATGAGCGACCGTATTCCCGCCGAACTCAGGTATTCTATGCCTGTCAGGTCAACCAGGATGTGATAATGACCTTCCCGAACCAATTTGTTGACATAATCATTCAAGTGGCCAGCCCTGTTCGCATCCAGTCTCCCGATGCACTTCAGCAGTACTTCGTCGCCCTTATTTTCAATGAGTATTTCCAGGTTATTCATAAGTAATTATTTTGTATTCGTTGTATGACCAATAATAAAAATTACATAGTAAATTATTGCATATATTTTTCAGGAATATTCATCTTTAACGATTTCATCATTTCCTTATTAACCGTCACCGAAGTCCTTGACACATTCTGAAATGGCAGTGATGCCGGTGATTTTCCGCTTAAGATCTGCAATGCCAACTTCACAGCATCAGAACCTGCAACAGTATAATCGCGGGCCAGGCAGGCTACAGCACCTTTACTTGCCTGGTCGGTGATAAAGCCGAAATAGGGTATCTTCGCTTTGCCCGCCGCTTTGAGTATCGCCGAACTGCTACTGGCCGTGAGGTTGTCCGCAATCTGGGTGAATGCCTGTATCCCTTGATTGATAATGGAGAGCGAAGCATCTGCCACTTCTGAAGCGGATGAAACCGGAACGCTGATCACACGCAAGCCTTGTTTTTTTCCCGCTTTTTGTAATTCTTCCTCATAGGCAACTGAATTGATCTCACCCGTGGTGTAAATGGTTCCAATCGTCTTAATGCCCGGCATGGATTCTGTGACCAGCTTCATCATTCCCGCAAAATCACTGGTGGTTGAAATCCCGGTGACATTGGCCAGATGCTGCTTATAGGATGTTCCGAGTCCTGCCTTGATCGGGTCACCGCAATTGGTGAAGACCAGCGGAATTTTGGTGATTTTTTTCGACAGCAATTGGATCGTTGGCGTGGAAGAGGCAAAGATCAGGTCATAATTTTCTGACGAAAGTGAGCCCACAATACTGTTTAACGTGGAAACATCGCCCTGGGCATTCAGAACTTTTAAACTGAAATTCTTGCCTTCTATCAAACCTTGCTTTTTTAGTTCTGACCGGATCCCTTTTTCAACATCTTCCGAAAGGGGATTCTCATTATAAATAACCAGGCATAATTTGAATTTCTTATTGGGCAGCGTTGCTGTTCCTTCACTGGTCTTCACCGTGTCAACCCGCTTTTTTTCTGCCAGGTATTTCTCAGGTATCCTGATATTCAGTTTCTTCGCAACCTCTTTATTTACAATGATTTCTTCCTCAACATAATTCTCGATTGGGATCTTTGCCGGGCTTTCACCGTTGAGAACCCGCGCAACATATGATGCGGAATGCGAGCCGGTGGCAAACCATCCGATACCGACACCCGCCAGGGCTCCTTGTTTGACATAATCTATGTCATTCAGGATGAGCGGTATTTTGTTGTCCCTGCATACTTTAATGATGCCACTCATCGCCTGAATGGCAGTGTTGTCGCCGGTTACCCACATCACATCAATTTTTTGCATACACACTGAGGAAACAGCCTGGTGCACTTCGGATGTATTGATCATCGTAGTTTCTATAAGCTCAATACCTTTGGTCTTCAGGTAGTCTCGTGCCACTTGTATCACTTTCCGTGAATTGGCTTCAGAGGAATTATAGACTGTCCCGATCCGTTTCGTGTTCGGGAGGATTTCAAGGATAAAATCAAAGGTCTTTTGAACTGGCGGAAAGGAACCGACACCCGTGATATTCGGTAAATGATCTGTATAACTCTTTCCTGCACCGGCTTCTAAAGGGGTATAGGTCATGGTAAAAACCATTGGATGCTTCTTTACGCCGGAAATCGCTGCCGTGATACCCGGGGTAGAGGTAACTACAATCACATCCACATCCTGGTTGTCCATGTACAGATGAATGGGCTGAAGATTGGCTATTTCCGCGTTGGCATGCTGTGAAATGACTTTCAGGTTGCTGTCCTTCACAAACCCGAGCGCTTTCATCCCACTCCACAAGCCATCCATCGTCTGGTCAAAGGTGACTTCCGGAGCGAAATAGGTAACGCCAATCTTATAGGTTCTCCCTTTGATGGCATATTGGCCGGCACCTTCAACAGATGTTTCCCTTTTTACCTGTTTCCCGATCCTGTTTTCCAGGTCCGATAACAGCAAGACCCCTCCGATGACTAGCAGGGCCAGAATCCCATTAAGTATTTTGACATATTTCATAAAGTGTAATATTTTGCTACTTAGGCACTTAGGATAATAGTGATTTTCCTGTATGTATAAGTGTCACAGTGGTTTTTATTATCAAAATTGGTCTTTCAAATCTACAAAAAGGATTTCGAATTTCAACAAATATTCTATTGTTTGGAAATGGAATGCTGTATGGAAGAGCAAAAAACTAAGTCCTCTGCGCAAGGGCAAAGCCCCAGCTTCCCACTGCCTTATAAAAGTCATTTAGTTAAATTACGCATTAACACCATGAACAATAATTATAATCCCCGGATTAATTAATTTTGACAAATGAAGCTCTTAAAAATAGTTCCCATTTTTTTCCTTGTTCAATTTCTGACTGCTTTCTCCTTCGCACAATCAGCCGCAGTTTCCGCCATCGATCCTTCATTGTATGGCAGCAATCCCGTCGCGGGCCACACCATCAACTTAAGAGGTTTTATGCTCTACTATGAAGTCTATGGCCAAGGAGAACCTCTCCTCATGATCCACGGCAACGGCGGCTCCATGAACAACTTCCAGAACCAGATTCCTTATTTCGCGCAGCATTATCGCGTAATCCTTGCCGACAGCCGCGCCCAGGGCCGATCTGTCGATGACAGCGATACCTTAAGCTATGAGATGATGGCCGACGATATCAATGCCTTACTCGATAGCCTCCACCTGGATTCTTGTAGAGTCATTGGCTGGAGCGACGGCGGTATCAATGGTTTGCTGCTCGCCATCCGCCATCCGGAGAAAGTGAAAAAACTGACCATCACCGGAGCCAACCTTTGGCCCGATAGCAGTGCAGTGGGTGGGGCTGAGTTTAAAAATGGCATGGATTATTATAATTCCCTGAAACAAATGACGCGAACGCCCAAAGTCAGGAATGACCTGAAACTCGCGCAGATTATAGCCTTTGAACCACACATCACCTTGCAGCAACTGAATCATATTAAATGCCCAAGCCTCGTCATCGGCGGGGATCATGACCTCATCCTCCCTGAACATACGATGCTTATCGCAAAATCTATTCCAGGTGCTTTCTTATGGATTCTCCCAAATTCAGGGCATGGGACATTGATTCAATACAAAGACCTTTTTAACCAGGTTGTTGCAGATTTTTTAAAATAGTTACTTACTGAAGTTTCGCATGTTACTATAACCCGCAATTTAAAAAGGTTTAGTAACGTTCCTTATCCGCATATATGTCATACAAAGACATGCCGAACTTCAGTTAAAATAGGTTTCTCAATCAAAATTTTCAGTGATAAAAACTGAGCATTCAGAGATTGTTTAAACACCTCAGTTGAATTTGTTTTGCATGGGACAAGAAACCCTCTATTTTTGCTGTCATGAAAACCCTCTCGTTCAATGCTCGCAAGATCGAAGCCCTGGTATATGCCGTATTGGGTTTGTTTGTGTTTGCGGTGCCTTTCGTTACCAGTCGCGAGTTTCATGTCATAAACTGGTACCGTCTTTGGCATGAATGGTTTCATGTGTCTTTATATTTCCTTGTTTTCCTGATCAATGTTTATGTCCTGGTGCCGGGGCTTTTGTTAAAAAAGAAATACATAAACTATTTACTCTGGATTTTAGTGATTATTGTTGCTGTAACAGTCATGGACAGCCTGGTACTGAACCTTTACCCGCCTCATGATCCTGCGCCAGGCAGACCTTTCATGGGGGGCAGGCCGGGACCCAAGCCTTTTCCAATGATTCTGGTGGATCATATCATATTTATCATCTTGATTTCAGGAGCCGGTGCCGCATCCAAACTCGTGAATCAATGGCTGAATGAAGAGAAATTACGCAAAGACATCGAAAAGGAGCAGCTTCGCACAAACCTTGCTTTGCTACGCCAGCAGGTCAGTCCGCATTTTTTTATGAATACCCTTAATAATATTCATGCCCTGGTCGATATCAATACTGAAGACGCCAAAGATGCCATCATCCGCCTGTCCACCTTGATGCGCTATCTCCTGTACGACACGGCAAAAGGTGAAGTCAGCCTGAAAAAAGAAATCGATTTCATCAATAGCTTTATCGCGCTCGCGAAACTTCGCTTTTCGGAAAAAGTAACAATCGAAGTCAAATTCCCTGAGAATATTCCGGATATCAGTATTCCCCCGATGTTGTTCATCTCCCTCCTGGAAAATGCGTTCAAACACGGCGTGAGTTATCAGTCAGACTCCTTTATTTATTTTGAACTGACATGTAATGAAACGTCTTTGCATTGTAACATCAGAAACAGCAAGCATAAGATTGCAGCACCCGAATTCGGAGAATATTCCGGGATCGGACTGGAAAATATAAAGAAAAGCCTGAAGTTATTGTATGATACTGATTATAGTCTGATTATTTCCGATCTTGAGCATGAGTTTGTAGTCAATCTTACAATACCCTTATGACAATTTCCTGTATCGCTGTCGATGATGAACCACTTGCCCTGAAACAAATCGTGGCTTATGTTCAGAAGACACCCTTCCTTAACCTGATAGCCGCCTGCAACAGCGCTTTTGAAGCCATGGAGGTGCTTCGAAACCAGGAGGCTCAGCTAATGTTTGTCGACATCAACATGCCAGACCTGAGCGGGATGGAATTTGTAAAATCACTTGCCCAAAAGCCTTATATAGTTTTTACAACTGCCTATAGCGAATATGCAGTTGAAGGCTTTAAAGTAGATGCCGTTGATTATCTGTTGAAACCAATAAGCTATACAGAATTCCTCAAAGCTGCCAATAAAGTCAAAGACCGGCTTGATCTCGTTATGCCACCATCAGAAGACAGCTTCAGAACCAGTGCAGATTATCTTTTTGTGAAATCAGATTACAAATTGATGCGCATCGACTTTGCTGACATTAAATATGTCGAAGGCATGCATGAGTATGTGAGGATACACCTCACCGACGCAAAACCCATCATGACTTTAGTCCGCATCAAATCACTGGAAGAACAGCTTCCACCCAACAGTTTTATGCGGGTTCACCGGTCCTATATCGTTAACCTTTCCAAAATTAAAGTCATCGAAAGAAATCGAATTGTATTCGATAGTGATGTATACATACCGGTGAGTGAGCAATACAAGGCAAAGTTTCAGGAGTATATAGATAAAAATTTCATATAGGATAAACCCTTAATTTTGTCGGCCCTGTTTTGGCACCCAATCCTGCATGGAAGACGACGAACTTTATAGGAAATTAAGGGAAGGCGACAAAAGCGCTTATGCTTTGCTGGTCGTTCGCTATAATGTCAGAATCCTGAATTTATGTTACCGCTTTCTTCTCGACAAACAGGATGCTGAAGATCTGTCGCAGGAGATCTTTATAGAAGTCTTTCAGTCGATCCACTCTTTTCGACGCGATTCAAGCCTCTCCACCTGGATTTACCGTATCGCAGTGTCAAAATGCCTCGACGAGATAAAAAAACGAAAACGACTCAAACGATTTAGTGAGTTCGGCAAATTGTTACACCTCGATGAGATCGCCCATTGGGTAGGTGGTGGACCTATGCCTGATAAGGCATTGATCAACAAGGACAAGATGCAGGAAATGAAACAGGCCTTGAATAAGCTCCCCGAAAATCAACGTGTCGCCTTTACCCTGAGTAAGATCGATGGCTATAGCAACCCGGAAATTGCATCAATAATGAATACAACAACCGTTGCCGTGGAATCCCTGGTGTATCGCGCCAGGAAGAAGTTAGAAGAGGAATTGAAAGAAATTTTAAAAAAAAAGTGAGTAAGCGTGCCAGAATCCTGAAAAAAGATCGTCAAACACATACAGACAGAAATGAAAGAGTCAATTTTAAATAACAAAGTTAGTGCGGCCATGGAGGCCTTTGAGCAACTGGAAACCATAAGCCCTTCTGCTGAATGGAGCCAGGCTTTGGAAGTTAGCTTAGGTGCCGTAAAACCTCAGACAGCTTCACGCGCATCCTATAATAATTATACAGCAATGCTCCTTTTATTTGTTTTGGTTAACATGGGATTTATACTAAATACCGTTTTAAATAAATCACATGCATATAAATTACATGTAAATAATTTGCGTAATTCAGAATTGCAAATCATTTCCAATGAGCTATTGACACATTCAACAGAAACAAGCAACTAGGCCATGGACATTTTTGCACAGAAGAAATTGCTGATCCGGCTCGTCATTGTTCTAGCCTTGTTGAATGTATTATCAATAGGTGTTTTCCTATGGAAAGGGTGCAGACGAGATGCCCCTTCTCCGCCACGGGCCAACCAAAAGGATTTGTCTGAAATCCTGGTAAAAGAATTAAAACTGAACGAAAAGCAGGCAGAACAAATCAAGATGTTGCGTTCCGATTTTATAGAAAAAGAAAAAGTCCTGGTGCAAAAAATACGCACAGGAAGAGATTCGATGAATGTCATTATGTTTAATGAAAGTGCAAATGATTCACAGCTTAAGGATTTGGCAAGAAGGATTGCAGATAACGAATATCAGATGGAATTGCTCCGAATTAGCCAGGCACAGTCCTTAAGGGAAATCTGCAATGCAGAACAATTAGTAAAATTCCAGGGAATGGTGCGGGAAATCCGTGATTATTTTAAACCTGACGATCCGGGAGGAAGAAAGAGATAGTATTATGGGATATATGGGGTATAAAAAATAGTTGCCTGAGGTTATAATTAAGCACGTAATAATCATTAATACACCCCCACTCTAAAGTTACTACTATGACCAGATTTAAACTTCTAAAAATAGTTTTTGCGCTGATATTAGGATTGTTAATTTCTGAAAGTCAGGCCAGACAAAATCTTGTTACAGCCCTGTTGACACCGGTAGATACGAGCATCGTCAGCAATGGGATCACCTTCGTTTTGATTAAAGCCGGAACTTATGATATGGGTGATCATTTTGGCTTCGTCGACCCGGATCATCCCAGTGACGAAACACCTGTTCATACTGTTCATGTCGACTCCTTTTATATGGCAAAGACAGAGACCTCGAACCAGCAGTTTCTTAACTTCCTGAACGCCGGTAGTGGGTATGCAACTTATCATTGGTCAACAGGAGACTCAACGCAATCAATAAATGTTAATACTTCGGGAACATATGGCGTTACAGTGAGTAATGCAAGTGGGTGTTCATCTTGCGACAGTCTTGTCGTCCAGGTAGGTTTCCATTGCTTGTCAGGGATCGTTAGCTATCTGGATGCCCTGGTGACGCAGCGGAGGTTTGTCGGCCTCATTTCTGGTTTTGCTTCGGGGAATTGGGTGTTTGATAGTCCTTCGGTGATTATCAACGGGACTAGCCCGGTCGTTCAGAATGTCAAAGCGCTGTGTTACGGTGATGTCAACGGTTCTTATATTTTATTGCATTAGTTTTCGCCTTCATGATTTTTTAAAATATAGTATGAAAAACAGTTTAATTATAGGAGCAAGGAGCGTCATCATCGCCATGATGATTCTCTGTTCTTTTTCCCATGTAAATGCGCAAAAACTTCTTCCATTCAAATTGCCGGATTCAGGTCAATCAGGAAGTTATTCTTCCACTGCCGGAGAGGATGCCGATTATTTTGTCAACCCCTTATCTTTTACCAACAATGGAAATGGGACCATCACCGATAACAATACAGGATTAGTGTGGCAAAAATCGGATGGGGGAGAGATGACTTTTGAAAATGCTGTCGCTTATTGCAACAACCTTGTTCTTGGAGGCTTCTCTGATTGGCGATTGCCTGGTGGTATGGAATTATTCAGTATTAATGATTTTGATCATTTAAATCCGGCACTCGATACTGTTTATTTCACAAAAAACCTGGCAGAATATTGGTGGACTTCTGAAAAACGAGCCGATGATTCTACCAAAGTCTGGGTCGTTAATGCCGGAGGCGGCATCGGCGCGCATCCTAAAACAGAAACCTTGAGTGCCGGGGGAACCAAACGCTTTCATGTTAGGGCTGTCCGATATCCTTTTTCTCCCAATTTACCTGCTTCTCATTTTACCGATAACGGGGATGGAACCATCAGCGATCATTACACAGGACTCGTTTGGCAGAAGATTCAGGCTCCCAATGCCATGAGCTGGGAAGCTGCTCTTGTTTATAGCCAGGGAATGGTGCTGGCCGGGACGTCAGATTGGCGCCTGCCTGACATCAAAGAACTCCAATCCATCAATGATGTAAGTCTGGCAATGCCTTCTTTCAACCACATTTACTTTCCCAATGTGGTTTCAGGGAATTATTGGTCATCCACAACGATGCAAAATACCGCATCCAAAGCCTGGGATCTCAATGTGGATTATGGCATCGTTTCATATAATGATAAAACAATTCTCGAAAAGGTATTGCTCGTCAGGGGCGGTCAGGATAACACATCGATGAACCTCACAGATGTGCTCATACCAGGGGGTGAATATGAGATGGGGGATCACTTTGGATTTGTAGATCCTGGACATCCCAGCGATGAGACCCCTGTTCATACTGTGAAAGTGGATTCGTTTTTCATCACGAAGACTGAGGTGACAAACCAGCAGTTTTTGGAATTCCTGAATGCGTCTTATGTCAATGGCTTGATCCAGGTTCAGAATCATGTGGTACGTTTTATCGGGGACACAAATACGCTGTGTTATACCAGCCAATATGCCTCTTATTACAGTATCTCTTTTACAGGGAATTTCTTCACCATGGCTGATTACAGAGCTTATCATCCCATGGTTGGCGTTATGTGGCATGGTGCCGCCGCCTTCTGTAACTGGTTAAGTACCCAAAACGCACTACAACCTTGTTATACCTTGTTAAGTGAAGATTGTGATTTCACCAAAAACGGCTACAGACTTCCGACAGAGGCAGAGTGGGAATACGCAGCGAGGGGTGGTCATTATAATCCCTACTTTAACTACCCGACTGGGGATTCCGTAATTGTGAACCAGGCAAACCTGCCGGGTTCTGCCGATCCTTATGAAGGGGGAACAATTCCCCTCACTACGCCAGCGGGTTTTTATGATGGAACCCTGAAGCAAAAAACAGACTTTAACTGGCCAGGCAATGCCACCACCTACCAGACTACCAATGGGGCCAACACTTACGGGCTGTATGACATGCAAGGCAATGTATGGGAGATGCTGAACGACTGGTACGGCCAGAATTATTATAGTTTCAGTACCTATGACAATCCACAAGGACCAGCAACAGGATTTCTTATGCCGGATGGGAAGCCCTATCACGGGATGCGTGGCGGTAACTGGTACAACGGACTCGTAACAAATGGTATTAACAACGGTCATTCCAGGGTCTCGAACCGTAATCCCTGCTATTACCGGGGGCCACAGGACCCCAACCATCCCTGGTACCACGTGGGCTTTCGTGTCGCCAGGAAATATTCAGGAACGACAGGTATTCCGGAATATCCTTCAGGTGGATTTTTGTTTCAGAATTATCCCAACCCTTTCAATGGATCTACAACGATTCAGTTCTTTTTAAAAGAAGCCTCAATGATTAAACTTGAGATTTTTAATTCCCTGGGGCAAAGAATTGAAACACTAGCTGCTGAATATGCAGCCCAGGGCATGCACACTTATTCATGGGATTCAGGAAATATACCATCAGGTATGTATAGCTGCGTCTTGTCCTACGGGGAAAATGTTTCAAATATTAAAATGGTCATACTTAAATAAGATGTAATTATGAAGAAATTGATTTTTTCAGCAACAATGGTTTTGTGGGCCCTTGGTCTTTTTGCCCAGGAATGCTTTATGATCCCAACGGAAACAAGATACTGGGATGCCTCTAAAGCGTATAATGGATATGCCCTTTTTGGAACGCGGGGTACCTCTTACCTGATCGACATGGAAGGTCATGTGATCCATACCTGGAGCCTCGGCACAAATCCCCGTTTTACGGAAGGAGGGACTCTCCTTGATGCCGTGGGAGGCAACCCCAGCAACCAGAATACCTGGCGTGAACTCGACTGGAGTGGTAACGTCGTATGGCAGCATACCGAAAGCCGTGCCGGCTATTATCCACATCATGACTTTGCAAAAATCTATAACCCGATACTTGGCGATTCTACATTCCTTTATATCGCCAATAAAGACCTCACTTCTGCGCAATGCCTTGCTGCAGGCTGTGACCCTTCGCATAACTACAATGGAGCTCAAATGGATGTGATTGTGGAGGTAGACATGCAGGGAAATGTCATCTGGGAATGGTCATTCTTTGATCATGTCGTGCAGGATATTGATGCCAGCAAGCCAACCTATGGCATCATTGCAAATACTCCTGGAAAAATCAACCTGAACATCCCGGGAAACCCGGTACGAAGCGACTGGTTGCATTGTAATTCCCTTGATTATAACCAGGACCTGGATATGATCGTCATCAATTCTGTGCATGGTGAGTTTTATATAATTGATCATGGAAATACATTTATTGCAGGACAACCGGCCAACAGCATTGCCCTTGCAGCAGGAAGCGCGGGAGATTTTAAATACAGGTTTGGAGATCCTGCGAAATATAATCGCGGAGATCCTCCCTCAGTGCTTGAAAACTGGGATAAGTCAACAACAGGTCACAAACAGATCGGGGGTTCTCACGACATTCAATGGATTAAACCGGGACTTCCGGGTGCCGGCAACCTGCTGGTTTTCAATAATGCAGAAAACCTTTTTGAACTGACACCTCAATCTTATATATTTGAAATCAATCCATATCTCAATTCTTCCGGCACAAATACAGGGAGTTTTGTAAATCCGCCTGATGCAGGCTATAACATCCTGGCTTCTCCGAATTCTAATACGATGAAACAGAATAAAAATATCTCTAAACAGCTAGTCTGGATGTATTACAGTAAAAACTGTACTTCGTTTTACAGTACCATTGGCTCGAGTGCACAGCGACTGCCTAATGGGAATACATTGGTTTGTTCGATGAATGACGGACATTTTTTCGAGGTACATCCCGCGGATACATCTATAGTTTGGGAATATATCAATCCGGTAACCCGTGATGGAATCAAAAAAATCAAAGTTGACAATTATCCAACCTATAACGGTGTTTTCAGAGCGTATCGTTATGCCTCTACACATCCTGCACTGGCAGGGCATAACCTTACCCCCGGCAATACCATCACAGGTTCCACCCCGAATTATTTTATACCGGCTGACCTGGTGGCAATTAAAGAAAATGGAAGTGATATGTTGCCTGATGACAGGCTGCATCAGAATTACCCAAACCCCTTTAAAATCAGCACCACGATTGAATTCGAGCTTCAGGAATCTAAACAGGTAAATGTGGTGATTTTTAATTCCGAAGGAACTAAAATAAAGACTTTGGTCAACCGCAGTTTTGCGCCGGGGAAATACAGCCTTAATTGGGATGGCGCCAATGAAAGCGGGGTGAAAATGCCGACTGGTATGTATTACTGCATCCTGAATGCAAATGATCAGCAAATGAGTAAAAAAATGATATTAATAAAATAGTTTTTTGTCCACAGATTACACGGATTTGCGCAGAAGAAACAGCAGTCAAAATTTGAATAATGACAATTTAAAATAATCCGCGTAAATACGCATAATCCGTGGACAAATTAATAATAATCCCGTAAATACTGAATTCGTTTATCTAACATCAAATATGAAATCATGTTTAAATCTAAGATCATTTTAGTCATAGGTATTCTTGTAATTATTTCAAAAATAATTTTCGCGCAAACCCAGACTGTTGGCGTATTTCTGAACGATACAAACAACACTTTTAAGGGTTATACTTTATTTGCCCCCAAGCAAAATATGATGACCTATCTCATCAACAACGAAGGCCGAAAAGTTCATGAATGGACGGCAAGTACTTATCCTCCCGGGCAATCGGTTTACCTGCTTGAAGATGGAAATCTGTTACGTACCTGCATGATACCTGGTCAGCTTGGAACTGGTGGCGGTGAAGGCGGCCGCCTGGAAGAATACAACTGGAATGATAGTCTTATCTGGTCAATGAATTATGCCACAACAACATATATGCAGCATCATGATGTGAAGAAGCTTCCGAATGGTAATATTATCATGCTTGTGGTCGAAAAAAAAACCTATGCAGAGGTCATTGCAGCCGGATTTAACCCGTCAAAGTTTCAACCCGAGATATCACAGAATCAGATGATGCTCCCTGATTGTATTATTGAGATTCACCCGACACCGCCAGTGGGAGGAACAGTTGTCTGGGAATGGCATGTGTGGGATCATCTGATCCAGGAATATGATGCCACAAAAAGCAATTATGGAGACGTCAGCATTCATCCTGAATTGATTGATGCTGCCGGGGATCATAAAAATCTTCCACTTTTCTGGAATCATATGAACAGCATCGATTATAATCCTGCGCTTGACCAGATTGCGCTTAGTGTAAGAGGAAACAGCGAGGTCTGGATTATTGATCATAGCACCACAACGGCACAGTCATCAAGTCATAGTGGCGGTGCACATGGTAAGGGTGGCGATTTGTTGTATCGTTGGGGTAATCCCATTACCTATGGGGCAGGGACCGCAACTGACCAGAAATATTTCCAGCAGCACGATGTTGAATGGGTTAAGCCAGGATATCCCGGTGCAGGGAATCTTACTTGTTTCAATAATGGCGTCAGTCTGAATTATTCTTCAATCGATGAGATAACACCTCCTGTTGATATCAATGGTAATTATACTTATGTTTCCGGTTCTGCTTATGGTCCTGCAAATTTCGCCTGGTCATACCAGGCCAGTCCGCCCTCATCACTTTATTCTGAGAATATCTCTGGTGCAGAGCGTCTGCCCAATGGGAATACCATCATCTGCGATGGGACTCATGGGACTTTCATTGAAGTTACCCAGGCAGGACAGCAGGTTTGGAAGTATGTAAATCCTGTTGTACAGTCAGGTCCATTGATGCAGGGAGATACCATCCCGCACGACATTTCCCACCCCCTCGAATTTATGAATTCGGTTTTCAGGGTGTACCGTTATCCGCCAAGTTATGCTGCATTTACTGGCAAGGTATTGACACCCGGGGCTTTCGTGGAATTATATCCCGCATCTGTAGGAGATATTCATCAGTCTGAATTGTTCGTATTTCCGAATCCTTTTAACGATAAGATTCATGTCAGTAACCCATCAGGTTCAGAATATTATTTCCTGGCAAACATGATGGGACAAGAAGTCTGGCGTGGAAAAGACCTGGAACAAAAGGATTTCTCATCGCTGACACATGATGTTTACTTCCTGAAAATAAATAGCAAGAATTCATTTAAGGTATTGAAAATGATAAAGGAATAGAACATATTGGTTTTACCGTACATTTACGGTCTTGGAATCTGCGTGGTTTCTTAAATTTGCGAATCTGCGAGAAATTTCCTGCTATGAAACATCCTTTATACCCATGTTTGTGGTTCGACGGCAAAGCCAAAGAAGCCGCCGAATTCTATTGTTCTGTTTTTAAAGATTCCAGGATACTGATGGTTTCCCCCCTGGTTGTGATTTTCGAATTGAATGGCAATAAGTTTATGGGACTCAATGGCGGAGATATGTTTCAGTTTAATGAAGCCCGTTATAGCTGAACGCGTCACCAAAGCCTTTAAGAACATGCGTAAGCTGGATATTGAAATCCTGAAAAATGCTTGATTCAGATTCTGTTTCAGAAGACATTAATATTTGATAACCTTACGGGTATCCATTATTCTGAAACCATCCTGAATTTTTACCAGGTATTCGCCTTTTTTGAAATTGCTGAGGTCTATTTCGGAATTACTTCCTGTCGATTGTATTTGTTTTGTCAGCACTAGTTTTCCATCAGCGCTGAAAATGCTTATTTGTGCATTGGGACTGGTGATCCCGTTGACATATAGCCTCCCGGGTGTTGGATTCGGGTAAAGATTAAAGTTTTGCAAAGCAGCAGCTGGCGCGGATGTAGTTGGATCCACTGCATAAAATCCGGTTGCCAGGCCCCGACCGTGGGTGGCAGCAACAACTTTGTTATCACTGTTTCTTACCTGGAGCATGTCAACCCTGACATTTGCCAATCCATTATTACAAGGGGCCCAATAGGTATTGGTATTCCCCAGGCTGCTGGTATTCCACACGCCGGATTCAGTGGCGATCATGGCCTGGTTGGTATTGCCGGGGTGGTAGATTGCCCAGCGGACAGGCATATCGGGGAGGTTGCCTTCAACTTCTTTCCAGGTAGTGCCCCCATTATAGGTTTGCCAGATTGAGCTAACACCATAATTGGAGAATGTCATCAGGAGGGTGTCATCCGTTGGTCCTACTGCCACGCATGAAATGGCGCCATTGGGGAAGTTTGGGGAACCGATCTCTGTAACAACCGGGGTATTCTGGGCATTGGTGACTTTAAACAAACGACCGGCCATGGTGCCGATAAATAATTTAATATTGGTCAGGGTGGAGTGGGGGGAGACTTTAATATGGCTGTAAGGCACGACAGATCCGGTGTTGAGCGGAATAAACTCGCCAAGGTAGGTTCCATCGATATTTTTTATCCTGAGTATTTCATCCTGGTGAATCCCAAACATATCAGAGCCGTTGGCATATATAGTGTTGAATTTTGGATCCAAATCAGCTGGATTGATAAAAATGCCACTTTGGAAGTCAGCGATATAATTCAGTATTGCCGTGGTGTTAAAGACTACATAGATGTTATTATAGATTGAAGTGACGAATGTCGTTGGAATGTCTTTGTCGAAGAAGCACATAGCGCCATCACCCCCGCTCACCATGTCGAACAAGCTGAAGGGGTTCCCTGTATACCATACAGATCCGTTATCCTGAAGGCCACCAATCAGCTGGTCGTTTATAGGGCTTTGGTCGCAGGAATAGAACTGAAGGCTGGAATAATTTTTATTTCGTTCACCGAAGACAGGACTCGGTCCTGATGTTTCCATATTGCCGGAATAGTAAACGCCTCCGTCGCAACCAAACATCGCTGTGGAAGATGATCCGGGTTTATAAGCAATACAATGTTGGTCGCCATGCACATAGGTATCGCCACCGCCTGAATACATCAATGACCAATCGGTACATTCGGTCCAGCTGGTACAAGCGTCTGTCGATCTGTAGAGATTAAGCCCCCCTGCCCACACTGTATTTTCGTTGTTGGGATCGACAGCCAGGGTCATGGCATGCCAGGCGATATAGGCCCAGTTTACCTGGTTGTTGGGTAATGGGGGTATGTTTTTGGTAGTCCATGAGATGCCTTTGTTGCTGGTTTTAATGACATACATTCCATGAAATGCGTCAAATCCACCATTATTGAAACCAGCCGCGATGGCGGCATAAATGATATCCGGGTTGGAAGGGGCGGCTGCAAGAACGACTCGGCCTGGCATATAATACTGTGTGTTTGCCTGGATTAGCAGACGATAGGTTTCGTTAACGGTCCAGGTTCCTGCAGTCCCCGGGTCAGAATACAATAGGGTAGCGCCTCCTTTGCCGTCGAGGTTCCGCATGGTGCCTACAATGATCCTGGCGGAGTCGGCTGTGAGTGCAATGTCGGAGACAGGCCAGGGTTTCGTTTCCCCGCTGATGTTGGGCAAGACCTGGGTCCAGGTGGCGCCCTGGTCAGGAGAGCGATAGAGCCCGTCTGACGGCATACTCTGATGATCTGCACCCATGTATTTTCCACTGACTACACCCGCATAAAGGACGCTGTTGTTATTTTCCTTGCGGATCACGATGTCGGTGACGTAGGCAAAGTTTTGCGTAGAAGGCAGTAGGTTCCAGCTGAAGCCGCCATCAGTGGTCTTCCAGATCCCATAGCCTCTGCCGGAAGACTCACGGTAAATATTGATGGCAGTCTGTGCTTCTCCTGTACCGGCATACATCGTCATCGTATTCAAAGGATCATAGGTGATGCAGCTAATGCTTAAGCCGGGCCAGACATCACTCACAGGCACCCAGGGAGAGTTGGCAATGGTGATGTTGTCGTTACGCCACAATCCCCCGGTTGTGGAAGCTGCCCACACTTTATTTCCTGTGCTGCTGTTGGGATCCCAGAGGAGGGCACGGGTGCGGCCGCCCATATTCGAAGGGACGATATTCCAGGTGATGAGGCTGTTGGTAGATTTGGGCTGATGAACTTGTTGTTCCTGCGATTGTATCCAGGCACGGATTCGTCGGTTCGCCGGAACGTGGCCCAGGGCAGGATCCAGGGTCATGTAATATTCCTGGATGGCTGCGCCATCAGGTCTATCGAAAGCTTCTTCCCCTGGTTTTTCGGTCTCAGTGAGTTGGCCGGAGCATTTCAGGCGGGCGGAGAGCTGTTGTTCGTAGCTTGCCCTGGAGATTTTATGATTGATGGGATTGAGTGCGGCTGCCAGAATGAAAGCGAACAGCACCGTTGATCCTGATATTATGCGGTAGTTCATGGTTTGCGTTTTAAGACTCACCGCGGAGGTGGGGAGGACGCAAAGTTACGCAGAGAAATTATGTAATGGAATTTTGGATTAAGTGTGGGTGATATTTTTAAAATATTGAAAAAAATATTTTAGTAATTGGGATAAAATAAATGAAAAATTTGTTCCACTGGGGGATGTTTTTTGCATATATATAGTGAGGGAATTGTTCTCTGTCAGCCTAACTGCAGCCTCCCTCCCAACCTCCCTCCAGTTGGAGGGAGGTTGGGAGGGAGGCTGTTTTAATTATCCACCAAAAAATATCACCCCCACCAAAAGTCCAACCCCAATCCCCCCGGCCCCAAAGATCCAGGCCTTTTGTTTAGATTTCCTGTTTTCACGGGCTAGTGCCTTTTGAGTGTCTTCCAGGTTTTGGCTGGCAGTTTTCAATTTTGACTGGGCTTTGTCGATGTCGTTTCGCATTCCCTGAATGGTGGACTGGGTTTCATGCATGGTTTTGGAGCAGTCATCGGCGAGCAACTGGTATTTTGTCATGATATCTGCATAGTTCTGAGAACAGGATTGAAGGGATTTTTCATACTGTGCAGCGAGTTTCAGGCTTTCGTTGGGATCTTTGTGAAGCACATATTCTGTGGCTTGTGCCATGAGGTGGTATCGGGTTTTGTTGAGGATCCAGGCGCTGTCGCAGCTGATGCGAACGATGTCGTTATTCACAACGATCATTGCAGGTGCTGATCCCAGGCAAAAAGATTGTTCAAAATCTTTGAAGTTGGAGTTGTCTGCTTGCGAATAGCCAGCTGTTGTTATAAACAGGAAAATAAATAAATTGAGAAAGGCGATTTTGTTCATTAGCTTGGTGTTGATGGGTTGAATGATTTAGAAAAGGCTTAAACACGGAGTCGCATGGGGTATTAAAAGGACTTACACGGAGTTTTTACAATAGGATTTTTATTAGCATCAGAGTTTTTTGAGTTCGGTCTGGAGTTTTTGGAGGTCTTCTTTGTCTTTTTGAAGTTTTTCTTTGGACTTTGCATGCCTGGCTTTGGCCGACTGCTGTTCCTGCTGAAATGCTTTGTCTTTCATTTTTACTTCCAGGTTCCAGGATGCTATACGAGCCATGGAGCTGTCGATTTGCTTTTGGGCTTTATCCAGTTTTGCACGAGTGGAATCAAGAATGCTGTTAACAGAATCGAGCTGCGCCTGTACCTTTTCAATTCGTTGTGTCGTATTTGTATTGTTATCCCTGGAGATCAGAACAGTAAGGATCAGACTAACTGTGGCAATCAGGCATGCAAAAGCCACCAAAATTTTCAGGACTTTGTTCGACATATATTCGATATAAAGAAATCTAAAGGTATGAAGAAAAAAAATGTGAGAAATTTCTATCTTTTTCCTATCTTTGCCACCTGAAAATTTCTGGAAAATATCGATGAAATACTTGAAAATCAAATATTTAACCCTTGTTCTCCTGGCCTTTTCTTTTGGGCTTTCTGTGACATTTGCTGCAGAAGGAACCGAAGCAAAGCCTAAGAAGAAAGGCGGTTTCAACGCCGGTGAGATGATTATTGAGCATATTACTGATGCTCACGAATGGCATATCATGGAAATCGGAGAGCATGCCGTTATGATTCCCTTACCTATTATCCTATTGGATCATGGTAAAATTGTGAGTTTCATGTCCTCAGCGTTTCAGCATGGAACTGCTTCATACCAGGGATATAAGATTGAACAAGAAGGTAGTAATAAGGGAAAAATTGTTCGGGTTAAAGAAGGGACAATGGAGGCTGATGCCAGCGCTGCCTTGCCGATGGATTTTTCGATTACGAAAATTGTAATGTCCTTGTTTTTAAGCCTGATCTTGCTTTGTGTGGTATTCATTTCCATTGCACGTCGTTATCAGAAAAATACACATCAGTCGCCTAAAGGCCTACAGTCATTACTTGAGCCATTGATTCTTTTTGTCAGGGACGATATTGTGATCCCTGCGATAGGGCCTCACAAATATCAGCGCTACATGCCGTTTTTGCTGACCTTATTCTTTTTTATCTTTTTTAGTAACCTCATGGGTTTGATTCCTTTCTTCCCCGGGGGAGCAAACCTTACCGGAAATATTTCAATTACCCTGGTTCTTGCCTTATTTACCTTTGTCATTACGACTTTTAGTGGGAATAAAGCCTATTGGACTCATATTGTAAATGCCCCGGGCGTGCCTTGGTGGCTGAAGTTCCCGGTGCCGCTCATGCCTATCGTTGAGTTGATTGGTGTATTCACCAAGCCCTTCGTATTGATGGTTCGTCTTTTTGCGAATATCACGGCTGGCCATATTATCATGCTGGGTTTCATCAGCCTGATCTTTATCTTTGGACAGATGTATGCCGCGCTGGGATATGGCGTGTCAATCGTCTCCGTGGCCTTCGCATTGTTTATGGACTTTCTTGAATTACTGGTAGCTTTTATTCAGGCATATGTTTTTACCTTATTATCAGCAATTTATTTTGGCATGGCGACTGAAGAACATAGTCATGCAGAACATTAATATATAACAAAAACAATATAATTAACCTCAATCCATATCATTATGTCTCTATTATCTGTTTTATTGCAAGCAGCCGCTGATATGACTCCTATCGCTAAGATGGGTGCCGGTATCGGCGCAGGGATCGCAGCCATTGGCGCTGGTGTAGGCATTGGAAACATCGGCCGTGGTGCCGTTGAATCAATTGCCCGTCAACCGGAAGCCGTTGGTGACATTCGGTCTAACATGATTATTGCTGCCGCGCTTATCGAAGGTGTTGCCTTCTTTGCGATCGTGGTTTGTCTGCTCGTTGTTTTCCTCTAGGAATACGGGCAAATCCGGAATCATATTCCTGCGGTAGGCAGGGATATGATTCCATTAACCCTTTTATTAAAGCATTATGGAATTAGTTAGCCCCGGTATAGGTTTGATTTTCTGGATGACACTGTCCTTTGGGATTGTGCTTTTCCTTTTGGCAAAATTCGCCTGGAGTCCCATCATGAAAGCCTTGCATGATCGTGAGCATCACATTGATGAAGCGCTTCATGCTGCTGACCTGGCTCGCCAGGAAATGGAAGGCATGAAATTCTCCAATGAGCAGATGATGCGCCAGGCCAAAGACGAACGGGATGTCCTCCTGAAGGAAACCCGTAAAATCACAGAAAGCATTAAAGATGAGGCTCGCCAGCAGGCACAGGCCGAATATCAGCGCATTATTGAATCAGCCAGGATCAACATCGAGAATGAGAAAATGGCTGCCATTACTGAACTGAAGAATCAATTGGGTCATCTTTCAATCGAGATTGCCGAAAAGATCCTCAGGGAAAAGATGACAAAATCTGCTGAACAAGATGCATTTATCAAAAAACTCCTCGAAGAAGTTGAGCTTAAGTAATCAAAGATGAAGCATTCAAAGGTTAGCATACGGTATGCGAAAGCACTTTTTGACCTCTGCCTGGAACAGAAGATCCTGGAACAAGGTTTGCAGGACATGATGCTGGTGTCAGAAGTCTATAATGAGAACCGGGAATTACGCCTTTTGCTCGACAGCTCTATTGTAAATCCGGAAAAGAAAGTATCTATTCTTCAGGAGATCTTTAAGCAAAATGTGAGTGCCACGGTTCTTGGCTTTTTGACAATCCTGGCCCGCAAGCGCCGCGAGAACAACCTGGAAGAGATCTCGTTTGAGTTCATCCATTTTTACAAAGAGCATTTCAAGATTAAAGACATTGTTGTCCGTTCGGCCCAGGCCCTGGATGAGGCCACCAGGCAGCGTATTGCTGCACTGATCCTGAACAAGACAGGCTATACCGCAGAATTTATTGAAGAAGTTGATCCTTCACTGATTGGAGGATTTGTCCTGAAGATGGACGATATGACCCTTGACTCCAGTATCTCACGCGAATTGAAGCGACTGGAACTCGAGTTCAGGGAAAATGTTTACATAGGAAAAATTACATCACATTAACAGATAACAGAGATGGCAGAAATTAAACCTGCAGAAGTATCCGCGATTTTACGTCAACAGTTGGCCGGCTTCAAAACCGAAGCTGATCTGTTAGAGACTGGGACAGTACTCCAGGTCGGTGACGGAATTGCCCGTGTTTTTGGATTGTCCAATGTTGAATCCGGCGAGTTGGTCGAGTTTGACAAAGGAGGCCTGAAAGGCATCGTTTTGAATCTTGAAGAAGATAACGTTGGTATCGTTCTCCTGGGAGGTTCTTCAAATATTAAAGAAGGCGATATCGTTCGTCGTACCAAGCGCATCAGCTCACTGATGGTGGGTGAAGGCATGCTTGGCAGGGTTATCAATACCCTTGGCGAGCCTATCGATGGGAAAGGCCCGATTCAGGGTAAAACATACGAGATGCCACTGGAGCGTAAGGCCCCTGGGGTTATCTATCGTCAGCCTGTTACTGAACCTTTGCAGACTGGTATCAAAGCTATTGACGCTATGATCCCGATCGGACGTGGTCAGCGTGAGCTGATCATCGGAGACCGCCAGACAGGGAAATCCGCTATTGCCATCGATACGATCATCAACCAGAAGTCATTTTACGATGCAGGGAATCCTGTTTATTGTATCTATGTTGCGATTGGTCAGAAAGGATCTACTGTCGTCAATTTTGTTCAGACATTGGAAGAAAAAGGCGCTATGGCGTATACCGTTGTCATTACGGCAACGGCCTCTGATCCTGCAGCCATGCAGTTCTACGCTCCATTTGCGGGTGCTGCTATCGGTGAATTTTTCAGGGATACCGGACGTCCTGCCCTCGTGATCTATGATGACCTCAGCAAGCAGGCCGTAGCTTATCGTGAGGTTTGTCTGCTGCTTCGCCGTCCGCCCGGACGTGAGGCCTATCCCGGTGACGTCTTCTACCTCCATAGCCGTTTACTCGAGCGTGCTGCGAAGGTGATCAACAATGACAAGATCGCGTCCCAAATGAATGACTTACCCGAATCTATCCGCCCATTAGTAAAAGGCGGTGGTTCTCTTACGGCACTCCCGATCATCGAGACACAAGCCGGTGACGTCAGCGCTTACATCCCGACCAACGTGATCTCCATCACGGATGGCCAGATCTTCCTGGAGTCGACTTTGTTTAACTCAGGAATCAGGCCTGCTATCAACGTTGGTATCTCTGTATCCCGCGTCGGTGGTAATGCCCAGATCAAGTCGATGAAGAAAATTGCCGGTACTTTGAAACTCGACCAGGCACAATACCGTGAGCTGGAGGCATTCTCCAAGTTTGGTTCCGATCTTGATGCTTCAACGAAAGCTACCCTGGATAAAGGTGCCCGTAACGTTGAAATCCTGAAACAGGCACAATATTCACCAATGACCGTGGAACAGCAGGTTGCCATTATTTTCTGTGGTACCAAAGGTTTGCTGCAAAAAATCCCTGTGAACAAAGTGGTCGAATTTGAGAAGGAATATCTTACCCATCTGCGGGAACTTCATCAGACCACTGTCTTAGAGCCTTTAAAGAAAGGGAATCTTTCTGATGAAGCCATTGCCATCATGACCGAAGAAGCCAAACGTATTGCTGCACGTTACGAGAAGTAACCGTTAAAACCAAGATGAAATGCCGAGTCTAAAAGAAGTCAGGATCCGAATAGCTTCGATAAAATCCACGCAGCAGATCACCAGCGCCATGAAGATGGTGGCTGCTTCCAAGCTGAGGCGGGCTCAGAATGCTATTTTGGGCCTCAGGCCCTATGCGACCAAATTGCAGATGATGATGGGCAACCTGAGTGCATCTGCCGGGGAGACGGCTTCGGCAGTATATACCGCTGAAAGAACGCCCAACAAAGTTTTGCTGGTTTTGGTTTCTTCAAACCGTGGACTTTGTGGCGGTTTTAATGCCAATGTCACAAAAAAGGCTACAGAATTGGTTCATACCAAGTATGCCAGTCAATATGCCAAAGGAAATGTTGAGATCCTGGCAATCGGGAAAAAAGCGATGGAGTTTTTCCAAAGACGGAAATTCACGATTGCCAGCAGTCACAATGAGATTTACGATGCCTTGAGTTTCGACAAGGTCTCTGCTATAGCAGACCAGATCCTGAAAGACTTCGCTGACAAAAAATATGACGTGGTTGAAATCGTTTACAACCGCTTTAAGAATGCCGCAGTACAACTCCTACAGGTAGAGCAATTTTTGCCCCTCATTCCACAACAACAAAGCGCACAAAAAGATACAGTCCAGCTGGATTATATTTTTGAGCCCAGCCAGGAAGAGATCTTGGATGACCTCATTCCCCGCTCACTAAAGATTCAGCTTTATAAAGCCGTACTGGATTCTTACGCTTCAGAGCATGGTGCACGTATGACGGCCATGCACAAGGCGACTGACAATGCAGGTGACATCCTCAGGGATCTGAAACTCATGTACAACAAAGCGCGCCAGGCCTCGATCACCAAAGAGATCCTGGAGATCGTAAGTGGAGCGGAAGCCCTGAAAGGCTAGCCTTCCGACACCGATTCCCTGTTCATCCTTCATTGTTCATCCTTCATTGTTCATCCTTCGACAAGGATGAAGTATAATATATAAAGGATGAGCGGTCCCCACCTCTGACATCCCACCTCTGAATTCCGAACCCGGGTATTTTCTTAACGCTCTTGCATCAGGAATTGATGTGCAGGCACAACTTCCACTTCCAGTCCATCTTGTTTGATAAAGTCCTGCTTGTCAAATGTTACGATAATTCCTTTTTTTAACTTGAAAAATCGCATAGCGTTTAGCAAGCCATTCAGTTCTCTGTTTAAATTGTCGGGGGTCAACTCGTAACAAACCTGGATCAGGGATGTCACGTTTCCGTTTTTCATCACGAAAAAATCACATTCTCCTTTATCATCAAAATAATAAAGTTCTGAATATCTACTTCGAAGATGAAGAAAGATAAGATTTTCTAATTTCCGCCCGGCATCTTCTGTCATTGTTGTTGAAATGACATTGATTAAACCCAAATCGATGGCATACACTTTTCGTGCATTGATCAACTGTGCTTTTGTTGAATAGCTGAACATAGGTAAAAAGGAAACCAGATAGGATAGTTCTAAGTGTGAAAACCAACTGAGAATCGTACTTGTTGCACCGACAGATAAAACTTGTTTAAGCTTTGTTGCAGTGACCCGGTTTCCAATGTTCGACATCAGGTAAGAAGCCAGGCGTTTGATATTGTTTGATACAAAGATACAATAATGTTTGATACAAACAAACAAAAGTGTTTGATGCGGATGTTCAGTTTTGGATGTTTGGAGTTAGATGTTATTCGTGAGGTTTGTACCACCGACATCTTACATCTGAAATCTGAATTCCGAATTCGGGCATTTCCCAAATCTGAATTGCGAACTCGGGCAATTACAAACATCCTTCATGCAACCCCCGGTATTTTTTAGTGTCTTATATTTATATAAATAAGCAAACGCTTTGAAAAGAACCACTTTGCTTCTTGTGATACTTGGTTTTATTAGCAGCGCCTCCTTTGCACAGACTCAAACTGGCTGTGGGCAAAAAGTGCAGGTGGCTCAAAGGATGACCAATCATATGCTGTTGCAGTTGACTCCGCAGGAGCTAAATGTTAATAACCGCCTACTACGCGGTTGCGAAGGACTGGGCTTATGATTTGAATGAATTTTTAAAAATTCAGTAGTTTTTTACCAGAATTTCCGAAATTAGCCAGTTCAATTTTATTCACGATCCCAATCCTTGTAATGAGAAAAATTCTTTCACTGTTAATCATTGCCATGATGTTCAGTGGTATTGCCGATGCCCAGTCTGTCATCGACCACCTCGAGCCTCCGAATTGGTGGGTAGGGATGAAAGAAACGTCACTGCAGCTGATGGTTCATGGCAAAGGGATCGCTAAGACTCAAGCCAGTATTGCTTATCCGGGAATAAAGATTCTCAAGAACACACCGTCCGGGGAGAATTACCTTTTTGTCGACCTGGAAATTACACCCACAACCAAGCCTGGAAAGTTAGACATTCAATTTACCCTGGGAGGAAATGCGTTTACCTCATATTCTTATGAATTGAGGTCAAGGAATGCAAATTCTGCAGATCGTCAGAGCTTTGGCAATTCTGACAATATTTATCTTTTGATGCCAGATCGTTTTGCCAACGGCGATTCTGGAAATGACAATATCCCAGGGATGCTGGAAGCCGCCAATAGAAAGGATGATAATGGCCGTCATGGCGGAGACATCAGAGGCATTCGTAACTCCTTAACGTATCTGCAAAAGCTAGGGATCACCGCGCTCTGGTGTACGCCACTGGTGGAGAATAACATGCCCAGGTATTCCTATCACGGTTATGCCATCACGGATCTTTATAAAATTGATCCCCGATTCGGGAACAACGCCGACTATTGTGCCATGGTCGATGAGGCCCACCAGCGTGGGATCAAGGTGATCATGGATATGGTGTTTAATCACTTTGGCTCAGGTCACTGGTGGATGCAGGATTTGCCTTTCCCCAGCTGGATCCATCAATGGACCGGCTTTACCAGATCTAACTACAGGGCTGGTGTGATTACCGACCCTTATCAGTCGGAATATGACCGCAAGCAGATGAGCAATGGATGGTTTGATACCACGATGCCGGATTTTGACCAGACGAATAAATTTGTCGCCAAATATTTAATCCAAAACAGCATCTGGTGGATAGAATTTGCCGGGCTCGATGGGATCCGCCAGGACACTTATCCTTATTCAGACAAGGAGTTTATGGTGAAGTGGACAAGCAGGATTACAGAAGAATATCCCAACTTTCATATCGTTGGGGAAGCATGGCTGAACAATACCGCGCAACTGTCGTACTGGTTGGAAGGTGCATCCAATAAAGACAATTTTAATTCACGGCTGACCAATGTCTTTGATTTCCCGCTATCTTTCGCATTACAACAGGCTTTTAATGAAGATGACGGCTACAGCAATGGTCTCGCGCGGCTGTATGAATCGCTGAGTCAGGATTTTCTTTTCAGCAATCCCGCAAGGATGGTAATTTTTGCTGACAATCATGACATTGACCGCATGGCAACGATGCTGAAGACACCTGAAAATGCGAAGATGGCCTTGGCTTTTTTATTTACCACCAGAGGCATTCCTTTGATCTATTACGGAACAGAGATCCTGATGCCGGGTTTGAAATCCAATGGCGATGGCACGATTCGCCGTGATTTTCCGGGAGGCTGGGCCGGGGATCGTGTCAGCGTTGTCGAAAGCAGGAACCTGAATGAGACACAAAAAGATGTCTTGTCGTACCTGACAAAGCTTTTAAACTGGCGCAAATCTTGCAAGGCTGTGCAGGAAGGGAAATTGACTCATTATATTCCTGAGAAAAGCATGTATGTTTATTTCAGGACATTGGATAAGGAAAACGTAATGACCATCCTGAACAATAAAAATAATCCACAAACCCTGGAAACAGTTCGTTTTTCAGAGAACATGAAAGGATATTCCCGCGCAAAAGATGTGATTAGTGGTGAATTATTTACTGATTTAAAAACAATCCCTATCCCTGCGAAGTCAGCCAGGATATTACAACTCCTTCCATAATGAAAAGAATTTTTACATTATTATTTATCCTAATTAGTTGTTTCGGAAGTTTGACTTTTGGGCAGTCACAAGAGCGTCAGATCCGGAAATTGCTGGATGTTGTCCCTTTAAAGACGGGCTGGAAGCTGAAGACCAGCCAGGGTTTTGTTTGGATCCGTCCTTTTGATTCCGGGATCGTCGAAGTGTCGTTTAGCCTGGTGGATGTCCAACCTACTGATTCTTCCCATGCCGTGGTGATGAAGCCCAAGGCGATAACTTTAAAAATGGACAAAAGCGCGCTTGCTTATACCTTATATGCCGGTGATCTCAGGATTTTAGTTCATGCTGATCCTTGTTACCTTTCATTCATTCACAATCAGGACACCTTATTGTCAGAAGAAAGCGGTTTTTTCAAAGGTCCTGGCAAAAGCGGAGTTCGGTTTAAACTGGCTCCATCCGAAAAGATCTATGGGGCCGGGGAGCGTTCGGTGCCGCTCGACAGGCGTGGCTACTATCTGCCATTGTATAACCGCCCGAACTATGGATACCAGGTGGGCGTGACAGAATTAAATTATTCTGTTCCTGTGGTTTTATCGTCAAAGAAATACGCAATACTCTGGGATAATCCCCAGAAAGGCTATGTTGATATCGGGAAACAACAGCCTGATGTTATGGAATGGGGCGCTATTGGCGGACCTGCACGTTATTACTTCCTGATGGCTACTGATTATGCAGCCCTCATGAAGGCATATACAAATTTAACCGGCAGGCAGGAGCTTCCACCTCGTTGGGCACTGGGGAATTTGCAGTCGAGGATGGCTTACCGCAATCAAAAGGAGGCTGACAGCATCGTGAGACTGATGCAACAAAAGAATTTTCCTATCGATGCGCTCATCCTTGATTTTTATTGGTTTGGCGATTCTATCCTGGGGCATTTAGGGATGCTCGACTGGTACAAGCCGGCCTGGCCTGATCCAGTGGGTATGATTAAGAAATTCAAAGACAAGGGCGTGAAGACGATCCTGATCACCGAGCCCTATGTGATTGACAGCATGCCTAATTTCAAGATTGCAGCTGACAAAGGCCTTTTTGCTACGGATAGTTTGGGAAAACCTTATGTTAACCATTACTTCTATTTTGGACCGGGAGGCTTACTGGACATCTTCAAGCCAGAGGCAAGGGATTGGTTCTGGGGGAAATATAAGAAGCAGGTTGACAATGGCGTAGCTGCCTGGTGGGGTGACCTGGGAGAGCCGGAGAGTCATCCTTCCGACATCCATCATGTGAATGGGAAGGCTGACGAGGTTCATAATATTTACGGTCATTACTGGGACCGGATGTTGTATGAGCGTTACGCAAGTTTGTACCCAAACACCAGGCTTTTCCATTTGCAGCGTTCGGGTTTTGCGGGCTCGCAGCGGTACTCGGCTTATCCATGGACGGGTGACGTTTCGCGCAGCTGGGGCGGATTGCAGGCCCAATTGCCTGTGTTGTTGAGTATGAGCATGAATGGCTTGGGTTATATTCATTCAGATGCCGGAGGCTTTGCTATGGGCGTGAAAGATGAAGAGCTCTATGCACGCTGGCTGCAGTTTGCGGCATATACCCCGATTATGAGGCCTCATGGTTCGGGAATCCCGAGTGAGCCGGTGTTTTTCAGTGACAAGACCCAGGCGATTGTCAGGGCTTCCATGAAGTTACGCTATGCCATGGTTCCTTATAACTACACCCTGGCCTGGGAAAATGCGAGTACCGGAGCGCCTTTGATGCGACCTATGTATTATTACCATGATGATACTGTTTCGCAAAGGATTCAGGATCAGTATTATTGGGGAGCAAATCTTATGGTGGCACCGGTATTAGAGAAAGAAATAAAGAGTCGTAAAATATATTTCCCAGCAGGGGATTGGTATGATTTTCATTCAGGGAAGAAGCTAAATGGCGGGACCTGGGTTGATTACCCGGTATCGGAAAGAGAAATTCCGGTGTTTGCCAAAGGAGGGAGTTTTGTTCCGATGTGCGCTCCTTTAAAAAGCATGGATTATTATAAATCGGATAATTTTACGGTATATTATTTCCCTGGCAAGCAAAGCGAATTCACCCAATATGAGGACGATGGCTCAAGCCGCCTTTCTATGCGGAATGGCGAATTTGAGCTAATACAATATAAAGCATCGGCTTCAACAGAAAAAATAAGTATCAACATCAGTAAAAGCGGGCATTGGAAAGGCATGCCAGCCACACGCGACATGAGGCTGATGATCTGGAGAGAGTCGGCTGTGGCTTCAATCGTGATTAACGGGAAGAGAATAAACAAGCAGGAGATCGGTGAAGTCGCATCATATGCATATCATGACAAATTTATTGATATCAGTTTTAATTGGGATGGAAAGCCTGTCAATATTGAAATAAGTGACAAATAAAATATATAATAATATATAAAATTAATAATTATGACATCATTTAAACGTATCCTGGTTCTGATCTCAGGAATTCCTTTTGTATTTTCATCGTTTTCATCGCGTGCTCAGGACAAGGCTCCAAGGGCGCATTATCCTGACTGGGCAAAGAATGCAGTGATTTATGAAGTGAATGTCAGGCAACACAGCCTGGAAGGAAATTTTGTTGGTGTTGAGAAAGACCTGCCCCGATTGAAATCACTGGGAGTCGATATCCTATGGTTGATGCCGATTCATCCAATCGGGGAAAAGAATCGTAAAGGGAAGCTGGGGAGTTATTATTCTGTAAAAGACTATAAGGCCGTTAACCCGGATTATGGCAGTGATAAGGATTTTCAGTCGCTGGTTGACAATGCGCACCGTCTTGGGTTCAAAGTTATTATTGACTGGGTAGCGAACCACAGTGCCTGGGACAATGCATGGATGACGGAACACCCGGATTGGTATCAGAAAGACTCTACAGGGAAGTTTCTTTCGCCTTATGACTGGACTGACGTAGTTTCCTTTAATTATAAAAATCCTGCGATGCGTCTTGGCATGATCAACGTGATGAAATACTGGGTCGAGCGTTTTCAGATCGATGGTTTTCGTTGTGATGTAGCGGGTTTGGTTCCTGCTGATTTCTGGGAACAGGCCCGGAAGGACCTCCAGAACAGGAAGACTTTATTTATGTTGGCTGAGGATGAAGCGAATTACAAGCTTTACAAAAAGGCTTTTGACATGAGTTATGGATGGAATATGCATGCCTTGCTTTCAAAGGTCACGAAGGGTGAAATCGGGGCTGACAGTATCCTGAAATTGCAAAAGGCCAATGATGCCATGTACCCCAATAATGGCATCAAGATGAATTTCACCACCAATCATGATGAGAACTCATGGAATGGCACCGTAAAGGAGAAATTTGGTGAGGGTGGAAGAGCTTGTGCTGTGCTTACCTACACTATGTCAGGGATGCCATTGATTTATAGTGGACAGGAGGCAGGGCTCGACAAGAGGTTGCGGTTTTTTGACAAAGATACCATTGACTGGTCGAACAAGGCTTTGATTCCGTTTTACCAGGCTTTGAATAAGTTAAAACACGAGCATGAAGCTTTGTGGAACCCGCCATTTGGAGGAAAGATGACTGTTTTCGGCAACAATATTCCCAAAAAGGTAATTTCCTTTAGCAGGGAAAAGGGAAGTGATAAAGTTTTTGTGATTGCGAATCTGAGTGCTGTAGCTGTGAAAGTTGTGCTGGGAAAAGATACAAAGTCAGGAAAGTTTACTGATATTTTTAACAACAAAGCGATGCTTATATCTCCGGGAGGAACCGTAGAATTGGGCCCATGGGAATACAAGGTAGGCGTAGTTAGTAAATAGTTTTCAGGCTCTTAAGCCTGCGTCAGGTTCAGGATAGAAGGAGGTTTTAAAAAACTATCCTTTGTCTTCGACGGTTAGGGTCAGTAGTCCAGCGATAACCATAGAAATTCCTCCAAGCACTAAGGCATAGATGGGTTGGCCGTTGAATAGGTTTTTGACGAAAAATCCAAGGATGCTGGCGGCCATGAGCTGGGGAATGACGATAAAGAAATTGAAGATCCCCATATAAGTTCCCATTTTGTTTTGCGGGAGACAGCCTGTTAGGATGGCATAGGGCATTGACAGGATGCTGGCCCAGGCGAGTCCGACGCCAAGCATAGAAAAGATAAGCATTCCAGGTTCGTGAATGAAGAAAATGGATGCGAGGCCAATTCCACCGGCAATCAGGGCGATCATGTGCGTAATTTTGCGACTGGTATATTTAGCCAGGACAGGCAGGAGGAAAGCCACGACGGCAGCGAAACCGTTATAAGCGGCGAACATGATCCCGACCCAGTTTGCGCCTTCATTATACAGGGCAGAAGTGGTGTCGGTGGTTCCATAAATATTGGCAGTGACAGCCTGAGTGGTATAAATCCACATGGCAAAAAGGGCAAACCAGCTAAAAAACTGAACGACAGCAAGTTGTGCCATTGTTTTTGGCAAGCGGTTCAGGTCATTGGTCACGGTGAGGAATCCACGTAATTTGCCGTCATCATTCAGGAACATCCCGGTGAGAAGTTCCATCAGGCCGAAGGCTGCGATTCCACCGCCCAGGATATACAGTTCTTTTTCCAATGAGAAGTTCCATATTATAAAGCATAGGATCAATCCAATGGGAAACCAGATGGCAGCCCTCCTGTAGAAAGTGGAAGTAGGGAGCCATTGATTCTTTTCATGGCGGAGGTCAGCAGCAAAACGTTCAGGGTGTTCTTCTTTCTCGAAGGATTCCAGTTCAGCCGGGGAGTATTCTTTGGTTTTGAGGACTGTCCATAAGACAGCAAGGAAGAAGATAAACCCACCCAGGTAAAAGGAATATTTGACGCTATTCGGGATAAATCCGGGCAAGGCAGTATTTTCTACATTAAAGACATGGGTAAGAAAGTAGGGTAATGCAGAAGCAATTACGGCACCGGTCCCGATAAAAAAGCTCTGCATGGCAAAGCCGTTGGTTCTTTGTTCGGAGGGTAACATATCGCCGACAAAAGCCCTGAAGGGTTCCATCGTGATGTTGATAGACGCATCCATGATCCAGAGCATCATGGCTGCAACCCATAAAGCAGGGGAGTTGGGCATAAACAAGAGAGCGATTGAAGCCAGGACAGCGCCCACGAAGAAAAACGGGCGCCGGCGTCCGAAACGGTTCCAGGTATTGTCGCTGAGATACCCGATGATAGGCTGCACGATGAGGCCTGTCAAAGGGGCCGCAACCCACAGAACGGGGATTGCGTCGACTTTTGCTCCGAGAGTCTCAAAGATCCGGCTCACATTGGCATTCTGCAAGGCAAAGCCAAATTGTATTCCAAAAAACCCGAAACTCATGTTCCAGATTTGCCAAAAACTAAGTTTGGGTCGTTGTGCCATCTTGTTATTTTGTTTGGCTTAAAATTAATGAAACCTTAAAGCGAACGTGAAAAATAAAAAAAATAATTCAGTTCGGTTTTACTTTTATATTTATTTAACTTTGAATGCTTAACATTTCTATTCGGGTATTCAAAGTACTTAATACTATTAAATGAGAATTCTCAGACTGCTTTGCATTACTATTCTGTCAGTTATAACAGTTGCTGCCGTTGCCCAGATTACTGTAACACCGGCCATGCCTACCGATAATGATTCGGTGACTGTTGTGTTTAATGCCACCCAGGGCAATGCAGGATTAGCCGGTTATACCGGTGATATTTATGCGCATACGGGTGTGATCACCAACCTGAGCACCAGTGGATCTGATTGGAAATATGTAAAAGCCGGCTGGGGTGTCAATATTCCTGCTTGTAAACTAACCCAAATTGGCAGTGACTTATACCAGATGAAGATTGGTCCGGGCATCAGGCAGTACTATGGGGTTCCGGCCAGTGAGGTCATTCAAAAAATGGCTTTCGTTTTTCGTTCCGGTGTGCAGGTTGGCGGGGTATGGCTCCAGGGAAAAACCACGAGTGGCGGCGACATCTATGCCAACGTTTATCCTTCTGGCTTGAATGTTACCATCACTACACCTTCCACTGATTTTGTCATCGTGAATGTGGGTTCAATCAGCCCGATCAATATTCAGTCGTCATTTGCGGATACTACTTTTTTGTACCTTGGGAGCACCTTGCTTACGAGCGCAACAACATCCACCATCAATTATAACCTCACAGCCACAAACCCCGGGGGAAACTGGTTAAAGGCGATTGCCAAAAATGACACAGGGATGGTGGCTGATTCATTTTTCTTTTACGTGAGCCAAGCTGTCGCAGTGGCCCCAATACCTGCAGGGATGAAAACGGGAATCAACTATCTGAGCGACACCAGTGTGCTTCTAGTATTGGTTGCGCCTTTAAAGCAAAATGTATTTGTAATAGGTGATTTTAATCAATGGTTGCCATCCGACGCCGGGTTTATGAAACGAGCTCCTGATGGGAAAACATTCTGGAAAGAGATCGATGGACTGGTGTCCGGGACACCATATATATATCAATACCTGGTTGACGGGACCATCCGGGTCGGGGATCCTTATGCTGACAAGATCAGTGACCCTTATGATGATTCTTATATCACATCAGCTACGTATCCCGGGATGATTCCCTATCCTTTTGGGAAAGCCCAGGGCAGGGCAACAGTTTTACAGACAGGACAGTCGCCTTATGTATGGCAATCAGGCACTTTCACACCGGCAAAGAATACAGACCTTGTTGTTTATGAGTTGCTTGTCAGGGACTTTGATGGGTCACATACTTATCAATCGGTGATTGATCACCTCGGATATCTAAAGGATTTGGGATTCAATGCCATTGAGCTGATGCCCATCAGCGAGTTTGAGGGCAATCTCAGCTGGGGCTATTTTCCCAATTTTTGTTTTGCCCCTGATAAATATTATGGACCAGCTCATGATTTAAAAAAGCTGATTGATGCTTGTCATTCGATGGGAATCGCTGTGATACAGGATATTGTGCTTAATCATGCTGCAGGATCCTCTCCTTATGCTTCACTTTACTGGGATAATGTGAACAACCGTCCTGCTGCCAACAGTCCTTATTTCAATCCAATTGCCAAGCATGACTTTAATGTGGGTTGCGACATGAATCACAGCACTTTGGAGACCCGTAAGTATGTGACAGATATCATAAAATACTGGTTAACGGAGTACAGGATGGATGGTTTCCGCTTTGATTTATCCAAAGGCTTTACCCAGAACAATACCCTTGGTAACAGTGCGGCCTTTGCCAATTATGATGCGCAGCGAATCGGGATCTTAAAGGCATATTACGATACACTAAAAATAGCAAGGCCCAATGCGATATTGATCCTTGAGCATTTTGCCGACAATATTGAAGAGAAGGAGCTTTCGGCCTATGGGATGCTTTTATGGGGCAACATCAACGGAGCCTATCGTTATGCGAATATTGGTGTGACTACCGGTACGAATTCCGATTTAAGCTGGGGCTCTTACAAAGCCCGCGGATGGACGAACCCACACCTTGTTTCCTATATGGAATCCCACGATGAGGAGCGGCAGATGTTTTACAGTATTAACCAGGGTTCTGTAAGCGGTTCATACAACATCCGTGACACAATTACCGCTTTACAGCGGATGAAGCTCAGTGCTGCGTTCTTTTTTACAATTCCAGGCCCGAAAATGGTTTATGAGTTTGGGGAGCGCGGCTTTGACTATTCGATCAACTGGCCCTGCCTCACGAGTACCTGCCGGATGGATCCTAAGCCACCCCGCTGGGATTACCTGGATGACTGGCAGCGGAAAAGCCTGGCTTTTGTTTATAGCTCACTGATTAATTTGAGGACCAGTGAAGCTGTTTTTGAGACAACGAATTTTGACCTGGATGTGAGCAGCACTTTAAAAAAGATTCGTTTAAAAGATGCGAGCCAGTCTGTCGTTGTTTTGGGGAATTTTGGTGTGACAGCAGGGAATATCATTCCAAACTTTTATAATACAGGGACGTGGTATAATTACTTCGGAGGTGATTCGCTGGCAGTGACCAGCGTAAACCAGTTGGTCCATCTTGAAGCCGGTGAGTATCGGATATATTCTAGTCATAAGTTGGCCTCACCTATCGGAATTCAGGAGAATGAAAGACCGGATGAGGCAATTCTGGTTTATCCGAATCCGCTTAATGCTCTTTGTCATATTGTTTTGCAGCGTTCAACAGTCTCACATTGCGAGATTGAGATATATGATGCCATGGGTCGGAAAGTTCAGACGATTTTTAAAGGATTGGCTGGACAGGGATCTGAGTTTTTATGGTATCCTGAAAGAAAAGGGATGTATGTCATTAAAGTTATCACAGAGGGGGGGGCCTTTTATAAAAAGGTAATTGTAAACAGTATTTTTTATTAAAAATGTATATTTGAACTGTGGTAAAGTAACGAAATCCGTTTAATTTTAATTTTATACACTTATAATTCAATCAATTCTACGCTTATGAAGCAATATCACTATGCAAGAACACTGCTTACACTTGTGCTCGTTTGGGGATTGGCAGGAAGCCTTTTGGCCCAAAAGATACAAGTAAGCGGGAGAGTGACAGATGGACAGACGAATGAGTCGCTCATCGGTGTCACTGTAGTTGAGAAAAAAACTACAAATGGGACCACTACTGATCTTGATGGAAACTTTAAGCTCAGTGTAAACAAAGGTGCCACGATGGTTTTCTCCTACATTGGATATGAATCGCAGGAATTGCCTGCGACGGAAAAGATGAACATCAGCTTGTCATCAAAGCAGACTTTGTTGAACCAGGTTGTTGTTGTTGGTTACGGTACACAGAACAAACGTGAAGTTACCGGATCTATTTACAAGGTTAAAGGGTCTGACCTTACTGCGTTGCCAGTGCCTTCTTTTGAGGCGGGTTTGCAGGGTAAGGCACCGGGGGTTCAGGTAATCCAATCATCAGGATTGGCTGGTTCCGGTTCGAGCATTAAAATCCGTGGTGTTGGTTCTATCACTTCCGGCGGAGATCCGCTGTATGTAATTGATGGTGTTATTATCCCTCAAAACCAGGGAGAACGTGTAGGGGCTGTGAATACCAACCCTTTAAATACGATCAACCCTGAGGATATTGAATCCGTTGACATCCTGAAGGATGCTTCTGCAACAGCTATTTATGGTTCACGTGGTGCAAACGGTGTTATTATCATCACCACGAAAAGAGCCAAAATGACAGATGGCGGTGGTAAGGTAAAGCCGACTTTCAATGTTGGTTACCGGACAACTGCATCCAGCCCGACAAAACTGTACGATTTGTTAAATACGGAAGAATATACCAAATTATATGTTGAAGCCTTTGAAAATGACAAACGTTTTGGTGTAGAAAATGGTGCTGCTGTGATGGCTGACAATCCTAATGTCCCGAAACTGTTTGGTGGTTATGACCCAAGGGTCCTGGCGGCTAAGGGATATCCTACCACTGACTGGCAGAAAGAGATGGTTCGCGTAGGTCTGGGGCAAGCTTTAGATGCCTCCATGACTTATAGTAACAGTAAATTTGCCTCCTATGTGAGCCTGGCTTATCACAATGATGCATCCTTTTTAAAGGAAAATTCATTTAACCTCTTTTCTGCCAGGGTAAACCTTGACTATAAGGTCACCGATAAACTTACGGTAGGACTTAATTCGAGCTTTGCTCATTCCGTCAATAATATGGTTCCGGTTTCCTGGAATGGTGGATTGGGAAAGGCAATGTCAACAGCTTTGCCTTACTGGCCGATTCACGACACAGTGAATCCTGATAAATTTTATATTTTCCCTTCTTCCGGGAATGGCTCTTATAACCCGGTTCAGGAACTTGGAAACAGGACGATGCGCGAGCGTTTCAACCGGACCACTTCCAATGCTTACCTGAGATATAAACTGATGCCAGACCTGAACATTCAGGTTGACGGGGGTGTCGATACTTACAATCGTATCTATGATGAGTTCTTTAACAATGTTTTGGAGCCCAATTCAAGAGCATACCAATCTGATCAAAGCCCAATGACACTCATGGCAAAAGCTGTTGCCGACTATAGCCTGAAAGTGAAAGAAGACCATAAGTTTAAATTTATGGCCGGAACGGAAATGCTGAGTAACAATACGCAAAAAGACATTTCACGTTCAGTTACTTTCCCGCTTGACACACCTGGAGATGCCTTTTATAAAAATCCTTCAATCTCAGACGCAGTGTTGAACAGCCCTAATTATAAGAAGACAATGGGTGTTACGGGTCTCCAATATGGCTTTGTGTCTCTTTTCGGACGTGCTTTGTATACCTATAAAGACCGGTATCTCGTGAATTTTACCGTACGTCGTGATGCTTCTTCCCGTTTTGGTAGCAACAACAAATGGGGAACCTTCCCGGCAGCTTCAGTAGGTTGGATTATTACGGAAGAGGATTTCATGAAAAAAGTTACCTGGCTGAATTACTTTAAAGTGAAAATGGGATATGGCAAAACCGGAAACGCAGAAATTCCTAATGATGCCCAATATTCTAAAATCATCACCAATGATCCAAAGACTTATGATGGTGCAGGAATTCGTTATATCACCCAGCTTCCTAATCCTGACCTGAGGTGGGAGACTACCAATTCTTTTGATGCCGGTATTGAATTCGGTATTTTTAAAGACAGGGTAAGTGGTGCCATCGACGTTTATCAGAAAAACACCAAAGATCTTTTCCTTAATGCATCAGTGCCTGCTTCTTCAGGCTATAACACTGTTCTGATCAATGTAGGAAAATTGTGGAATAAAGGGGTGGAATTTAGCTTGAATACCACAAACATAAAGACCAAGAAGTTCAGCTGGGTTACCAGTTTTAACATTGCATTTAACAGGAGTGAAGTTACCAATACCGGCGGAGCTGGTCCTGACGCTTTTGCAAGTACAGGAGATGTACGTGTACTGGTGAATTATCCTGTTGGTGTGAATTATCTTGTGAAAGAACTGGGCGTTGATCCTGCAACGGGTCAGCCTATCTACGAAGGACTTGAGAAAGACGAAAACGGAAATATCATCCGTCGTTTCAAGACGTTTACCTATAGCACCGACTATCGCCAGGCCCTTGGAAAACCATGGCCGGATTGGATTGGTGGCTTCAACAATACATTCAGTTATGGCAGACTTGATGCCAGCTTGAATTTTATTTACCAAATTGGTGGTAATATCTATGATGATTCTGAAAAATACCAGTTAAATGCCATCGGAAACTGGAATTTGAGAAAAGATGTCCTTGATCGCTGGCAAAAACCTGGTGACGTTACCGATGTCCCACGTATGACCTTGAGTTCAGATGTGCCAAACAGAAATACATCACGTTATCTTCACGATGCTTCCTTCCTGAGGTTGAAAAACCTTTCAATCGGGTATAGCTTTCCTGCAAATACAATTAAGGGAATCACAAAAATCAGGATTGCCCTTACAGGTACAAACCTGCTGACGTGGACAAAATACAAGGGTATGGATCCGGAAATCTTCCGCGATATGCAAAATCAACAGGAGCAAAACCTGTCAGCAAATGTGACTTATATCACACCTCCTCAGGCCCGTACGTTCTCCTTCTCCCTTAACCTTGACTTTTAATTTTATACCGTCATGAAAAAAATAAGCTATATTTTAATATTACTTACAGGCTTGGTATATCTGAGTTCATGTAATAAATTACTGGAAGTAAAACCAAAGGGTCTGGTTGGAGTCGAAGAAGGAATTACCACGGCTGATCAACTGGATTCTGTTCTTATCGGCACTTATGACATCTTTCGTAATGGAGCCGTCATGGGAGGCACTCCAAAAGTTGCCGCTGATGTATTGGCTGACGAGGTCTATGCTTCCAGCACAGGTTTCGAGTGGGGACAGATCAAGACCCTCAATATGAACCTGTTTAACCCAATCGGACGTGATATTTGGCAACAAAGTTATATCACAATCAACCGTACAAATGTCGTTATTGATTATATTGACAATAACAAGGTTGTGTTAACTGATGCTCAGAAAAAACAGTGGAAGGCAGAAGCAAGGTTTATCCGTGCAGTTTGTAGTTTTCACCTGGCACAGTACTTCGCCCTGCCTTATGATGCAACTACATTGTCAAAACCCGGTATCGTCATCAGAACACAAGCCGTGTTGACCAATGAATTTGCTGCTACCAGGATTCAGCGATCAACGGTTGAGGAAACCTATAAGTTTATCATTGATGAACTTACCGCTGCTGAAACAGACCTGGCTTCAAGCTCATCTACCGCAGGACGCGTCAAGAAAGATGCTGCTTCAGCCTATCTTGCCAAAGTGTATTTCCAGATGAATAATATGACTAAGGCTTATGAATACGCTGATAAGATTGTTGGAAACGAAGGTTATAGCCTTGATGCATGGTGGGGTGATAAATTTGCTCATGCCAGCCTGGGCAATACCACGCATGAGGTGATCTTTGCACTTACAAGTACTGCGATTTCTGATAATTCAGCCAGTGGCCTTACAGGGTCATACCGGACAGACCAAAATGCACCTCCCGGTTTTGGCCCAACAGACAAACTCGTGGCAAATTTACAGGCAATTCCTGTGGATACCCGTGCAGCCCAGGTTGTTACAAAAGCCGGCCAGGCTAATGTAGTCGGTGTCTACTCTACGAAATACAATTATACCTATATGAATGCACCAGTAATCTGCTATAATGAAATTCTTCTCATCCATGCAGAATCAGGATTGGCATCAGGACAGGGAGATCCCACGCAGGACTTAAATGCCATACAGGTGCGCTCAGGAGTTCCAACGACTGCAGCCTCTGCAGCCTCCATCCTTGCTGAACGTCGCAAAGAGCTTGCCCTGGAAGGTGTGTACTTCTTCGACCTGAAAAGGACAAAGAGTAACAATATCAAAGGCGTAAGCTGGAATAGCTCCAAGCTGATTTTCCAGATTCCTGATATTGAACAGAATGGCAACCCAAGTATCATCCTTAATTAATCAAGACATCATGAAAAGTAAACATATATTTTTATTTGCCGGTCTGCTTGTCCTCTTTGCCTTCACAGGTTGTAAGAAGGATTTTCCGGCTATCGGAGATTATCCTTCGAAAGTAGAAGGGCTCCAGGGGACCTGGAAAGCGCAACAAGTAATCCAGGTGGATTATGACGCCAAAGAGAAAGGGGAAAACCTTTTTCAGTGGGACGTTTCTCATTCCTTCAACCTGACCGATTATACCATCGTTTTCAATGCTAACGGTACTTTCGTGATAAGCGGCACTGCACACAACTTTGCCAAACTCAGTAGCGGTACATGGGCATTCGATAACCCTACATTCCCTTCGAAGATCAACCTTACTGATGGCGCAACCACGGATGCTTTTGCAGTGATAGCACCTCCGAGAACGGGATTCGATATGTGTACCATCTCCTACGACCGATATGCAAGCGGTAAGAAAATCATTGGATACCAGTATTACCTGAAAAAACAATAAACGATGAAAAAGATATTCAATCACATACTTATTTTACTTTTCCTGCTTGTCACAGCCAAAGTCTTTGCTGCCTCAGTAGGAACTGTAAACGCCATCTGGAGCTCACCTGCTGCTTTTAAACCGGACCAGCAAGTGACATTCTACTTCGATGTGACAGGGACCACACTTGTTGGCCATACCGACCTTCATCTCTATAGCTGGACCCCGAAAGAAATTGAACCATGGGGAAATCCTTCTGCGAATACCTTACTCACCCCGACCGCTAACCCGGCAGTCTTCACCCTTACCTGCACACCGACTACGCTTTGGGGAACCACTGCCGCTAATTTTGGACTGAGCATTGAAGGACTCATTAAAACGGAAGACGGAACTTCTCAGACTGAGGATTTCAAAGAAGCCAATGGTAACGCATTCAAATTGTTCAATTATACCTTACTGAATTCAAACATTGCTGTTGTCTGGCCTCCTGAGTTTACCAAAGACAAACCAATCTCGGTTGTGGTCAACCTGGCTACTGCCTGGGCCAATGCAGGGGCATCGCAAGGTCAATTGGTTGGAGAATCCGTATATATTTGGCTTGGAGCCAATAGCTGGAATCCTGGTTCTCAGTATAATGCACTTGGTAATCTCAATGCACGTTGTGATTTGGTTGCCAATGAAACCAATGTCGCTCAGTATAATTTCTGGCCTGACAGCGTCTTTCCACCCGCAGCCCCAACGATCAAAGAACTTGATTTCCTATTTAATAATGGGACATGGGATAAGACGGGTCGTGATGTAGCAGGTGGTGACTTTAAAGTTAAGCCGCTTACCAATGCCCCAGGTTCGGCTGCTTTTACACCATTCCCTAAAAAAACCACACAGGGGGATATCATTAACCTGATCTATAAACCATTAATTGATACACTTGGTACTGGTATTTCTCAAGGGATTCTCACTGGAAGTGACAGGATCTTTGTCTACATGGAATTTGAAACCGCAAGCGGTAACGTTATCCCTGTTGATAAGGCAGTTGTCACCACCACAGACAAATTGAAAATGTTGACATTCCCAGATGGACATTATGAGTATTCATTCATCCTCAATGATTTGTTTACCCCAACAGAGTTACCTACGGGCCTTGAGGTCACGAAAATCAAAATCACTTTCCTGAATTTCGACGGTTTTACCAACCTCGTAGGCAGCGTGACTCCCTTTGTAATAGCACTTGTCAAGTCTGATAAATAATCACTGATCGAAACACCATTAAATTATGAAAAAAATATTCATCCTGTCCGTCTTTCTAAGCCTTGTGATCTTCTCGGCCTGTAAAAAGGATCTGGAAGTTCAGGGCCCACCTATTGGGTCAGGCCCGGTTACCATTTCTCTGACCACCCCGACACCTGCGGAGGCTATTTCCAGTAACCAGGTTTACCAGTTTACTGGTACAATCAATGCACCCAAAGGTCTGCGTTCTGCTTATCTAAACATCTTAGGGCAGCAGATCGCCATTACTGGATCAAGCTCTGTCGTAAATTTCTCAGTTCCAGTTACGATTCCTGAGAATATTGCCACGGGCCAAGCCTATAGCTATTCAATTCATGCTGTTGATTTTGCTGAAAATGTTGGTGACTTAAACGGTACCTTCACCCTGACTCAAAGCATGAATGCCTCCATTATCGCCCCGATTAAAGGAGTTTCTGCCGCGGTTATGGCTGGCCTTTCCGGTGACTTTAAACTCAGGCTTAACTACAGCCAGGCTCCAACGTCTGTTAAGATTATAATTACTTACAGCCCTACCAACATACAGGAAGAAGTAGTAGACCTAACCAATACCACGAATTTCTATTTGGATGCCAATGATCCCAAAGGTTCTCATATCGCTATGAAATCGGTGACTGTGGCAAGTTCTGTTGATGCTGGCGTTTATCCTTTTGTTTTTGAGGTAATCAACCCGATTGAGACAATTACTGTAGCAGGGAATGTTGAGGTGATCAAAATCAACACTTTATTTGTTATTGGTGATGCCACTACTGCAGGCTGGGATATTAACAACCCAATACCAATGAACAGCCTGGGAGCGAATCTCTTTGGTAAGGGACTTGTCCTGGATAAAGCGCCAAAAGGCTTCAAATTTGTTCTTACAATTGGTTCCTGGGATGTAAACTGGGGGACTTCTGAAACTGCTGCAATTGCCCTGGGTACCGATTATGCCTTGGTTCCTGGTGGTGGCAATATCATGGTTCCTGATAGTGCCAGCTATGTCATTAGTGTCGATTTCCAAACGAACACCTTCAAGGTGACGAAGTTTGCGCCCCCTACTAGTTTATTCCTTGTTGGTGGATCAATTCCAACCGGATGGGATCCTGCTTTGGCAGTTCCGTTCACAAAGACTGCTGATGGCGTTTTCCAGATTTATTCTCCCCTTACTGCAAGTGGAGGCGGATATAAATTTCTGGAGACCTTGGGTAGCTGGACTGGCGCCTGGGGTCAGAAACCAGGTTTTGCGGGAACTATTCTTCAGGATGGGGCTGAAAACTGCCCGGTTACAGAAGATGGTTTCTATCGGATCACGGTCGACTTTAATGCCATGACCTTTGTCGCAATGAAAACCCAATGGGGTATCATTGGTGACGCTACCGTTGGTGGCTGGAATTATGATACCAATATGGTATATGTTGGTGGTGCAGAACCCTATACCTGGGAACTCCAAAACTATACCTATACCGGAGCTTCCTTTAAGTTCAGGGCAAATGATGCCTGGACCACGAACTTTGGCGATGACGGGAATAATGGTACACTAGAGCCGAATGGCGCAAACATTGCTATTACTGCCGGTGTTCATACCGTAAGGATGACCCTGGCCCCAACAGGCTATACCTATACAGTCACTCCTTAGTATTTAAATAAACATTTCATTCGGAAGCCGCCCAGTATTGGACGGCTTCCTTACTTTGCGGCAATATGGAAAACCTAAAGAAATACTGGTCTCAACTCTATCCCGGAACTTCTCTCACCTTACTCGATGATTTTTTCAAGACCTTCGAGAGTTATCGTGTTCTTCCAGGGAAGATGGACGAAGCGATGGATTGGTATAAAGATGCTATCGTCTATTCTTTATATGTCGACCTTTTCAATGATGGCTTTGATGGCCTTAAACAGAAACTGGATTATTTGTCGGATTTAGGCGTCACTTGTCTGTGGTTGTTGCCTGTACTCGACTCGCCCATGCGCGACGCAGGTTTCGACATCAAAGACTATTACAACATACGTGCTGACCTTTTAAAAGCTAAGGCAGAGAGCGAAACTTCGGGGTTTATCGATTTTCTGGGTGCCGCAAGGCAAAAAGGAATTAGAGTAATCTTTGATGTTGCCATCAATCATGTGTCTGAAGAGCATCCCTGGTTCCTGGAAGCAAAGAAAGGCCGTTCAAATCCGTATCGCAACTTTTTTATATGGAGCAATACCACCGAAAAGTACCAGGAGGCCCGGATTATTTTTAAAGGGATAGAAAGCTCGAATTGGGAGAAATCAGGTGAGGAGTATTTCTTTCATCGCTTCTTTAATTTCCAGCCTGACCTAAACTACCGGAATCCTGAAGTGCTTCTGGCAATGTGCCGAGTGATGCTTTACTGGCAAAGCCAGGGTGTGGATGGCTTCAGAGCCGATGCGATTCCATACATCTGGAAAGAAGAGGGAACAGAATGTGAAAACCTCCCCCTGACTCATGTCATCATTAAGTTTTTCAGGGCAATCCTTGATTATTGTAAACCAGGAACTTTGTTACTGGCAGAAGCCTGCCAATTGCCGGTGAAAGTAGTTGAATATTTGGGGAATGGTGACGAATGCCATGCTGCCTACCATTTCCCCCTCATGCCCAGAATTTTTAAAGCCCTGGCCGAGCAAAACGGAAGGAGCATCAGAGAGGTATTGTCACCTGACGTTACCCCTGCTTTACCTGAAAACGCTCAGTGGTTTACTTTTCTTCGTTGCCACGACGAGTTAAGCCTGGAACTGGTTTATGTGAGCGAAGCTGAACGAAAATACATTCATAACAATTATTGCCACCAGCCTGAATGGGACTTTCGTTTGGGTGAAGGAATCTCGGCCAGGCTCGCAGAGCTCATGCAGCAGGATTATAGAAGGATACTCCTGGCTTATTCGATCATCCTCACACTTCCCGGCACCCCGGTCATCTATTATGGTGATGAATTCGCCAAACTTAATGACATGAAGTATTATCACGAAGCCATCCAAAAAGTTGGGAAAGATGATACGCGATTTCTTGTCAGGGGACATATCGACTGGGATGAACTCTCTGACAAGCTTAAGGATGCAAACTCGCTGAGCAGCAAGGTATTGCATGGGCTCAGGAAAATGATTCATACACGCAATGAGCACAAGGCCTTTGGACGCGGGAAACTCGAATTCTTATCGCTCGATGGCCAGCCTGATGATAGCCTCTTTGTCTTGCGTAGGACATTTGAAAAGGAATGCCTCCTTATCATGCACAACCTCAGTGATCATGCCGTTTCTATCGCTGATTATACTACAGGCCAAAACAATGAAATTTTAAAAAATGCCGAGTTAAGCATCCTGGAGCCTTATGGCTTCAGATGGTTCAAAGAATCTTGTTAAAAAATTCAGACTATGCCAATATATCCTTTTGATGCCGTAGTGTTCGACCTCGACGGCGTCATCACCCAAACTGCGCTGATTCACTCTCATGCCTGGAAGAAGATGTTTGATGATTACCTGCACATCAGGGAATCACGTGACAGGGAGCCATTTAAGGAGTTCACGCACGATTATGATTACCGTACTTTTGTCGACGGACGCCCCCGCTACGAGGGTGTTGCGACGTTTCTGAAATCCAGGGGAATAGAAATCCCATTGGGCAGTCCGGAGGATGATCCCGCTTTTGAAACCGTTTGTGGACTGGGAAACCGAAAGAATGACTCCTTTAATGAAGTGCTGAATTCTGAAGGTGTAAAAGTCTATCCTTCTACAGTGAAGCTGATGCATGAACTTCGTGCTGCAGGAATCAGGGTAGGGGTGGCCTCTTCCAGCAAGAACTGTTTTGCTGTATTGGAAGCTGCCGGATTATTGGATCTCGTTGAGACGCGTGTGGATGGCGTAGTTTCTGCTGAAACTGGCCTCAAAGGCAAGCCTGAACCTGACATCTTTTTAATAGCAACGGCAAACCTGGATGCAATACCCTCACGAGCTGTGGTGGTAGAGGATGCTTCTTCAGGGGTCGCTGCAGGACGAAAAGGCAACTTTGCGCTGGTGCTTGGGATTGCACGTGAGGACAATACCCAGGAACTCTTACAATACGGGGCAGATGTCGTGGTTGAAGACCTGGAAGGTGTAGGATTGGATCAGATCGCACAATGGATTCAACAGGTAAAAGAGGAAGATGGCTGGACCCTGACCAATTATGACTATGATCCTAAAAAGGAACGGACGCGGGAGTCTCAGATGGCCATAGGAAATGGCTACATAGGCTCCAGGGCTGCCATGGAAGAAGCGGAGGCCAATGAGGTCAATTATCCGGGTACATATTTGGCAGGGCTTTATAATAGGTTGAGTTCAAAAGTCGCAGGGAAGGATGTCGAGAACGAAGACTTTGTGAATTGCCCAAATTGGCTTCCTTTTACCTTTCGAATTGGCGACGGGGATTGGTTTGATAGCAATCAGGATTCGATTTTATCTTTTGAACGTAAACTCGATTTCCGAAGTGGTTTGTTGAAAAGAACCCTGATCACCATAGATTCTGAGAAGAGAGAAACGTTGGTGATTGCTGAACGATTTGCCAGTATGGACAATCCGCATCTTTTGATGCAGCGGTATACAGTTCAGCCCTTAAACTATTCTGGTAAAATAACTGTTAAAGCCGGACTGGATGGCGCGATCATTAATGGTGGCGTGGAACGATACAAGAGTCTCAACCAGAATCACCTGCATGCCATTGAAGTCAGAGGCGATGAAAGTTCTCAATCCTTGTGGGTCAGAACCACCCAATCAGGGATCAACCTGGCTTTAAAGGCTTATTATACCTTCACTGCTGACAATGAGCAAAAAGCCTTTGAGATGAACCAGCAACTGACGCACAATTCCGTCATGGGAAGCATTGAATTTGAGGCAATGACGGGACTTAGCTATTCGGTGGTTAAAAAAGTTGCTGTTTATTCTGATAAGCCTGACGATACGTCAAACCCAACGGAATATACACAGCAGCTTGCCAATGAAACGACAGATTTTGAGACCTGCCTGTTTCAAAGCCAGGACGCCTGGCAAAAGCTCTGGGATAAGATGGATATCAAAATTGAAGGCGACAGGCTTTCACAGAAACTATTCAGATTTAACCTGTATCATCTCATGGTTTCCATGTCGCCTCATAACGAAAAGATTGATGCCAGCATCACCGCAAGGGGATTGCATGGGGAAGCTTACCGGGGACATATTTTCTGGGATGAGCTGTTCATCATCCCTTATTACAGCCTGAGTTTCCCTGAAGTTGCAAAGTCGATGCTTTTATACCGTTATCGGCGCCTGGGAAAAGCCAGAGAGAATGCAGCCGCGGTGAATTACCGAGGCGCCATGTTTCCCTGGCAAAGTGGTTCTGATGGCAGAGAAGAGACCCAGGTCATCCATCTGAATCCTTTATCAGGCTCCTGGGACCCCGATCACAGCTGCCTGCAACGTCATGTTTCTCTTGCTATCGCTTACAACGTCTGGCAATATTTTCAGATCACCGCTGACCTGGCCTTTATGAATGCTCAGGGCGCAGAAATGTTTCTTGAGATTGCACGCTTTTGGGTGAGCAAGACACATTGGAATGAGGAAACACAACGTTTCGATATCACGAAGGTGATGGGCCCTGATGAGTTTCATGAACAATACCCGGGATCGGATGAAGGCGGACTTAACAACAATGCCTACACGAATATTATGGTCAGCTGGATGTTAGGTTTGGTGCCTGAATTACTTGAGATCCTGGATGAATCAGGCAAACAACTGCAGCAGAGGCTTTCGTTAACTGAAGAAGAATTAGCACATTGGCATAATATAGCCCACAACCTGATGTTGGATATCAGCAATGAAGGGATAATCGCCCAATACCAGGCTTATTTTAATCTGAAAGAGCTGGATTGGGAATATTATCGTTCCAAATACGGAAATGTATACCGTATGGACCGGATACTGAAATCAGAAGGCTTGTCGCCCGATGCGTTTAAGGTCGCCAAACAGGCTGACACCCTGATGACCTTTTATAATCTCGACGCAGAAACAGTCAGGGAAACACTTACAAGTTTAAACTATTCGCTGCCTTCTGATTATCTCAATAAAAACCTGGAATATTACCTGGCCCGCACTTCCCATGGATCAACGCTCAGTCGCCTGGTGCATGCACGTCTTTTTGCCATGGCCGGACAAGCTGAGATGAGCTGGAAATTTTTCTCGGAAGCTCTTGCCAGCGACTTTGTCGACATCCAGGGCGGTACTACCGGGGAAGGAATTCATGCCGGTGTGATGGGCGGAACGATCATGGTAGCGCTGAGTACTTTTGCAGGTTTGAGCTTCTGTGATGGCAAGATCCAATTAAACCCTGCATTACCTGAGGCTTGGGACGAAATGTCTTTTAAAATCAAGTATCGTGGGAATACTTATCAGGTTGTAATTGATAAAACAAGAAAAGATCCAGTATTGACTGTCTTGGCTATGAGCTAATCGTAAAAACTGCGTCCTTTTGCGCAACAAAAGCCCGGATGCAGGAAGAAAAACAATATAAACTGCGTCCCTCGGCGATACAAACCTTTTTTGCGTTGTTAACAATATTCCACAATAGCGTAACTTGTTATCCGATTCTTAATGCCATTTTTCTCCCTTCAGAATTGAAAATGATATATGGCCGCTAAACATAAAATGGGTTATTTAAATAAAGGGGAGATAAAGGCAATTGGGGATTTACTGCGTTATGCCTCATGAGAAGATTTTTTCTTCAATGGATAGAAACATCAACAAACCAAGATTTGCGGTAAAAGCCATTTTCATTTTTCGTTTTTCGTTTTTCACTTTTCACCCTCTTTCATATCGATTTAATCACATAATTGAGAATAATCGATATTGTGAATTAGTTAACACCTGTTTTTAGGGGCAAAAAAGCAATTTTTTAGTAGAATTTTTGCGAGGGAAAATATTAAATATAAATCGTCTGTAAAGCTTTTGGTTGTTGGAGAATTTGATAATTTCATTCTCTTATGTGAATTTAATCTAAATATTTTTAGCGCCTAATAAGCGAAAAAGGGTTGAATTCCTGCATTAAAATTGTCTCACGAATTTGTGGAGCGGGTATATTTGCGATCAAACATCTACATTTATGTACATACCTCCGCAAATTAAGCGACATGTCGTTGCGCTTGCTGTTTTTATTGCACTTTTCCTTTTAGTCCGCAGTTACCTTGTTCCCGCGTCATTTGGGAAATATGGACATTATCGCGGAGATGCTCTCGCTGAGAATGCTGCGAGGATCCCAAAGTATAGCGGGCAGGATTCCTGTTCTGACTGTCATTCCAAAATCGTAGATGCAAAAGCACTCGATGTTCATGCCGGTTTGGCTTGTGAGACTTGTCACGGTCCTGGCGACATTCACGTTCATAAAGCGCGTAACACACCAATGCCCAAAGTCGGCACCCGGAATTTCTGTGGCATCTGCCATGAAAAAAACAAAGCCAAGCGTAAGGAAAATATTCCTCAACTCGCAATGGCGAAACATTATCCTGAGAAAAATTGTATTGATTGTCATAATCCTCATGCCCCATGGGAACTGAAAAAGTAAAAACATCACGCCGGAGCTTCTTTAAAAAAGCTGCTGCTGTAGCAGGTGCTACGGTTGCCTCTTCCGCGCTTCTGCCCTTCACCGGCATTGTGTATGCCGCTGACGCCGAGAAAAAAGACGGACCCTGGTATGGTATCGGTATCGACCTCGAAAAATGTATCGGATGTGGCCGATGTGCCAATGCCTGTAAAAATGAGAATGATGTTCCAAAAGAACCTTTCTTTTTCCGCAGCTGGGTTGAGCAATACACAATAAAGAACGATGGTTCGATAAAAGTTGAATCTCCCAATGGCGGAATCGGCGGACTCAAACAATCGGTCCCGGATGAAGAGATTTTTAAATCCTTCTTTGTGCCGAAAATGTGTAACCATTGCCATAATTCACCCTGTGTCCAGGTTTGCCCGGTTGGCGCAACTTTCGACAGCCCGGAAGGTATCGTGCTTGTCGATCCGAATTATTGTATCGGCTGCCGCTATTGTGTGCAGGCTTGCCCTTATGGCTGCCGGTATATCCACCCCGACAAAAATGTCGTGGATAAATGTACTTTATGTTACCATCGGGTCACAAAAGGTATGAAACCTGCCTGTATGGAAGTCTGCCCGACGCATGCCAGGATCTATGGCGACCTTCACGACAAGGAAAGCGAACTTGTCAAATTCATTAAAACCCACACGGTCCAGGTGCTTAAACCTGACATGGCTACGGGTTCGAAATTGTATTATAACGGCCTAAGCATGGAGGTAAGATAAAATGACAGAACATTTCCAAAATTTATACGACATGCAGAAGCTGGTAGAAGGCTATATCTACCCGAATGAAATCGATCTGCAATGGGGCGTGCTCATCGTCCTCTATCCATATATTACCGGGCTGGTTGCCGGGGCATTCATCCTGGCTTCCCTCGAAAGGGTGTTCAATGTGAAGGTTCTTAAACCAACGTATCATATAGCGTTGCTTACCTCGCTGGCCTTTTTGCTTGTGGCCACCTTGCCGCTCGTCAGCCACCTGGCGCAGCCAATCAGAGCTTATGAGATTATGATCACACCGCATTCAACATCTGCCATGGCCATATTTGGCTTTGTCTATTTGTGGTATCTGATGGTTGTCCTTCTCCTTGAGATCTGGTTCGAATACCGCCAGGATATGGTCAGATGGAGTAATGAAAAGAAAGGCCTGTTAAAATGGGCGTACAAAGCACTGACTCTCGGAGTCAATGATATGTCACCCAAGACGAATCTGTGGGACGACAAGATCGGTTATTTCATCACGGTTGTCGGTATTCCTTCAGCGTTCCTTCTGCATGGATATGTTGGTTTTATTTTTGGGTCTATCAAAGCAAATCCATGGTGGTCAACGGTCCTTATGCCGGTTATCTTTCTCTTCTCTGCCATGGTCTCGGGGATTGCACTCGTTTTGTTTGTTTATATGGTTGTTACTTTTTTTCGGAAGAAAAAACTTGACATGGCTTGCCTGGATGGTGTCGGGAAATATTTGTTTTATATTCTCCTTATCGACTTTACCCTGGAAGCCCTCGACCAGGTTCACCGTATCTATGTTGCAGAAGAATCTTTCGAAATCCTTCAGATGATGATGGCAGGGAAACTTTACCTCACCCTCATCGTGATTCAGTTATTCCTCGGAACCTTGGTCCCAATCTTTACACTTGGATTCTTCCAGTTTTATAAACCCAATGATAAGATCCGTAAAACTGCTTACTTCCTGATAAGTAACCTGGTGCTCTTCGGCATTTTCTTTATGAGATGGAATGTTGTTATCGGGGGACAGTTATTTTCTAAGAGTTTTTATGGATTCACCTCCTTTAAAATCGGACTTATTGGAACCGAAGGTTACCTATGGGCATTGTTCCTGGGGCTCCTTCCTTTTGGAATTCTCGCTTTCCTGATGTGGTTTTTACCACCCTGGAAAAAGCATGATGCTGCTGAAGAGGTATCAATAGATTCTGTTAGCAATGGAAGATGATTCTTTAGCGAACCAGGTCAATTATAATAAAATTCTTAAGGAACTCCGAAGTCTCGACAAACGACTGACGAGGATAGAAGAAAGACTGGAAGGGAGTGAATACCAGCTCTTTAAGGCACGGCATGCTCGTCAGGAAGTTGAAGAAGAGACTCCAGAGACAGTTGCCTTGAACAAAGTGCTTGCTGCTGAGCAGGACGAGGAACTTGAGTCCAAATTCGGGGAGTATGTGCTGCCCTGGCTCGGGAATATTGTACTCCTGTTTGGTATTGCTTTCCTCATGCAGTATTTCTCGAGGAAAGGCGCGATGATTGCTTCTACATTGATCGGGTATTCCTCTGTAGCCATCGTCTTTGTCCTGTCGAATACAATCAGAAAGTCCTTTTCTTACCTTTCTCATCTGTTTCAGCTAACAGCGCATGTCTTGTTGTATTATATCAGTTTGCGCTTGTTCTTTTTCTCGAGTCCGCCATTGGTAAACTCAAAAGCATTTGTTTTAATCCTCTTGTTGGGTATCGTTGCGCTTCAAATCTATATTGCCTTGAAACGCAAATCTGAATTGGCAGCTGGCATCGCTGGTCTACTGGCTATTTCAACCGCAATGTTTAGTGATTCCACGCATTTTATGATGCCTGTACTTACTTTGACCGCAGGCCTGTCGGTCTGGCTGATGTTCCGTAATTACTGGTGGAAACTTTTGCTCGTCACTCTTGTCTTTGTGTATACCGCGATGCTGCTTTGGTTGGCAGGAAATCCACTTGTCGGTCATCCGATGGCTTTAATTGCTGACCATCAGAATAGCCTGATCTATCTCTTCATGATCGCGGCTATATATTCGCTGGTCGCATTGTTGCCGAAAAAGGGAATGTTGGAAGAAAATGTCGTCATCCCCTCAATCATGCTTAGTGGATTCTTTTTCTCTATGCTGATGACCTTATTTGTGATCTCATTCTATCTAAAAAATTATGGCATTATTTTAACGCCTGTTTCCTTGTTTTGCCTCGGTTATGCTGTTTTGTTAAAACGCAAATCTCCCTGGGAATATGCTACTGCGTTTTATGCCTTCTATGCTTTCATGGCAATCAGTGTTAATTTGTACGGGCTTTTTTATTTTCCGAAAGTATTTTTCCTCCTGTCGCTGCAGAGCTTGCTGGTTGTCTCCATTGCACTCTGGTTCAAATCCAGGATTATGGTCGTGATGAATACTTTTCTTTTTGTGACCTTACTCATCGCTTACCTTGCCGGTCCGGATCGCCTCGATAGCATTAACTTTGCCTTTGCGGGCGTTGCCCTCATTACCGCACGCATTCTCAACTGGCAGAAAGCCAGGCTGGAGATACGCTCAGAGATGTTAAGAAACACCTACCTGATTACCGCATTCTTTACCTTACTCTATGCCTTGTTTCATGCCGTTCCAGCATCCTATGTTACCTTATCATGGATTATCGCGGCTGTATTATATTTTGTCCTGAGTATCCTCATCCGTAACGTGAAATATCGTTATATGGCCATGGGGACCCTGGTAGCTACTGCTTTTTATCTATTCCTTGTTGATCTTGCCAATGTAGATTTAGTGTATCGGATTGTAGCATTCCTCTTCCTGGCTATTATCTCCATTGGGGTCTCGGTATTTTATGTTAGAAAGATGAAAAACAAGATTCAGACCAAAAACCAGGGGGTGGTATAGTTTGAATTGAATCGTCTGCTCTTATTCTCGTAATACTCATTTACAGGCACTTAATGTATCCGTATGCGTTGTCGTAAGATAATGCATGCAAACCCTTTGTTTCTTAATTATCAAAATCAAATATTATGGCCAAGAAAACACCAAAGGATTTTACGAGATCAGATTTTATTAAGGCTTTTTGTACTGTTGGTATTGCAAGTGTTGCTGTTCCTGGCATATTCTCAGCCTGTACAAGTCATAATTCAGCTGAATCCGGAGAAAAAGTTACGCTATTAACCACTGATGGGAAGATTGTAACCACTGACAAATCAAACCTTGAATCTTGTTGTGCTCCTGTCAGCCCGGCTGAAGCAAGGATAGGAATTCCCGGAAAGAAATTTGTTATGGTAGTTGATCTCGCAAAATGTCGGAATGCACGCAAATGTGTTGAGTCCTGCGAAAAAGCCCATCACATTGCCCATGACAGACCTTTTATTAAAGTATTAAAAATCAATGATAATAAAAAGTCATCTCCCTATTGGATGCCAAAAAAGTGTTTTCATTGCGATAACCCGCCTTGCGTAAAGGTTTGTCCAGTTGGCGCCACATTTAAACGTTCCGATGGCATTGTCCTTATCGACAATGAACGTTGTATCGGGTGTAGGTTTTGTATGGCCGCATGTCCATATTCTGCCCGTGTATTTAACTGGGGTGCGCCGAAAAATCCGGAGGATTACCATGAGGCATATTCCCCTGAAACCAGTACTCCAAGTAAAATTGGCACAGTCGAAAAATGCGATTTTTGTCCTGATAAACTGCGCCAGGGGAAATTGCCTCATTGTATTCTCGCATGTCCGAACGGCACTTTGTACTTTGGAGATGAAAACGATGACGTGGTCACCAATGGTGAAGAATCTCTGCGCTTAAGTGAGTTGTTAAGAGATAAAGCCGGATACCGGTACATGGAAAGCCTGGGTACAGAACCCAGGGTATATTATCTGCCACCTGTTGAAAGGGTGTTTCCGTTTAAAGACGAGGAAAATATAAAAAATGCTTAATCTTTTAACCTAACTTATTATGGAACCAACTATCAAAGATAATATTTCAACAAACAAGGAGATCTTGGGTGAATTCCCCAATTTGGATGAAAATTTGCTCCGTCACATAAATTTCAAAGGGCGTGGATTCAAAATTTGGGTCGTTATCCTGCTGCTTATCATTGCGGTGGGGATATATTCCTACATAAGGCAATTGCGATTTGGTTTAAGCGTGACGGCAATGAGAGACTATGTCTCCTGGGGCGTTTACATTTCCAACTTCGTGTTTTTTGTCGCGGTCAGCCTGATCGGTTCCCTGATGAGCTCAATTCTCAGGCTACTGAAATTTCATTGGGCAATCCCATTGACAAGGATATCAGAAATCATTGCGGTTTCTGCGATCATGTGCGCCAGTATCATTATCATCATTGACATGGGGAGGCCCGACAGGTTTCTGAATGTCTTTTTACATGGCCGGATTCAATCTCCGATTATCTGGGATGTAATTATTATTTCTACTTATTTGATGTTAAGCATTTTACTGCTCTATACTGCCCTGATTCCTGATATTGCTGTTTGTCGTGACCGACTAAAGAATGTCCCGAAATGGCAGAGAAAGCTGTATACAATCCTTGCAGTTAACTGGAAAGGAACCGAGCCTCAGTATAAAACTATTTTCCAGATCACACGGATATTGACAGTATTGGTCATCCCTGTGGCCTTTGCCATTCACACAGTGACTTCCTGGTTGTTTGCCACTACCTGGCGCCCGGGCTGGGATAGTACGAACCTTGGGCCTTATTTTGTGTCGGGAGCATTTATGGTGGGTGCTGCGGTGATTATTCTTGCCATGTATATCATCAGACGAGCCCTTCAGTTAAATAAATATATCACTGATCTGCAATTTGACCATATGGGAAAGCTTCTTGTGCTTCTCTCACTCATCTATCTGTATTTCAATATTAATGAATACCTGGGCCCTGCTTTTAAAATGGTGGGTGTTGAAGGTGAGCATATTACGGAATTGTTTTCTGGAAAGTATTCCGTTTTGTATTGGTTCGTCCAAATCTTTGGCCTGCTATTACCCATTATTTTATTGATATTTAAATTCTGGCGAAAACCGGTTCCAATAAGTATCATAGCCTTTGTTGTAGTCCTGGGTGCCTGGTTTAAGCGTTTTCTTATCGTTATCCCTTCGCTTCAGCATCCTTATCTTCCGATCCAGGACGTTGATGAATCTTACAGGCATTATGTCCCAACCTGGGATGAATGGGCAATAACTTTCGCCTCTTTTGCAGGGGTAATGCTAATAATTACAATGTTGATTAAATTGTTTCCGGTTATTCCTATCTGGGAAACGGAAGAGCATAATGAAGGACATGAAAAACCTGTTAACTGAACCGATTATGAAGAACTATGATTTTTTGAAACGTTTTATTCTTTTGGGCTGTTTGTTCATGCCCCTGATTAGCTGTTTCGGACAGGATTCACAAAAGAATGCGAAAATCCAGCTTCAGTGTTCTATCCAGGATTCGCTGAAAATTGTAACGGCCACTGTTAACGAGGTCGAAAATAATGCTACGAAAGGCCTGGTCCCGAATGTAGAAGTTCACTTTTATGTTCAGCGGTCATTTAGTTTGTTTCCTTTCGGAAAAGAAGGAATGAAGACAGACTCAAGCGGCAGAATCTCAGCCCAATTTCCGGATAAGCTTCCGGGGGATTCCGCTGGGAATGTAATGATCATCGCAAAGCTGGAGAATCTATCGAAGTATGCTGATGCCGAAATCAAAGAGAAAATTAAATGGGGGACTCCCGTAATCAGCAATCAGAAATTCGAAAGGAGATCTTTGTGGGCGGCCGGGGCCAATGCCCCGATAACTCTTTTGATCCTGGTAAACTCTTTAATTGCAGCTGCCTGGGGATTGATTTTCTTTATCTTTTATAAGATCTACGCGATTAGCAGAATGTGATCTCCAAAGGGTCATGAAAAAGGCTGGCTTTTTATTTTAATCTTCCCGAGATGAATAAATAGTATTCAAGTAATTAATTGTATTTTCACAACATAAACCATAAAACAAAAAAAAACATGAAAACAAAAACCATTGTATTTAGTTTCGTTGTATTAATGGGCAGCCTCATGATGCTTAGTATGACGAGTACTCCTCAGGCAAAAGGTAAACCCTGGACAATTCCGGCAAATTTTGTGTCAAAGAAGAATCCTGTAAAGAGCGATGCCGCTTCTATTGATGCTGCTACCGTGATTTGGAACAAGAACTGTAAATCTTGTCATGGTGTTAAAGGATTGGGTGATGGAACAAAGGCTGGTGGACTTAAAACTGCCGTTCCCAGTTTCGCAACCAAAGAGTTTCAGTCACAGAAAGATGGCGCTATTTTCTTCCAGGTCACAAGTGGAAGAGATGAAATGCCTGCTTTCGAGAAAAAGATCACCAGTGAAGATGAGCGTTGGATGCTTGTAAACCTGATGAGGACTTTCGGTAAATAAGAAACGACTTAACCTAAAAGAAAGAGGGCGCTCAGTGATGAGACGCCCTCTTTCTTTTATAGATTATAATAGATTACTTCACGACAATCTTTTTGCTTACTTGTTTTCCCTGCATGTCAATGTTGAGGAAATAAATGCCTGCTGCCGGGCTGCCAAGATCAATATTGAGAATTCCTGAATTGGTTTCAGCTTGTTTAACCTGATATATTACTTTCCCGCTAAGGTCGAATACGCTAACTAAATCAACGGTTTCAGGAAGATTTACCACACTGAAGCGTCCCTGGCTTGGATTGGGGGTGATCATAAGTTGTGCTTGTGGAGCAATAGAAGAGATGCCAACACCGCTGGCTTTATTCACCGTCAGACTCGTCTTGGCAACTGAACCATTTGACCCTTTGGCAAAAGCCGCATAAAAAGTAACACTACCCACAGTGGCAGCAGGAGCTGTCCAGCTAAAAGTCCATGTCTTTGTGGAGGAGTTAGATGAGGAATGTGTTACATATTTGGAACTGACAACTTTACATGCTGTACCAGCTGCTAATGTGCCTAATAAAGTACCGCTTGTGCTCTGAGGAGAACACTCAAAACCATATTTGCCTGAAGCAGTGAGATTATTTGTACAGGTAATATGATATAAGGTACCAGGAGTATAACCCTCTGCAGGAATGTCGCTTGTAATCCAACCGGTGACAACAGCAGCTGTTCCACCATGACAGGAAGTGCAGGTTGATCCATCGGCAGGAGAACCGGTACACCCGGCAGGTGCACCGCTCGGAGAAGAAATGTCAAAACTCGTTAGGCCAAAGGCAATAAAAAATGCACACGCAAAAGTAATCAGGGTAGTTTTTCTTTTCATAAATTGTTTGTTTGGGATAAAATAAGTATGTATTTACATATTAGAATGCGAAAATGCAAAAATATGTCTCAGTAATTATTGGATTAACATTTATTCACAATAAACTATGCTTATTAATATTGATTCTAAGTTGTTTGGCAAAAAAAATCCAGGCTTACCAAGGTCTGAAAACAAAAAAAGAGGGCGCTCTCAGTTTTGAGACACCCTCTTTTACAATTATTAAAATCGATTATCTAACGACTATCTTTTTGCTAACTTGTTTTCCCTGCATATTAATGTTGAGGAAATAAATACCCGCTGCCGGGCTGCCAAGATCGATATCAAGAATACCTGAATTGGTTTGAGCTTGTTTTGCCTGGTAAATGATATTTCCGGTGAGATCAAATACACTAATTAAATCCACGGTTTCAGGAAGATTCACCACGCTGAAACGTCCCTGGTTTGGATTGGGTGTTATTGTTAATGGTGCTTGCAGAGCTATAGATGCGATGCCAACACCGCTGGCTTTATTGACGGTCAGACTCGTTTTGGCAACTGAACCATTTGTGCCGCGGGCAAAAGCAGCATAAAAAGTGACACTTCCAACTGTTGCAGCTGGTGCTGTCCAGGTGAATGTCCATGCTTTTGTTGTAGAATTAGCAGTATTGTGGGTTACATATTTTGTTCCGGTTATGTGATTGTTAGTACCGGCAACAATAGTCCCTAGTAAAGTACCAGTAGAACTCTGGGGAGAGCACTCAAATCCATATTTGCCTGACGCAGTTAAGTTGTTTGTGCAGGTGATATTGTATACCTGGCCTGGGGTATAGCCTTCTACAGGAATGTCGGTGGTGATCCAACCGCTTGCGGCAGAAGCCGTGCCTCCGTGACATGAAGTACATGTGGACCCGTCAGCCGGCGAACCGGTGTTTCCAGCCGCAGCCCCGGCAGATGAAGTAATGTCAAAACTGCTCAATCCAAAGGCGAAGAAGAGCGCGCAGGCAAGCGTGATAATTGTTGTTTTTGTTTTCATCATTTATTTGTAAAAAGTAATTCGGTTTGCATTTGCGGAAATAGACACAAATTTCATACTAATGTTCACTGCACCTTTGTAATATTAACATTAATTCACCTCAAATACAGTTATTTAGAATCGGTCTTATTAATTTAATACTAAACAGCCTGCCATAGAATCTACTTTCCCGAAAAATCAATTATGTGTCGTGAATAAAGGGATGCTCTTCCTTATGTGAATGTCGTTCTTTAATGGATTTTACTTAGGTTTGTACTGAGGAATAAATATGCCTTTAAAAACCAACAACCCCTGTCTGTTTTTTATCATCCTGATATTATCAGGTTTGGTTACAGGCTGTATTCTGCCCACCCAGATTGAGAAGGAAAATAAACTTTTAGTCGGTAACAAGATTCACCTGGCCAAGCCGATTGAGACTACGTCCGAGTTGAATAATTTTATTCAACAGAAACCGAATTCTAAGATGCTGGGTGTTTTTCGTTTCAAGCTATGGGTATACCGATATTCTTCATCTGGGAAACAAGGCCTGATTAAGTCCTGGCTCAATAGAGCTGTAGCCGAGAAACCGGTTTTCCTCGACACCTTGCTTGCAGAGATGGCTGGCCGCAAAATGAAGTTATATTTAAACAATGTTGGCTATTTCAATTCTACGGTCAAAAAGACATTTACCTGCAAAAAGCACAAGACTACAGCCAATTTTCACATCGTTCCCGGCGAAGCATACAGACTCCGGTCATATACCTATAATATTAAAGACAGTGTTCTTCGAAAAATCGTACTCGAAAATGCAATTGATTCGAAAGTAAAGCCGGGGCAAGCATACAATTCTTATATGCTTGATAGTGAGCGCGACAGGATAGTTCTGATTCTGAAAAATAATGGCTATTATGCCTTTACGAAGGATTATTTGCATTTTACTGTCGATAGTGCCTTCTCTAAAAATGCCATGGACCTTGTTTTGACACTCAACAACCCTCTGGTGCCTGATCCGGCGAAACCCGGGCAGAATATTGAAAAACAACATAGATTATTTCATGTAAGAAGGGTATTTGTCGTCCCCGACTTCGATCCGCTGAACCAAAATTCAAAGTTGTACGACACCATCACTTATATCAGGAGGTACGAATCCCTACCCGAGGATACTGTCATTTTTCTATGCCGGGAAAAGCTTAAAGTGAAACCAGCTGTTCTGGCCCGGTCAATGGGGATAAAAACAGGGGATTTGTATTCACAGGAATCAGCAACCAAGGCCCATGACAGGCTAGGTGACCTGCAGTTTTTCAGGCTCATCAATGTATCCTTTAAGAAAACCGGTGACACCATGGCCGCTAAAGCAAATCCAGGTTTGCTCGATTGTGTCGTTCAGCTTTCACGAAATAAATATTCTTCCACCAGTATCGGGGGTGAGCTTACCAATACGGGGGGTGACTTTGGCGTATCTATGGTCACCGGATACGAACACCGTAACATCTTTGGCGGGGCCGAATTACTCACGCTGAGCCTCAACGGATCCATGGAAATACGCAGGAATTACCTTAATGACTCAGCGGTAAATAATGGTATTTTTAATACTTATGAAGGGGGATTCAGGGCGGGGATCCTATTTCCCAAGTTCATGCTGCCATTGCGCCAGGAACGATTGGCTGCCTACTTCAGGCCGAAAACCAGGATTAACGGAGGGTTTAACTTTGAAATCACACCCGATTACAAACGTTTTGTCACTGATGCGGCATTTGGATACGAATGGAAACAAAATAAAAAGATCCGGCATATCCTCAATCCGATTGAGCTCAGCGTGATCAGTATCTTCAATACCCCTGATTTTCAGCATTACCTCGACTCTATCAAGGACCCATGGTATAGCGAACAATATACCGACCATTTCATCGCAGGAATGAGCTATAGTTTTATCTTCAGCAACCAGGACATCAGCCGTAAGGTAAATTTTATCTATTTCAGGGGGAATTTCCAGGCAGCCGGTAATATATTATCCTTGATTAATACGACAATCCCTGCTCAGAGAAACTCAGAAAAGCAAAATTTATTCATGGGAATCCCCTATGCCCAGTTTGTAAAGATCAACGGGGATTTTCGAGACTACAAGCTCTTTGGGAAGAGTTCGCTGGTGCTCAGGGCAATGGCAGGTATTGGCATCGCTTATGGAAATTCCGGGGCATTGCCATTTGACAGGGGGTATTATGCCGGTGGTGCCAATGGCCTCCGCGGTTGGGTCTATGGCTCCCTGGGGCCTGGTGGCTTTAGTAACGAAACCTATATACAACGCTATGATCATATGGGCGATGTTCAACTCGAAGTAAATGGGGAGTACCGCTTTCCTATTGTTGGCATGTTCAAAGGCGCTGTATTCTCAGATGCAGGCAATGTTTGGCTTCTTAAATCTAATGATCAGTTTCCTGAGGGCACATTTTCACGAAATTTTATGAGTCAGGTTGCTATGGATGCCGGCCTTGGGTTTCGCCTCGACTTTAGTTTCTTTGTCTTCCGCCTCGATGGGGCCTTAAAGCTTAGAAACCCTGCCAACCCACTCGACAAGGTGTGGATCAATTTTCAGGACATTCAGCTCAAAGATGTGATGTGGAACTTCGGTATTGGCTATCCCTTTTGATCACAAGGCTTTGTTTTCCTTCGCATGAATAGCCTCAGTATCATAAATATGTTTGCGGGAAGTTTCCCTTTTGCCCCGACTGACGGACAACGAAAGGTGATCGTAGCTATGGCCGACTTCCTTTCCAGCCCGCAGCCTGATACCGTTTTCCTGCTGAAAGGTTATGCTGGCACAGGAAAGACAACGCTTGTCAGCACACTGGTAAAAATCTTGCCCAGGCTCGGCATGAGTTCTGTTCTGCTCGCCCCGACAGGCAGGGCGGCCAAAGTCTTTTCAAATTATTCAGGCCAGAGAGCGTTTACGATCCACAAGAAAATATACCGTCCTACCGTTTCTTCTGAAGGCAGTGTTTCTGTGAGTCTCATGCCAAATCAGCATAAAAACACCCTTTTTATTGTCGATGAAGCTTCGATGATCCCCGATGTGGCTGCCAGCCCCGAGCAGATGTTCAGCAGCGGACGTAGCCTGTTGGAAGATCTCTTTTATTATGTGTTTTCCGGAGAAGATTGTCATCTTATCCTCGTTGGCGACAGTGCCCAACTTCCGCCTGTCGGAATCACCCTGAGTCCTGCCCTCGACGAACAGTATATCAACAAGAATTTCAACTTCAACACACGTTCAGCCCATCTCACAGAAGTCGTCCGTCAGTCACTGGAGTCTGGCATCCTTTTCAATGCAACACGTATCAGGGAACAGATTGCAAAGGGTAGTTGTCAACCGCCATTTTTCGACTTGCATGACCATTCTGATGTCATCGATCTGAAAGGCAGCGAATTGGAAGAGGTGCTGGAAACCCTTATCTCGCGCAATGACTCCGAAAATACAGTCGTGATCACCCGCTCCAACAAAAGAGCCAACCTCTTTAATGAGGGAATCCGCAACCGTATCTTATACCGGGAAGAGGAAATTGCCGCAGGAGACCTCATTATGGCTGTGAAAAATAACTATTTCTGGTTGCCTGACGATGCCAAAGCCGGGTTTATTGCAAATGGCGATATGCTGGAGATCCTTACTGTCATTAAAAGGACAGAAATCTTTGGCTTTCATTTTGCCGAAGTCAGGGTAAGGATGCTCGACTATCCTGATGAACCGGATCTGGAGATCCTCATCCTTTTGGATACACTCCGTTCTGAATCCCCTGCGCTTAGCCAGGCCGAAAATATCCGATTCTTTAATGAGGTAATCGCCGATTATGCGGATGTCCCCGACAAACGACACCGGATCCAAAAAGTCAAAAACAACAAATACTACAATGCCGTCCAGGTTAAATTTGCCTGGTCGCTGACTTGCCATAAGACCCAGGGCGGACAATGGCCCAATGTCATCGTCGACCAGGGCTATCTCACTGATGAAATGGTCAACACAGAATACCTTCGCTGGCTCTACACGGCAATGACAAGAGCTACCGGAAAGCTGTATTTGCTGAATTTTCAGGAGAAGTTTTATCAGTGACAGGCAACGATTGACGGTTTCACGTGTCCTTGTTAGAGTTTATTATTGTTTATCTTAGCTGTAATTATCTTCGATTTTCTATGCGGGTTCATTTAAATCACTTCAGTTGCTTTCTCGTTGCCTTGCTGCTGATCTGTGTTGATGTATCCCCACTTTTTGCCCAGGAGATGGCAAACAAGAACCTGAATCTCAGTTATATCAGGGAAAACAAGGGGCAAGTCAACTCCCAGGCATTATTTATTGCTACAACTTCATCAGGCAATATCTATTTCTATAAAGACTCTGTTGTGGTTCAAAAGATCGTCCCCAAAAATGCCCTAAGCTGGTTGCAAAGCAGGAAGAAGCTAAAAAAATATGAAGATTTCAAAGTCCCGAAAGACACCATGACGGTCAGCTGCGAAACCTTCACCTTTCCGGGCCGGAATGACTCATTGCAACTGATCCCGGGGAAAGGGGATGGCAGTATTTCAAATTATATCCGGGGCAATGATTCTTCCAAATGGGTCACCAAGCTAAAAAATTACAAAAAGTTATGTTATAAAAATATATATAATGGCATAGATTATATTTTTATATGTACGACAAAAGGAATTCAAATCTATGTAGATGGGGTAAATAAGCCGGTTCACCCAAAGTCAGGCCTCACCTCAAATCCCTTATTATTAAGCGTTTCATACCTTGGTGGTTTGAAAAACGATATCATTGTCGGGATGGATGTCGATGAAGTTGGTTGTATCTATTTGCTTGCGCAAACAGCCAGTAAGAATTTTCCTGTAAGCCCCACAGCTTACCAGGTGCTGTTCGATAGCATTATTGACTGCGCGGTATTGAAATTTGACTCCACAGGAAAACAGCTGCTTTTTTCGACCTTTATCGGTGGTAAGGCCAACGACCAGGGTGCAAAGATTCATGTCAAACCATTGACGCATCAGGTAATTATCAGTGGAACGACCCGCTCCCTGGATTTTCCGACCACCTCAACTTCCTATATGCCGGTTTTTACAGGCCAGGAATGGAATTGTTTTGCGACCTGCCTTAGCAGCCAGGGTACTTCGCTGGTATTTTCCACTTTCATTGGAAGCATAAGAGTAAGTTGGTTGTATGATATGGTCGTGGATAGTGTTGGGAGCCTTTACCTTTCGGGATTGAGTATCGGGGGATTTCCCGTGACTCCAGGCTGCTATCAGCCACAGCACAGCAGTGTCATCAGCTGGGATATGTTTCTTTGTAAATTAAATGCAGCTGGGAATACTTTGATATTTTCAACATATATCGGTGGTGTTGGTGAGGAACAGGGCGCTACTTTAGCCGTCGATGCTGCGGGAAACAGCTACCTCTCTTGCGTCAGCATGGGCTTTGACCCAACCACGGCCGGTGCATTGCATACCAGCATTAGCGGTGTGCGGGATTTGTATTTTTGCAAGATGTCTGCCAATGGATCTGCTTTGCTTTACGGGACCTATCTTGGCTGGCTGGCACACAATTTTATTATTCCCCTGAGTGAGATGGCTATTGATAAAAAGGGGCTTGTTTGCACTGGGTTTTCCTATGACCCTGTTTTTTCCACTACTGCCGGAACATTCACCAATGGTCCATCCCTGGTGTTTGGTTACCAGGGGCCAATTGCTTTGTTTAAAATAAGCCTTAACCTGGATAGCTTGCTTTTTGGAACTCTTCTTTACACAGGCCCTGTAGATTACATGGAGCCTCCCGGGCTTTATCTTTCAGGAAACAAAATCTTCCTAAGCGCTGAGGTCACAGGACCAATGCCTTCCATTGGATGGTCTCCCATTCCTGCAACTTTATGTGCCTTTGATTCGACCTTTCCCGTGCTTCCTTCTGACACTAAATGTTCAATCATGGCATTCAATGCCAATGCCACACAGCTGTTGTACAATACGTATTTTGGAGGATCCCGGACAACAGGAGCCCCTGCGCTTGTCGTAAAAAATAACATGGCTTATATTGCCGGCCAGACCAATTCTCATGATCTGCCAATGACCCCGCTTAGCTTTGACACAACAGCAAGTCCCGGACTCACGGATTATGAAGGTTTTTTTGCCAGGATTAGTATGGATAAAATATTAACGGCCGACTTTACAGTGCCTTTTCAGGATTGCCGGTATAGTGATATCATTTTCAAAAACAATTCCAGGTGTTATAACCACTTTATCTGGAATTTTGGCGATGGTGAAACGTCAACGGCATACGCCCCGGCTCATGCCTATCAGAATCCTGGTTTTTACACCGTTACCCTCACAGCGAGTAATGCTGCCGGTTTCGATACCATACAAAAAATGATACATGTTCTGTATTATTTTCTTAAGTTTAAGGATTCTATCTGCCAGGGAGACTCGGCTTTCATTGCGGGAGGGTATCGTCACATTTCCGGCATATATACCGATTCACTTTTAAGTAAAATCGGTTGCGACAGTATCATTCAAACATCACTCTATGTTGACCCATTGCCATTATTTTACTTGCCGGCCGATACGGGCTTTTGTGTCGGGGATACTTTGATCCTTGATACAGGTGATCCGGCCTATTCCTATTTATGGAATGATGGCTCCACAAATCAAAAAATCCGGGTAACAAATCCAGGTATCTATTCAATCACGGCTACCAATAAAATGGGTTGCTTTAAAGTGAAAGAGGTCTCCGTCCTGGATTTGCCACACCCTAAGTCAACGCTGATTCGTAAAACAGCACTTTGTCCAGGAGAAATGCTTATCCTGTCAACAGACTCCTGTCTTTCCTGTCATTATTTATGGAATACAGGTGAAACGCAGCCTTCCATTAATGTGTCAACTTCCGGCATATATACACTATTGATATACAACCAGTTTTGCAGCTTATCAGATACCGCTGAGGTTGTAGATTGCGTAACTGTCAGGCTGCCTAATGTGTTTACGCCCAATCAGGATGGTTACAATGATGCGTTTCTCGCAGAATATGTTAATGTCGACAAATTCGAATTGAGTGTATTTAACCGCTGGGGTGTTTTGATGTATCATTCAACGGAAATCACTCAGGGCTGGGATGGCAATTTCAACCATAATGCTTGTCCTGCAGGAACTTATTTTTATTATGCTACTTTTGAAGGTTCCGGAAAAGGAGCAATTCCGGTCGTTCAACATTTACAGGGGACAGTGATGTTGATGAGATAAGGAGGAATTCACGTTTAAACCGGGCTGATTTTTTAACAACAATTAAAAAGTATGTGCAAAATATCGGGAATCTTCATCTTGCTGTTTTTTAGTCTTTATATGGCATCAGCGCAAAGCTTTTCAGAAAAAGAAAAGTCCCGCTGGCAATCCCTGGCACAGAATGTTACGATAATCCGCGATGAATGGGGTGTGTCACATATCTATGGTAAGACCGATGCCGATGCAGTTTTTGGCCTGATGTATGTCCAATGCGAAGATGACTTCCGCCAGGTCGAATATAACTATATCTGTGCCCTCGGTCGTGCTGCTGAAATTGAAGGCGAGAAAAAGCTATATGAAGACCTTTGGTCGCATATCTATTCGGATACGATCAGTATTAAAAAGCTATTTACACAAGTAAAGCCTCCGTTGAAGAAGTTGATGATTGCATTTGCAGATGGTATGAATTATTACCTTTTTATGCATCCTGAGGTAAAGCCAAGAGTCCTGAATCACTATGAAGCCTGGTATCCTTTATTGTTCAGTGAAGGATCATCAGAAGGCAATCTCGACAATCAGAGCGGTATTCGCGATTCTTTAATCTCCCATTTTCTTATTGATCAGACAGCGACTGCCTGTGTTCCTGAAGAGAAACATCCCTTTCCCGACGGCGGATCCAATGCCATTGCCATTGCGCCAAAATTAAGCAAAAGCGGGAATGCCCTGCTCCTGATTAACCCTCATGTGGATGTCTTTTACCGTACCGAAGTACACATCGTCAGCGACGAAGGTCTAAATGCATACGGAGCCGTTAGCCGCGGACAGTTTTTTGTTTATCATGGATTCAATCAGCATTGTGGATGGGCTCATACAACAAGCTATGCCGACACCCAGGATGCCTTCGAAGAAACAGTATTAAAAAAGGGAGACCAGAGCTTTTATAAATATGGAAAAGAGGAGCGTCGACTGGGAACTAAAAAGATTTGCATTGGCGTACGCAACAAAAATTCTGTTTTGGAGCAGCGGCACTTCCAGGTGAATTATACACATCATGGACCTATTATGGCTCAGGTAAATGGCAAATATATCAGTATCACGCCATTACACGAGCCAGTCAAGGAGCTTGAACAGCAATGGACGATGATGAAAGCCAAAAACATGGAAGATTTCACCAAAGCCATGAACATTCGCAGCAATGCAACCAACAATACGATGTATTCAGATGACAAAGGAAATATAGCTTACTGGCACGGGAACTCCATTCCAAAACGTAATCCATCTTTTGATTGGTCAAAAAAGCAAAAAAGTGATCCTGCAACAGAATGGAAGGGAAAACATTCCCTGAACGAGATAATCCATCTTGTAAATCCAGCGAATGGATGGATTCAGAATTGTAACTCAAGTCCGTATTACGCCGCGGGTAATAACAGTCCGGATCCTGCGAAATACCCATTTTATATGGCCACCGAAAGCAACGATGCCAGGGCTGTTAATATGATCAGGCTGTTGCAAAAGGATACTGCATTTACTCCTGAGAAACTTCGGGATATCGCCTACGATAATTATCTCTCGGCCTATGAAATCGCGCTTCCCAAGCTGTTTGCTGCTTATGAGGTCAGCAAGTCAATGCCTGATTCTCTGAAAATATTTCTTGCGGAGCCTGTCGAGAGTCTACTGAATTGGGACAAAAGATCAACCGTGAATTCTGAAGCCACGACGCTTGCCGTCGTCTGGCGGGAAAAAGTTCTGGCAAAATACCTCAAAAGCTTTCCGCTTGATAGCATCCTCAAGCCGGATAAAGATATTGACACCTATACGCGGTCCGTCTTTACTTATGTGAGTCCGGGTGAACTGCTAAAAAGCCTTTCCGACGCCGTTGTTTTGCTGAATTCAATTTATGGGACCTGGAAAGTTGCGGAAGGGGAGGTTTTCAGGTTTCAGCGTCCGGCCCAAGGTACTGATGGCTTTGATGACCAGCTGCCTTCGACACCATTATATTTCCAGAGTGGGCGCCTGGGTTCTTTACCTGCTGCCAATTATACGGCCTTTGGTAAAAACAAAAAGCGATATACGCGTGGAGGTAATAGCTTTGTGGCCATCGTGGAATTCGGGCCACAACTCAAGGCCAGCAGCATCGTCGCCGGTGGGCAATCCTCCGATCCAAACTCAAAACACTTCAGCGACCAGGCAGCCATGTACTGCAAAGGGCAGTTAAAGGAAGTCCATTTTTATAAAGAGGATGTGCTGAAGCACAAAGAGAAGGAGTATCATCCAGGGGAATAAATTTCAATCACCTATGCGCCATGTCCCCTATTCCCCCAATCCCCCTTCTCCAATAATCCCAAACCCATCTCTGATCAGCTTCTCCAGGGCCGGCTTTTCCTGTTTTCTGATAAGGGCCGTCTTGATTTCTGCAGCAACCTCAGGGAACCAGGCTTTGGTTGCCAATAACTCATAAAGTTCCATGGGAAGTAGCCAGTCATCGGGATGATTCGACTTAAGTTCTGACCAGATCGTTGGTAGAAAGTCAGATTTTAAGTCTGCATCACGGATGTGCCTTACTTCATTATACAGTTTAAAAAGATTCCTTGACTTCAAGTCATGTTCGATTTTATGGGTCTTCTCAATGGGAGCTGGGTAAGTGAGTTCAAACCCATCAGCGTCAGCAGGGCCATTAAATGCTGAGATGATTTTTTCTCCGACCGCCATGTCGTAAATGCCCCATTCTGGTTTGAATAAAACTTTACTGTAATATTTCACTGTACATTCCCGGAAGCTCATCAGGATGATTTTGTCATCTCTTCTGAAAATAGAATCTAAAAGACCTGCTACTACAACGCCAGAGGCAAATTCCAATGTCACTTTCTGTCCTGGAATGTAACCTTCCTCTTGTGATTCTGCTTCAGACAGGTCTTCCAGAGGCTTGGTTTGCCCTTTGAGCCGTCCAACTGGTGATCCAAAGCCTTCTGCGTGGGTTTCTTTTCCATGACCAGGCAATTGAACATTGCTGAAGCTTAAACATGTTGGCCCTTCTGTGATCAGATAGACAGGCTCCTCGTCGAGTTCTTTGGCTTCAATAAAAGTCCCGCTGACTTGTAATCCTGACGAATAAACACAGCATGCGGTATTGCCCGAATTTATTGCTGCATGAACTCCGTACAAACCGCCTCGTCGTATGGCCATGGTTTCTGCAAATTCTTCGAGAACTTTTGTAAGGGTTTGGAAATCTGGAGTTACGAATAGCTGAGGCTGTTTGGTTGTGATGTCAAAACTATGATTTTTAGCCTCCAGGGAATAAGGCAAAAGGTGTGCCCCGTTGTTCAGGGCTGAGAAACTTTCCCCGATAGAGGAAAGAAGCCCTGCCCCATATATCTTAGGATCGTTCAGGTCACCAATAAGACCATACTCGACAGTCCACCAATGAAGGTTCCGGATCATGGCCATCTCTGAGGGTTTTCCCATGTCTTTTTCCAGGGATGACAATAAAGTCAAAGCTTCGGAGATGTCTTCTTTCGGTGAGTTAGGGTCAGCTTTTACGATAGAAAGATGACGTATGGCTTCATAAAGCTGATAGTCACGTTTGGACGAAAATGCTTTGCTTCCAATCTGGCCAAATCTGACGAGATAATCGGAATATCCCGGATCTGCAATGATCGGGGCATGCCCTGCAGCTTCATGGATGATGTCAGGTGCAGGTGTATATTCGATCTGGTCTATGGGACGGATATCTGCAGCAATGACAAGCACATGATAAGCCTGGAATTCCATAAATGCGGCAGGAGGGATGAAGCCATCTACGGCTACTGCTGCCCAGCCAATGTCCTTGAGGATACGGTTCATTCCATACATATGAGGGATTTCCTCGATGCTGATGCCGGTACGGCCTAATCCATCCACATAGGTGTGGTGGGCAACCTGGCTCAGGTACCTGACATTCTGCCGCATCACATATCTCCAGATAGAATGATCGCGTGCCGTATAGCTGTTGTAAGGCTGATCTATTACAAAGCTCAGCAGGTGTTTGGGCAGTTTGTCCAGGACTTGGTTGATTTCCATAATTTATTTATTAAGCGAGGAGTAAGCAAAACGCTTCCCACGCATGTCCTTGTGCTAAAAGATCTTTTGCCAACACTTGTCTTTCTGCGGACAAACGTTCGCGACTGTCTCCGAAATTCTTTTGTAAATCGAGCCAGGTTTCTGTTTGACGGGTTTGAGCCAGGTCCTGGTCTCCCGGAAAATGCTCCAGGTTTCCGAGTTTCCCAAGGTCATTGCCACTAAAATGATGGCTGTCGCGAATGAATACAGGCAATTGGTCAATTCCGATTCCCATCTTGGCCAGCGGTTTGGCCACTTTGAAAAGGCCAGGACCGAATGCCTCAATATAATAATCACCCCCCATTCGCCCAACCAAACGGATCTTCTGAGGGTCGATGTTGCCTGTCGAATCCAGTACATCTTCGTTTACATGCACCAGCAGAATCTCACAAATGACCAGGTTGGCTGCTCCTCCGCCTTCGCCGGTTTCTATGACCTGGCGTACCTTGCATTCATACTGAACCGGTGATTCCGCAACACGTGGTGGTCGGATCATCTCTGAGGCAATGGGTGTAAAACCAGACTTGACAAACTCGTTTACAGAACGCGGGTATTCAGTGCTGGCAAGCGAAACCTGCTCAATCATGTCGTAATTGACTATGTTGATCACCACTTCAGGAACTTCTTTGATATTCTCATAAGTATGCTTATTGGTATTGTCGCGTCCACGGCGGGAAGGCGAAAATATCAATGTCGTAGGGTTGACTCCAAAAGCATTGAAAAAGCTGAACGGACTCAGGTTCACATTCCCATCTTTATCGATTGTGCTGGCAAAAGCGATCGGGCGTGGTGCAATGGACCCCAGCATGATCTGGTGCAGGCGTTGCGAGGTGATGGTATTGGGATTGAATTTCAGCATGTCACAGTTCTTTCGCGGGTAATACTGTTGTGATACAATCGCCGAATCCGATGTGTAAGCCGTCTTTCTCAGCAAAGGCCTTCATCATCACAGTATCGCCATCCTCAAGGAACAAACGCGATTTTCCATCCGCATAAAGGATGGGTTTTGTCCCGTTCCAGGTGAGTTCCAATAAGGAGCCATAGCTTCCCGGCTCAGGTCCGCTTATCGTACCCGAGGCACATAGGTCCCCGATATTCATATTACAGCCGTTGATGGTATGATGTGCAAGCTGCTGACAGATGTTCCAATAGAGATAGGAATGATTCGAAAGACAGATTCGTTTTTCTTCTACATCTTCGGGTTTTACCCATACTTCAAGCTTGATGTCATAGTTCTTTTTACCTTCATATTGCAGATAGGGAAGCACAGCGGGCTCCTGAACCGGTCCAGCAGTAAGGAAAGGTTCTAAAGCATCCAGTGTGACGATCCAGGGAGATACAACAGAGCCGAAATTCTTGGCAAGGAAGGGCCCGAGGGGCACATATTCCCATCGCTGGATGTCACGGGCAGAAAGGTCATTGAACAAAAGCATCCCGAAAATGTGATCTTCCGCCTCAGAAGTACTGACACGATCTCCGATTTTGTTAGGCTGGCCAACCACAAAGGCCATCTCCAGCTCGAAGTCGAGGTTGCGGGAGGCCGTAAAGATAGGCGTGACATTGTCGGTCGTTACCTGTCCCATGGGGCGGTGGAAGTTAGTGCCGCTCACCGCAATAGAAGAACTACGGCCATGATAAGCCACAGGCAGATGCCGGTAATTTGGCAACAGGGCATTGTTGGGATCGCGAAACATCGTCCCCACATTGATGGCATGTTCTATGCCAGAATAAAAATCGGTATAATCTCCAATCTTCACCGGCAACAGCATCTGGACCTCTTTGGCGCTCAGCAAGGCTTCACGGCTGAATTGAACCGACTTCTGGAGATCGGTACTCCCTTCCGCAAAAACTTCCAGTAGTTTCTCCCTCACCCGTCGCCAGGCCGGACGACCCAATGCGATGAAGTCATTCAAGGTCTCACGCTTAAAAACCTTTGCATTTTCACCCAAAAAAGAGAAAAAGCCAGCCTCAGCAAGGATCGCCAAATCCACAATGGTATCACCGATGCGCGTGGCCGCAACCGGTCCCGAAAAATGTGACTTGATGATGCCAAAAGGCAAATTCCACAAAGGGAAATCACTTCCTTCCGGTACCTCAACCCATGACTTTATGCCTATATTTTTTTCCTTATTCATTCACCCTTTAATTGGTATATTGGTATATTGAAAATTGGTATATTGGTATATTGAAAATTGGTATATTATAAAGTCCCCCGTCTCCCTTGTTCCCTTTCAATCGATTCGAACAAGGCCTTAAAATTCCCCTTCCCAAACGACTTAGCTCCTTGCCTTTGGATGATTTCATAAAATACTGTCGGGCGGTCTTCAACTGGTTTTGTAAACAACTGTAAGAGATAGCCTTCGTCATCACAGTCAATCAGGATGTTCAGCTTTTTCATAACCTCAAGATCTTCTTTGATGGTCCCGACACGATCAAGAACAGTGTCATAATAGGAATCCGGGACTTCAAGAAATTCAACACCTCTTCTCTTTAATTCAGTGATGGTATGAGCGATGTCATTGGTGATCATCGCCACATGTTGCACGCCGGCTCCTTTATAAAACTCGATATATTCTTCGATCTGACTTTTACTTTTTCCTTTGGCAGGTTCATTCAGCGGGAATTTGATGTAACCATTGCCGTTACTCATCACTTTCGACATCAGCGCGGTATAATCAGTAGAAATGTCGTTGTCGTCGAAGGAGATGATTTGTTTAAATCCCATCACGTCTTCATAGAATTTGGCCCAGACATTCATCTGACCCCAGTCGAGGTTGCCCACAATATGGTCAACATACATCAAACCCACTGGTTCAGGGCGATACGCCGGGTTCCACTGAATAAAACCCGGCAGGAAAAGCCCTTGATAGTTTTTACGCTCAATGAATAGGTGAATCGTCTCTCCATAGGTATGAATGCCAGATTTCACGACTTCGCCCTTTGCGTCTGTCATCACGGTAGGCTCGAGGTAGGGTTTTGCACCGCGTTTTACTGTCTCCTCATACGCTTTACGTGCATCATCAACCCACAAAGCAATAAATTTTACGCCATCTCCATGTTGTTTGACATGTTCGGCGATTTCTGAGTCAGGTCCCAGGGCTGTGGTGAGCACCAGGCGGATTTTCCCTTGTTGCAGTACATAAGAGGTGCGGTCTGTTAATCCTGTCTCCAGTCCTGCATAAGCAAGTGGTTGAAAACCAAAGGCAGTTTGGTAATAATGAGCACTTTGTTTCGCATTACCGACGAAAAATTCAACGTAGTCAGTTCCGTTGAGTGGCAGGAATTCTGTGTTTGCTTCCATTTTTTTGTGTTTATACTTTTGAAATTAAAATAACCAGCTTAGATAATAGTCCTTGTCTTCGATCTGCATTGCATCTTCCGTAAGGTAAAGCGGGGCAAAGGTATCCACCATGACCGCCAGTTCGTTGGTCTCTTTTTTACCGATGCTGCGTTCTGCAGCGCCGGGATGCGGACCGTGGACCAGCCCAATCGGGTGTAAGGTAATTTGTCCTCTTTTTATGTTGTTTCTGCTCATAAAGTCACCGTCGACATAGTATAGCACCTCGTCGGCATCTACATTACTATGGGCATAGGGAGCAGGGATCGATTCAGGGTGATAGTCATACAGCCGTGGCACAAAAGCACACATCACAAAGGCACGGGTCTCGAAAGTCTGGTGGATTGGTGGTGGCATGTGGAGGCGCCCGGTGATAGGCTCAAAGTCATGGATTGACAGTGTATATGGATAATGATAGCCATCCCAGCCGATCACATCGAAAGGATGAGAGGCGTAATGATACGGAAACATCATGTCGTCCTTTTTAATCAGGATCTGGAAGTCGCCTTTCTGGTCGAAAGTCTCCAGTTCCATGGGTTTGCGGATGTCGCGCTCATGAAAAGGAGCATGTTCCAGCAATTGTCCGGCCCGGTTCATATAACGTCTCGGGAACTTATATGGCGAACTGGACTCCACAATAAAAAGCCGGTTGTCAGGCCCGTCAAATTCTATCTGGTAGGTGATGCCCTTCGGGATCACAATATGATCACCCGGCACAAATGGCAGGCGGCCATACATGCTGTGCAGGGTTCCTTTGCCTTCATGAACAAAGATCAGCTCATGCATCGACGAGTTACGGTAGAAGTAATCTGTCATCGACTTTCTTGGGGCTGCAAGACTGATGTGACAATCCTTGTTGAAAAGCACTGTCTTTCTGCTTTTCAGAAAGTCATCCTCAGGTCTTACCTGAAAGCCCTGGAAGCTACGGTTCTGGGTGTTTTTCTCAACAGCAATACGAGGAGCTACAGACCAGGCTTCTCTCACAGCGCTTACCATAGTAGGAGGGTGGCTGTGGTAGGTCAGAGAATAGAGGTCATTAAAGCCTTCCGTGGAGACCAGCTGCTCGGTATACAAGCCTCCGTCCGGCTTGCGAAACTGTATGTGCCTTTTGGAAGGGATGCTTCCAAGTTTGTGATAATGAGGCATTTTCTGATTTATTAAGACCAAATATGAATAAGGCAAAGGTAGAAATATTTTATATTGGATACCTTATTATAAAGGAAATAAATATCAAATTTACTCCATGAATCCACATCAGGTTTTTTAGAATTTTAACAAGATGCTCGTAAGCTCCAAATGCTCCTTTACATTTTTCGTTTTCTTACTTATCTTTTCCCGAGCCTTTGCCCAGCAGGGGCTTGAAATTAAGACAGAAGAAGATATCCAGAAAAACATCAATGTTGTCTGTTATAATAACGAAAGTTGTGATTATCTGGCTTTGTTCGACTGGAAGCGCACTCCATTTGTACCAAAAGAACATGGAAGAGTTACGGTTCATCCTGGTAAAAATTTAATATTCAGTTTGCCAGGCATATATGCAAAAGTATTTTATGATAGGAATGTATCATTGGATCTACTAACGGGTTTCTATATAAAGGGGAGAATGAACACCCAAGTCAATGATAAAATAATTTATTTGATGCCTGTAAAAGGCAGTAGCATCCTTGTTTCCAGGACTGCCAACCTGGATTCCCTTATTTTAAATAAGGCTTATTCAGATTGGTACAGTCTTGAATTTCATGTAAAAGAAGGGGATACCGTTTTTGCCTCCAGGGCTGGCGTTGTTTGTGATGTCAATTATGGCGATAAAATCAGGGACGCATATGCTGTTTACACAAATACTTCAACCAATGTTGAAGTATTTCATAAAGATGGGTCTTTTGCCAACTATAATTTATTGAAAAAGGACACTATTTTCGTGAAGAAAGGGCAAAGGATTCGTCCCGGAGACCCAATTGGATTGGTGGACCGGACATACAATATTTCAAGTTTATTATTCACGATATATTACCTGGATATTTCCAACGTTAATTTTTCGGAACCACTTTTCCCTCAAAAGTGGTATCATTCCCTCACGCCTGGAATATTTACTGAAGCCGGGATCATCACTGATTTCACCCAAAGCCGGGAATGTACGTCTTCATTTCCCTTTGATCTGATGTGCCAGGAGCTTAGCAAAAAAGAGAAAAGGAAATTGGAGGGGAAATGACAATTAAGGAAAGAAAAATATTTGGGATAAGTTATGGATTTTCCTAAAATAATGTACCAATTTTCAATAACGACAAAGTTCGTAATAATCCGGGCACCGGTACTTTTCCCTTTCCCTTTAGCAGCAATGGCAATACGGATTTTGTGACAATTTTTCCCAATAGGGGTGCCATGTTCCGGGTTTTGTTTTAAGTCCTGTACCAGATTAAAAAGTTCTTGTTTCAAAGAAGCATATCTTTTAGTCAGCCGTTTGGCTTGCATCTCAAAACAGAGATTGATTTTACCTTATAACTCATCTAAGAAATCTTCTGCATTACGAGTTTTTTTTGCCTACCCTGATCAGTTTCATTTCTTCAACAGCTTCCTTTCATTCTTCCATCAACAAGGTCTTGGCATCGGTTAATGGCTTGGCTTTTACATAAGAAATACTGTTTAAAACTTCCATTAATGAAGCCGCTTTATTATCAGGTATTTCAAGTAGTACTTCCATTTTGATAATTAGTTTTATGTACTCGTTTTTTTGAGTTCAATACCAATATAGACTTAATATCCTGATTCTCCTATTGAATAAGCGTCATTTCTTTCACCAAATGCCCGGCTCCCGCATATTTATCGATCACCCAAAGGCAATAGCGTATGTCGAGCGTGATGTTACGGCATTGGTCGGGATCATAAGCCAGGTCGCTCATCGTGCCTTCCCAGCATCGGTCGAAGTTCAGGCCAATCAGTTGTCCTGAAGCATTCAGGACAGGACTTCCTGAATTCCCTCCCGAGGTGTGCATGTTGGCGATAAAGCAGGTATGTAAACTGCCGTCTTTGTCGGCATATGGACCATAGTCCTTCTTCGCATAGAGTGCTTTTATTTTGGGTTCTACTTTGTAGTCATAGATGGTAGAATCTTCTTTCTGAATCACCCCATCGAGGGTGGTGAAATAGTTAAACCCAATGCCATCAGCAGGTTTGTAGCTGTCGACCTTGCCGTAAGCCAGGCGCAGTGTTGAGTTTGCATCCGGGTAAAAGTTCTTTCCAGGCAGCATTTCCATCAGCCCTTGCATGTAAATCCTTTGCATACTGTCAAGCCTGGCACGGAATACAACCAATCCGGGCTGGACCTTTTTCCCTGCCTCGGCGATGCTAGCCGACAGTGAATATCCAGGGTCTTTTATGAGTTTCTTATAGTCAGATTGCCTGTAGTGATCCAGGAAATCCTGCATCTTCTTTTCCTGTGAAAACATCGTCTTGTCAAAGATCTCCCTGGAGTAATCTGCCGGATCACGGGTGAACCGGCCATTCTTGTAAAAACGGTCAAAGGCATCAGGACAGAGCGTCCCACCCACATTACCTGCATATTCTCCAAGTAAAAAGGGTGCGATTTCCTGGTCGATGCCCACTTGATAGTCTTTGTAAAATCCGGCCAGGCCATCCCGAAGGCCTTTCACCGTTTTTTCAATCTCTGCTTTATCCGCATTTTTCTGCCTGCATAGCTCTACAAGGGGGTTAAACCTTTGGGCAAAGCGAACCATTTCAATGCCCATACCGGCTTCCTGGTAATAGATCAGGGCATTATTCAATGGGATCATTTCCTTATACGTTGATTCAAAAGCATCCAGTAATTTTCCATATTTGGCTTTTCTTTTGGGCGTTGTAAAGGCCCAGGTCTGGAAATCCAATTCCAGTTCTTTCTTCTTGCTGATGGTGTTAAGACGTTTGATGCCATGGCTTTCACCCTGCCATTTCTTCCAGGCATTGGCAATGGTCGCTGCCTTGGCAGAATATTCTATCCTCACGCCCCGGTCGAGGCTCATGTGGGCTTTAATGACCTCCAGGCGTTTGTCACGAAGTTTTATTTTTATCGGGTTCTCCATTTCCGTGATCAGGCTGACACCCATAGAAGGCAGGTATTCCTGGGTCCGGCCGGGGTAGCCGTAAATCATCGTGAAGTCGTTTGGCTTATAACCCTTTAGTGAGACAGGCAAATGATACTTAGGCTCATAAGGGACATTGTCTTTGGAATAATCCGAAGGCTTGCCATCTTTTCCCACATAGATTCGGAATACACTGAAGTCACCTGTATGCCTGGGCCAAACCCAGTTGTCAGTGTCTCCACCGAATTTTCCAACACTTGAGGGTGGTGCACCCACCAGGCGGATGTCTTTAAAGATCTCAACCACGAAGAGATAATAAGCATTCCCTCCGTAAAAAGGCCTGACGCGGGCTTCGTAAGAATTGCCCTGTTTGGCTTCTTTCGTGATTTTTGTGATGTTAAGCTGTAACAGGCTGTCCCGTCTTTTTTCTGTTAGCTTTGCGTTTATGCCATTCATAACTTTTTCCGTCACATCTTCCATCCGGATCAGGAGTTCAACGGTAAGTCCTTTGTTGGGTAGTTCTTCTTCAGGGCGCATCGCCCAGAAACCCTGGCTAAGGTAGTCGTGCTCCAGGCTGCTGTGCGATTGAATGTTGCTAAACCCACAATGGTGGTTGGTCAGGATGAGACCTTTGGCTGAGACGATTTCGGCCGTGCAGCCTCCTCCGAATTGAACGATGGCGTCTTTCAGGCTGTTCTTGTTGATGCTGTAAATATCTTCTGCGCTCAGACGCATCCCGAGTTTTTGCATGTCCTGCTCTGTCTTGCCTTTCAGTAACATGGGGATCCACAAGCCTTCATCCGCTTGGCTTACAGAAGATATAAGAGAAATCAATATGATCGAAAGGAGGTATCTGTTCATGGGCTATTGTTTAGTAGCTATAATTTCAATTTCTACGAGTCCGCCCATTGGTAGTCCGGCAGTAGCATAAGCTGCACGGGCAGGAGGCTCACTTCCAAAATATCCAAGGTATACGACATTCATCGCTGCATAGTGATTCATGTCGCTCAGCAGGCAAGTGACTTTCACTACATCGTTTTTTGTATAGCCAGCGGCAGTGAGGATCGCGTCAGCATTCTTGAGAACCTGGCTTGTTTGGGCCGTGATGTCCCCGTCGATCAGCTTGTTGCTTGCAGGGTCAATAGCGATTTGCCCTGAAATAAATAAAAAACCGTTCGCCTCTATTGCCTGGCTGTAATTGGCGATGCTCTTGGGCGCTGCATCAGTACTAATAATTCGTTTCATCCTTCTCGTGTTTCCCGTGGGTAATATGTTTTATGACTTCGTATTATCGGCCCTTTGCTTCTTTCCCCTCTTCAAATATTGATAATCCAGATAATACAACATTTTCACAGTAAAGATATTCGATTGTGGCGAATTAAAGGTATGGTGCAAATTGTCGATATAATCCGGAACAGAATAATTCAGCTCTTCTTTGATTGCATTTTTCCAGATAAGATTTAGTTGACTTCCCGGTGCAAACTCCCAGTTAAACACCAGGTCAACATTAAAGGCATTGAAATTAAAGTCGTTATTGCCAGTAAAATTGGGATTTTCACTTAAGGTCCCATTTGTATTCAGGGAATAATAATGATCGTAAATTCCGCTGGAATAATAATGCCTGACTTTCACATTCAATGAAAGGTTGTTTTTAAATAAATAGCGCATGTCCAGCGAGTTTTCAATCACGGTGACATCCCTGCGTCCAAAGACAGGATTCCCATCCTCGTCCATCGTGGCAAAGCCTTTGTCGTTCGTGTATTTATTCAAATAGGCTTTGTATGTAAAAAATAATTTATCATTGACACGCACCCGAGGCGAAAGCAAAATCTCATAGAGGTCAAAGGCATCCTGTTTTGCATAGACGTAAGTAAATTGGCAATCCAGGGCAAAAGCCTTTCTGTAATCCGAAGAGATGCCGCCAAACAAAGCGGTATACAGTGGTTTTAAATAATAAAGACCTTCCTTTCGGGGCTCATAGAAGTCGTAAGCCTGCTCCAGGTCAAACTGGGTGCCGCCAAACATTGACAGGTAATGCATATTATTGCCATAGATGTTTAAAATCAGCTGTTTTTTCAGGGTCATCCCACTGGTATATTGCCAATAATCCTGGTAATTTAATGTGAAGTTCGACTCCCTGAATCCATTTTTTGGCTCAAACTGTAAGAGTTGCAAGGAAAGCTCATTGTCAAATTCATTATTTCTTAATGTGATTCCCATGTCATTGGCAGAAAAGTGATCATCAATAAGGGTTTGAGAATAGTAAGCCTGGAAGTTCCCTTTTGATTTACCGCCGTTGAAGTTGTATTTCAATCCATTCGTTTTATTCGTGATGGCATGCGTGCTGTCCTTCCCGAATATCTGACTCAGCGCACCACTTGCACCAAGGGTATAGGTGTTCTTTTTGTTGAAAAGGCTAAATCCGGTCCCTGTGACATTGGCGTTATTATAGCCTTTGTCGCGGGTCACATTTGTATTGATGACATAGAATGAGGAATTGTTTTTAAGTGCCTGGTCGAAAACCACGATGTTATAATTACTCCTTGGATCGGTGAGGTATTGCCGGGTTTTTCCGCTTGAGTCGCTAATCAGCGCGTAGGTGTTTGCGGTAACCGCATTGAAGAGCCCGATAGCCAGGCCTTTGCGAGTTCTTCCGGAGAATTTCGTGGCATTGATCATCGTCGCTGCCACCGGGTTGTCTTTCAGGATATCTCCTTCTTTAAGCTGATCAGAGGCCTGGTAATAGTTCAGAGGGATCCGCCCTATGCGGCGTGTATAGAATAGGTTCCCTTTGCTGAAGAGGTCGAAAGCTTCTTTAAAAAATGGTCGTTGTTCATCATAAATTGTCTCAAAAGCACTCAGGTTTTTTATCTGGTCGTCAGACTGGACCTGACTGAAATCAGGCAATAGCGTGAGGTCTATGGTAAAGCTCTCGTTCACGCCATATTTAAGATCCATGCCCCCACTGATACTGCTGGAGATGTCATTTTTCGAAGCGCCTTCGGAAGGCGAACTGCTTATTGTTGATGACAAATAGGGTGTGACTGACAGCCGCAAGGGTGGGACGATATCCTTGACCCCTTCGAGCACACCCCAGTATTTCTGAGGATTGGGGACCCCTTTTTCTTCCAGTGCCCATTGGTCTGTTTCACGATTTCGTCTCACTTCACGAACTAGTTGCATCCCCCAATTCTGGATGGGCGTCTTCGGGAAGCGAAGCGCACTATAGGGGATTTTCAATTCAGCCGTCCAACCCTTTTCATCGATTCGTACCTTGCTGTCCCATACCGCATTATAAGTCGCATCAAGCATCCGCTGGTCTCCCTGGACGCCTGAGGCGCTGACGATGAAAATAAAACCATCAAGTTCATTGTCATAAGTGTCGAAAATGATGCCAAACTGGTCGCAGTTTAAATCATCATCATCGCGGTTGCCCAACTGGTGCAAGATGGAGTCGGGCGCCTCATCGAACATCCTTGCCGCAATATAAATCGCTTCGTCAGTATATACGATTCGTACTTCTGTCGGGTGGGAAGGCGCAACATTATATGTTGGGACAAACTGCGTAAAGTCTATTATTGTAGGGGCATTCTGCCAGGCTTCATCCTCCAGCCGACCATCGATTCGTGGTGCCGTTTCAGCGCGGATAGCAATAGCTTTTTTCTCCGGCTTATGTGCAAAAAGTCCCGGAGGAAGTGTCAATAGTAATACAAGTGCAACGAGAAGTGTTTTCATAGAAGATGCAAAGCTAGGAAATACTTTGCTAAATGGGAAAATGAAGAAGAAGGTTGACAGACTTCTGGCTTGTTAATTGGCTAGTTTTAGTGCTTTCGGGTAAAGGATGTTGTTTTCAAGGTGAACATGAATGTGAAGGTCATCTTCAAACTGCTGTAAAAGTTTGAATGTCAGCGCATAAGTTGCGCATGCACCCTCAGGTAAGAAATAGCCTGCTGTCATGACATTGATTCTGTCCATCTCGCCGCCGGCAAATTCATGCTCTCCCTGCATTCTTTCAATTTCCGAGATAATGACTGCCTTTGCCTGGAATGCCTGCGTGCGGATCACCTCTCTGATTGCAGGGAAGAGAACTTTTTCTTCATTGTCAAGATGAAGCAATAACTCATCATGGATCTTTGCAAAAGATTGTGCAACAGCAATCAACTCGGGATGGTGCTCCCCGTGTACACTGGCGATTTTTTGAGTATAGAAGAGCAAGTCGGGCAGGCTTTTTAATACGTATTTATGATGGGTGTTCATGATATAATCACTTAAAAATCCCAATTCCCATTCGTTGAAGTTATGTGCGGGATCAAGCGCTTCTGCTTCAAGTTTTTTTAATTGGATTTCGATTGTCTCTGGTTTGATGTTTTTTTCATGGCAGGCTTCCATGAGGCTTTTCTTTCCCCCGCAGCAGAAATCGATTCCTGATTCTTTGAAGATAGACGCAGCTCTGAAGTCAAGAGCTACGATCTCCCCGATACTGATTTCACTTGTATTGATTGACATCATTTTTTATATTAAAGCATTTTCGGCACAAAAATACTTAAATATTGGATGATTTTTTGTTTCACACAGATAACAAAGAAAAAATCTCACACAAATCACACAGAATCGCTGATATATTTTCTGTGTGAATTCATTCTGTGCCCTCGGTGAGAAAGATCCTACGGATAAACAACAGAAATCGTCTCAAAATAATAAGCCATAGGAGTCCCTGCGATTTTCATGATTGCATAGGGTGTGACCACATTTCCTTGTGCATCGATATTGCAATTTCCGCTGGCCCCTTGGTAGTCGACTCCACCATGCTGGCAAGCATATTTCATTGATTTCCAACCTAGTGAAGGCATTACGCCTGGGTCGCCGGCGTTGCCGTGAGATACCTGTCGGATCCAATAAGCCAATCTGTCGCGAAATGCTTTCATGTCATTGAGGCCCATTTCGGAAAGTGTCTTTTCCAGGGCCATGGCGTAGAGAAAGCCGATATCGTAGAATTGGGCAGTGTATGAAGAAACAGCTTGCTGATAACGGTTCATCAAATTCGATTGAAAATACTTATAGGGACCTGTAGTCGTGTCGGCTGATGGCATTGCCCCAAAATTCCTTGGGTGGCCATTGATTTCGCCGATCATCATCCCCACGGGAGATGAAAAAATAGCAGAAGAATAAAGGGCATCACAGAAAATGAAAGTCATATTGGCGGGACCGGTATTCCCGTTCAATTGGCTAAGTCTTGTGACAAATTCCTGGTAAGAAGATGGATTGAGCATTGAGATAAAGATTGCCTCCGGATTTCCAGCCAGTAGTTGGTCGATTTTGGAAGCGTAGGCAGGGTCAGCCAGGGAAAACTTTACCATCGTTTCTGTCCCTGAGCCAAAGGCAGCCTGGAATTTTGTGGCTAAGTTCTCGGAATAAACGTCTCCATCTTCAACAGCGATGGCAACACTGTTGATCCCATATTTCGTTGCTTCAACAGTGAGAATGTTTGCTTCAAATGCATCAGGCGGACACAAACGCTGAAAATAAGGTGAAATTCCGCTGAGAAACTCAGCCGTTGCAGCACCTGCGATGAGTGGGTAGTGATCAGGGATTCCGACTTGTTCAATCACTCCTTTGGAGCATGACGAGAAACTTGTTACAAAACCGACCAGGCTTTTTTCAGAAGCAGCTAATTCTTTTGCAGCTGCGGCTGCGACCAATTCCCTGTCGGCTCCTGCGGAACTTTTAATGACAAGTTCAATTTTGTATCCTTCCCCAACACCGCCTGCCGCATTGATTTCGTCAATCGCAGTAAGTAATGCCTTTTCACGCAATGGGCCTTTATCCTGGTCCATGGGCAGAATGACACCAAGCTTTAAAGGCTGTAAAGTTTTAGCGGCATCATCTTTTTTGCAACCGGAGAATAAAACTGTAAGGATAAAAATCCCTGATAATAAAATGTGATTCAGTGTTTTGGGTCTCAACATAAAGAGTGTTTTTTTTATTATCGTCATTTATTATTGACAATAAGCTTAACCAGCCAGACGATCGTTTCGCCAAGGTCTTTCATATTTCTCTAAGCATTTATTACAGGCAGAACATCCGTTGAAGGCGATTGCTTTCATATATACAAAGAAAGGGAAAAATGGCGGAAAGCTGAAATGAAAAATCGAGTGCAGAAACCTTCTTGCCTTTTGGCAATCTGGCAGTCTTGAACCTGATTTTGTGGGGGGGAGATCAATTTGATTATAAAAATGCTAAAGATTTTTTTTGAATTTAAATAAAAGTACTATCTTTGCACCCTTCAAAAGGGAGTTTAGCTCAGTTGGTTCAGAGCATCTGCCTTACAAGCAGAGGGTCACTGGTTCGAATCCAGTAACTCCCACACATTAGACACTTAAACCCCTGATATTCAGGGGTTTTTTGTTTTTATGGAACAACAAAAGTACTTGTAGACGAAAATCAGCCAGCAGGAGTTCGTTCTGTTAAAGTTTTAAGTTCAACCCTTCTTATTTGGGTTTATTCCTATAAGATTGAGATTGCCGAAAAAGCTAGATTTTTCACTAAAACTAAGCAGATGATCATTGGAAAGTAATAAAATCACAGTGACATCATGGCAACGAATGTCCTTGAATCCGCTATTAGTCCAGCGGTATAAACCCCGACTTCATCACGCCGCATACCGGGCATTCCCAGTCGTCGGGGATGTCTTCAAAGAGAGTTCCTGGCGGGATTCCGCTGTCTTCGTCACCGATCTCCGGATCATAGACATAGCCGCAGGCAGGGCACACATAAAGTTTCCATTCACCTGTCCCTGTGTATTCAATCCCATGGGTGAGGAGCTCAGGCAAGAACTCGGGTGCAATATAAGTTGGCGAGTGCTTTGGCGAGAATGCCCGCTTGACTTCGTGATAGTGTGCATATGTCAAGGGCTTTAGCTCGCGTTTCACCCATTCGGCTTCTGTGATCCGGGCCACAAAAACGACATGGGTGCCGACATCCCAGGCCTGGACGACTTCGGTTTCGAAAGTGGCAACGGTGTCTTCCAGCAAAATGGGTATCCCGTTCTTTCCATCACTAAACAGGAATCTTGAGAACTTGTCGACCTCTTTGCCCGACTGGTACCCGAAGCGCTGGATAAGTTCAACAGAAGCGTTTTCCTGGAGTACACTGATATTAAAGGCCTTTGCCCGACGAATGGTTTCGAAGCTTTCATTGTCCTTATGACAGGAGATGGCCAGCTGCGGCGGCTCAGAGGTTATCTGGAAAACGGAATTGGCCAGGTAGCCGGATGTCTTCTCTGCGAACTTCGAAGTGATCACATACATCCCGTAGGAGAGGCTGAAAAATGAACTTAGGTCCATGGGTTTTTATTGTTGGTTAAAGATATGAAAGATTTCAGTTTTTATTTGAATTATTTCAAAAGGGAAAAGCCGTAGGAATCCCTAAATTAGCCCCCTGAAAATGCGTGTATCCATGTCGAATCCAAACCACCTGATCCAGGAAGTATCACCTTATCTGCAGCAACATGCGCACAATCCTGTTGATTGGTATCCTTGGGGGCCGGAAGCCTTGCAAAAAGCACTTACCGAAAACAAGCCTTTGCTGATCTCAATCGGGTATTCCTCCTGTCATTGGTGTCATGTGATGGAAAGGGAGTCGTTTGAGGATGAGTCTATTGCAGCCTTGATGAATCAGCACTTTGTCTGTATCAAGGTCGACAGGGAAGAACGCCCGGATATCGACCAGGTCTATATGTTAGCGGTACAGCTTATCAGGGGTCAGGGTGGCTGGCCCTTACATGCCTTTGCCTTTGCGGATGGCAGGCCCTTTTATGGCGGTACTTATTTCAGGCCGGAGCAGTGGACAGAGATGCTGGAACAGATCGCAGAAGCTTTCGCCACCAGGACTTATGAGTTCAACAATCAGGCCCTGAAAATTGCCCGGGAGATCAAAAGCCTGGACTTTAATTTTGCCACTGTGGATCATTCCCGCGGTGACTTGGCAGATATTCACAAATCCATTGCTTCATGGGAACGAAGCTTCGATTCCGATTGGGGCGGGATGGCAGGTGCCCCAAAGTTCCCGGTCCCGGTGAATTTCCTGTTGCTTTTACGTTATGCAAAAGCCACGTCCAATGGAAAGATCCTGGATTTTGTAAGGCTCAGTCTTCGGAAAATGGCTTATGGAGGCATTTATGACCAGCTTGGGGGCGGATTTGCACGCTATTCAGCCGATTCAGAATGGAGAATGCCTCATTTCGAGAAAATGCTGTACGACAATGCCCAGCTCGTGAGTCTGTATAGTGAAGCCTACCAGCTTACAAGGGATGAGGAATTCCGGGACGTCGTGTATCAAACACTCGATTTTGTTGCGCGTGAGCTCAGCGACATCAGCGGTGCTTTCTATTCTGCCCTGGATGCCGACAGTGAAGGGGAGGAAGGACGGTTCTACACCTGGACTATCCAGGAAATACAAAAGGTTTTGCAGGAAGATGAAGCGCTTTTTACTGATTATTATTATGGAGAAGGCCAGGGCAAGGATGTCTTGCACCGAAAAACAGATATTCATGCTTATGCGAAGGAAGCAGGCCTGAGCTATGTCTTGGTGGAGGAAAAGCTCCGGTCAGCCCGGGAAAAGATGTTTTCAGAACGTGAGAAACGACCGCATCCGGGTCTCGACGACAAGACTCTGACTTCCTGGAATGCCCTGATGGCTAAGGCTTACTTCAATGCATATGCTGTCTTTGGGGAAGAACGTTTCTTTCAATTGGGCAAGAAAAATCTGGACTTCCTGATGGAAACTTGTCGGCGGAATGATGGCGGCCTTTGGCATCGTTACAAAAATGGAAATGCAGGAATACCGGCTTTTCTGGAAGATTATGCTTTCCTGATCGAGGTCTTGCTGGCTTATCCTGCCGGCCATGACAATCGCTACCTTTACCAGGCTAAGACTTTGATGCATATGACAATGGCACAGTTTTTCGACCCTGTGCAGGGTTTGTTTTATTTTACCTCAAACGAAGGAGAATCTTTGTTTGCCCGAAAAGCTGACTTGGCTGACAATGTCATCCCATCCTCAAATTCGTCGCTTTGCCGTTCGCTGTTCCGCCTTGGTCTGATCTTTCATGAGAATTCCTTCCTGAATACATCGCGTCAAATGATGTTGAAGATGCGTCAGAAAACCCTGGCTCATCCAGGCTTTTATTCGAATTGGGCTATTGCTTATCTTGAAGACATTGTCCCTTTTCATACAGTCGCCGTAGCGGGCAATGATGCTGTTTCCATCATTCAGCAATTAAATCAGCACTATCTCCCCTTCACTTTCAAGGTAGCCAGTAAAGAAGATTGTTTTGTGCCCTTGCTTCAGAATCGTATTGAAATGGGTAAAACTGTCATCCACATTTGTAATGAAGAAGGCTGCTTACTCCCAACCGAGGATGTCACGGTCGCCATGAAAATGCTCGGAGAGACGATCTGACATTAATAACTTCTCCGCGATACCCAGCGTCTCCTAACCTCCGCACTGAGTCTTAAAAAATTATCCTTTCAACGTCCCAATCCCGGAGTTCATCGATTTTATTTTCAAAATTCATTGGATGAGCGTAATTTTAATTGATTATATCCCATGAGACCTTGATGTTGTCAACCTTTAAAAAAAATCCAATGAACAAAAAAAAAATTTTCAGGAAAACGACTTTTAAAAAAGTGTTCCTGGCAGTACCGCTAACAATTGCTATTGTGTGTTTTTTTGGGTTTACCAAAACCCTGAGCCCGGATCGGATGCCAGCATCCGCCTATTTACCTGGTTTTCCCGTTTTCTATGAGTCACACAATGACAGTCAGCAAGATGACAAAGTCTATACCGAAGTTAAAACCCCGCCACAATATCCTGGAGGACAAGATGCGATGATGAAATTTATGTCAGAGAACATTAAATACCCTGCTTATTGTAAAAAGTCAGGCAAGCAAGGCACTGTTTATGTTAGCTTTGTCGTCGATAAAAACGGTAAAGTTAAAGACGTCAAGGCACTCAAAGGGGTGTATCCTTCTCTCGATGCAGAAGCAATACGTATCGTGAAGTTGATGCCAAATTGGAAGCCGGGCAGCGATGCCTCAGGGAAAGTCGTGAATGTGGCTTTTACTTTGCCGGTGAGTTTTAAACTAAAGTAAAAAGTAAAAAATGAAAAATAAGAAATTGTTCATAAGCCTTCAATCTAACAGCCTTCAGCCTAACAGCCCTCAGCCTAAGCGGATATTTGTAACAACAAGCCTTTTTAAAAACAGTCTTCCCCTGTTTTCCGTCATTGTTTTTTTATCTATTTTTTTTTCCTGTAACCCCAAAGCCGTCAAGCCCGGAGGACCTGATACCATGGCTTCTCATATTGACTCAACGGTCAAGGCCGGGGATGACTTCTTTGATTTTGCAAATGGGAAATGGTTTAAAGCCAACCCCATCCCTGCCAGTGAACAGGGCAATGGCCTTTGGCAGTTGATTCAGGATACCATCAACAGTCAGATTCGTAAGGTTTGTGTTTCCTCGGCAGCAACAATAGATGCTGCAAAAGGCAGTAACAAACAAAAAATCGGCGATTTCTATCACGCTGGCATGGACAGCGTCACGCTGAACCAGGCTGGAATTAGTGGTATTAAAGCAGACCTGGATCGTATCGATGCCATCAAAGATCTGAATGGCCTTCTCACGGAAGCAGCGTTTATTCACAGTGTATCCGGATCCCCGATCTTTGGCTTTTATGTTTCTCAGGATGACAGGATCAGCAGCAAAAATGCGGTATTCCTTGGACAGGCAGGTCTAAGCCTCCCCGACCGTAGCTTTTATTTCGACACTGATGCGCAGGCAAAAGCGATTCGGGTAAAATTCGTTAGTCACCTGGCCAACATGTTTCAAATTATGGGATATACAGCGCCAGTCGCGATGAAATCAGCAGAGAATATGATGAAACTGGAGACAGCCATCGCGAAGACTTCACGGAAAAGGGAGGACACACGTGACCCGCTTAAAAATTACAATAAGATGACTCTGGCGTCATTGTCGAAAACTACGCCTAACATCAACTGGAGTGTATTCTTCAGCGCTACCGGTTTGAAGCAGGTGGATACGGTGATTGTCGGACAACCAGAATTCCTCACAGCTGTGAATGGATACCTGAAGTCATTTCCACTGGAAGACTGGAAAAGCTATCTGAAGTTTCATCTTGTCAGAGGTTTGGCGCGCAATCTTGATGACAAGACCTATCACGAAGTCTTTAGCTTTTATTCAACGACATTGAGAGGGGTGAAAGAGCCAAAGCCGCGCTGGAAGCGGGTAGTGGAGGAGACAGACAAGTCATTGGGTGAGTTGATTGGGCAGGTCTATGTGGATGAATATCTCCCCAAAGGCACCAAGGAGAAGCTGGTTGAAATCGGGAACAACATTAAGTCTGTTTACGCAGATCATATTAAAGCGCTCGACTGGATGAGTGAGACGACCAAGGTGAAGGCCCTAAAAAAGCTGAATGCCGTGATCTTCAAAGTGGGTTGGCCTGACAAATGGAAAGACCTGAGCTTACTCACTGTCGACCGTAGCTCTTATGTGAAGAATGCCATGGCATCCAACAAATTCTGGTTCGATTATATGGTCAAGAAGTATGGCAAGCCCGTCAACCGCAACGAATGGGATATGGAACCTCAAAGCTACAATGCCTATTATAACCCCTCAAACAATGAAATCGTGGTGCCGGGATGCAATATCCTCGTTCCGGGTTATGAAGGCAAACTGGCGGATGATGCCATTCTTTATTCCATCATAGGGGGATCTACTTTCGGACATGAGATCACACATGGTTTCGACGACCAGGGTTGTAAATATGATGAATACGGGAACCTGAATAACTGGTGGACGCCTCGCGACAGTGCCTTATTCTATGCAAAAACTAAATTGATCGTTAAGCAGTTTAGCAACTTTATTGCTGTCGATAGCCTGCATATCAACGGAGAACTCACTCAGGGCGAAAACATCGCAGATCTGGGTGGCATCATCATGGGTTATGAAGCTTTTAAAAAGACAGCTCAGTTTAGAAACAAAGAAATCATCGCCGGCCTCAATCCTGATCAGCGCTTTTTCCTGGGCTATGCTATGGCCTGGATGATCAATGAAAGGCCTGAAGCCATTGCAAACCAGGTGCGTAGTAACGAGCATTCTCCGGCGAAGTTCCGGGTACTCGGTCCTTTGTCAAACATGCCTGAATTCTATAATACCTTCGGGGTGAAGCAAGGCGATAAGATGTGGACCGCGGATAGTCTGAGGGTTAAAATTTGGTAGTTTGGCTCACAAAAGGCTCTCTAAATATTGGAGGGCCAAATTATTAGTGGATTGCCCCACCAACCCTCCCCAATTTGGGGAGGGCCAGGTTACTCCTCAGAGGATTCCTTAAGGATCTGCCTGTAAGTTGAAAAGAAGTTCGCCCTGGAGACGAATCCCACGTATTTCCCTTTGTCCAGCACGACGATATTGTACTTGTCGGTATCATTGAATTTGCGGGCAACCTCTTCCATGCTTTCCCCGATTTCAATCGTGATCTCAGGCATATACATCAGGTCTTTCACCAATATCTTGCCATATTGATCTTGTTTGAACATGATATGCCTGACATCATTGATAAAGATCATCCCATAGAAGTTCTCTTCCCGGTCGATAACGGGGAAAATGTTCCTTTCTGAGCGGGCAACCTGTCGCACGAGATCCCCGAGGTAGTCGTTGTAGTGTATGTGTAAGAAATTTTTCTCGATCATGTCGTCGATCTTCATTTGCTGGAGCACGACTTTGTCTTTATTCCGGGATGTCAACTGGCCTTTCTCTGCCAGGCGTTTTGTATAAACAGAATGGGGTTCGTAAAAAGAATGCGTCAGGTAAGCGCCTGAAGCTGTGACTGCCAGCGGCAGCAGCAACTCATAACCGCCTGAAATCTCCGCAATGAGGAATATTGCTGTGAGGGGCGTATGCATCACCCCTGCCAGCAGTCCGGCCATTCCCGCCAGGGCAAAATGACTTTCAGGGAGATTTACCAGTCCGGTGAGATTCAGGGCTTTAGCCAGGAAGAAGCCGCCAAGGCCGCCCACGAAAAGTGAAGGTGCGAATACCCCGCCAACGCCGCCACTTCCTGTGGTTATGGCCATGGCCAGGACTTTCACCATTAGCAGCATCAGGACAAAACCTACGAAGACCCATCCCATTGGGATCCCATAAAACAAGGATGAGTTTAGGAGCGCTTCAGGATGACCCGATAAGATATTCTTAAGGTACTCATAGCCCTCTCCAAATAAGGGCGGGAAAAGGAAGACAAGCAGACTTACCAGCAATCCCCCGATCATAAACCGTTTCCATGGATTGATGACCTTGCTGAATAGGTTTTCTATATAAATATTGGACTTGGTGAAGTATAGAGAAAATACGCCACAAAGGCCGCCCAGCAAAATAAAAAACGGCAGCGTCCAAAGGTGAAACGGTTCAGTGAGATTGAAATTAAACAGCACTGACTTCCCCATGAGCACCGCAGCGACAACAGCACCGGTGATGGCCGCGATCAGCAAAGGCAACAACGACCCCATTGTCAGGTCGAGCATCAGGACTTCGAGGGCGAAAACAACACCGGCGATAGGTGCTTTAAAAATCGCTGCAACCGCACCCGCCGTTCCACACCCGATGCATAGGACCAAAACGCGGGCTTCCATCCTGAAGAGCTGCCCGATCGTGGAGCCCAGTGCAGAGCCCGTAGCCACAACAGGAGCCTCAAGCCCAACAGAGCCACCAAAACTTACTGTGATGGTACTGGCGATCAGCGAGGAATAATTGTCGTGACGTTCCATACGTCCTTCCTTTTGTGAGATAGCCTGAAGCACCCGGCTGATGCCATGTGCGATGTCTTCTTTAATGAAAAAATAGACAAAGGCCACGGTGAGCCCAATGCCAAACAATGGATATAAGAGGAGAAGAAGGTTCTCATGCTTAACAGTAAAGCCAACAGTGAGGTAGTAATGTGTATAATAGGCTGTATTCTTCAAAAGCACTGCGGCCAATCCGCTCATCAGCCCGATAAACCCGGCAAGCACTATGATAAAATGACGATGCGGAATGTTTCGGGCACGCCAGTTCAGAAAGTCTTCAAACCATTTTTTGATCATGGGGGCAAAGATAAGGCTTATTTTGAAGGATGAGGGATGATATATGAAGGATGACTTCAGCCCAAAAATTCAGGGTTTCATGAACAATCAATTAGTACATTTGTCTTAAAGAAACACAAATTCCAAATATGTCATCCCAGAAGATTGTCACCTATAATGTTAACGGGATCCGTGCTGCGATGAGCAAAGGGCTCATGGAATGGTTAAGCGCAACAGATCCTGACGTCGTTTGCTTCCAGGAAACCAAAGCCCAGCCTGAGCAAATCCCTGTGCTGGAGTTTGAAGCCGCCGGATATAAGCACTTTTGGCATTCTGCAGTAAAGAAAGGCTATAGTGGTGTTGGGATCCTCAGTAAGACTGCGCCTGATCGAGTGGTGACAGGCATGGGTAACCACAAATACGACAGCGAAGGCCGTTTTTTGAGAGCGGATTTTGGAGAGATCAGTGTCATAAGCGTTTATCATCCTTCCGGTTCCAGTGGAGAAGAGCGACAAGGCTTTAAAATGGAATGGCTTGAGGATTTTCAGACCTATGTAACTGAGTTGAAAAAGGAACGACCGAAGCTGATCATTTCCGGCGACTACAACATCTGTCACAAGCCTATCGACATTCACGATCCCATCCGTAATGCGACGAGTTCTGGTTTTTTACCTGAAGAAAGAGCCTGGGTAAGCCGTTTTCTGGAGACTGGCTTTATTGACAGTTTTCGGGTGTTTCATCCTGGCGAACCCAGGCAATATACCTGGTGGAGTTACAGGGCCGGTGCAAGATCAAAAAATCTGGGGTGGCGTATCGACTATAACATGGTCACTGAGAATCTTCTCAACAAGCTGCAACGATCGATTATCCTGCCTTCAGCCATGCATTCGGATCATTGTCCGGTGATGGTAGAAGTGGAGTTTGGTTAGGTTTCGATTAACATTTCCCTGTGAATATCTAGTTTCGCAAAGACCCGCTCAAGGCTTAAAATGCTTTACTTTCGTGTGAATAATCAATATCCCCATGAAGTACATCTCAATTTTAATGGTTTCGCTGGTTCTTATGCTTGGATCCTGTGTTACTTCCAAAAAATACAAACAAGTCGCAGCCGATCTTGAACAATGTAAAAGCTCAAAAGGCAACCTCGACAAGCAGTTTCGGGAGTTAACCGATATTGCAAACCAGGCGGGCGCGACAATCTCAAGTCTGAGGCAAGATATCAAAGGGCTTAAAAACGACACTGCGATCCTTGGTGAAGCCAAGAGATCTGCCGAGGCATCCGTGGCAGGACTGACTAACAGATTGTCTGACCTGGAGTCGAGGACCGCCAAAAAGAGCCAGATGACCGACGCCGAAATGAAAAAGATGATGGCGGAGTTACAAAAAGGACAAGAAGCCTTGTTTCAGAAGCAAGACTCTGTGAATAAGCTCATTGCAGCACTTGATGAGAAACAACAGAATCTCTTTGTTGCTCAGAATACCTTAAAAGACCAGCAAAGAAGAGTGAAAGAGCTGGAGAGTATCCTGAATGAGCGCGATTCTATCAACAATGTGCTGCGTAAAACGGTGAGTGATGCCTTGGTAGGTTTTGTCGGGAATGGTCTGACAGTGCACATGAAAGATGGGCAGGTCTATGTCTCCATGGAGGAGAGTCTTTTGTTCAAAACCGCCAGTTGGCAGGTAGGCCCCAAGGGCATTGAAGCCCTGAAAAAGCTGGCCAATGTATTGGAGAAACAAAACGATATCAATGTGATGGTTGAAGGTCATACTGACAATGTCACATTCAACGGTCCGGGCCAGGTCCGCGACAACTGGGACCTGAGCGTCATGCGTGCAACATCAGTGACGAAGATATTACTACAAAGCGGCGAAATTAAACCAAGTCGGATCACTGCTGCCGGTCGCGGGGAATATTTCCCAATCGACCCGGCCAATACGATGGAAGCCCGCGCCAAGAACCGCCGCACCGAAATCATCCTGACGCCCAAACTGGATCAGTTGATGAAGATCATCGGGAATAAATAAAATATTACTTAGGTAAAAGGAATTTGAGAAGAATTCCGGGATGTAAAAATCGAGTGCGGATCCATTCCCGCATTCTCACATTCTTGCCTTCTAGCACTCAATTTTGTGGGAGTTAGCGGATTCGAACCGATGACCTTCTGGTTGTGACCCAGACGCTCTAAACCAACTGAGCTAAACTCCCCTTTCGCATGCAAAGTTAGTTTATCTTTGCATCCTAAATAATTAATTCCAATGGAAATTTCCGGAAAACTTTACAAAGTCTTACCCCTTGTCACCGGCCAGGGAAAAAACGGTGAATGGCGCAAACAAGACATCGTTATCGAAACCCAGGCTCAGTTCCCTAAAAAGGTCTGTATGTCACTCTGGGGTGATAAAATTGATCAATTGAAATTCAGTGAAGGCGATGCAATTACGCTCTCTTTCGACCTTGAAAGTCGCGAATATAACGGCCGCTGGTTCACCGAAGCCCGCGCCTGGAAAGTCGTTGGTGAGTCTGCTGGCCCGTCATCCGGCGGAAGTGCTGTCCCGCCATATGTCGACATGGTTCCGGATGCAGAACCAGGCGACGACCTGCCCTTTTAAACGACTCATGGCTGAACAAAGACCCTGATTTGTTGTTAAGCTTTTTTCGATAAGCTGGGTTTTATTTTTAAATGGTGGGATCAAAAATTTTAATTGAACGACATAAAAAGTGGATCGCGAGAAGTCTGTTATTCTGCTTTGCAATCCTCTTGGTTCCGCCTGAATATTACCATTCCCTGGTTGGTCATAGTGACTCGATTTGCCGAAGTCATAAGGAGAAACTTTTCGAAAAACAGCATCAGCACTGTGCAGTCCTCCGCTTTGAATGCCCTTCTTTCCTCCCTGGTAGTATTCAACATTTGTCAATTGTCGCAAGTAAGGTCATCATTACCTTGCTTTTACCGGCTTCATCATTCAGGCCTGAGATCTGTTTCCTGCCTCCCTTGCGGGCTCCGCCTGTTGTGTAAATAATCGAAATTGTCACACGATTAAAATATATCCTGTGATTTCTTTATTATTTACCTTTCAAAAATGACCTATGAGGCTTATGAAAAGCTGTTTGTTGGTGGCCCTTTTTGCGGTCTCAGCAACAGTTGCAGCACAGCATACATTTACAGGGAAAGTCCTTGATCAGTCGAACCACGAAAACCTGAGCGGGGTCATCATATATGTACCGGATCTGAAAACCGGCATCACTACAGATCTGGATGGGAAATTTCTGATGAAGAATTTGCCTGCCCGAAGCTTTTTGGTCGAAGTGAAATATATTGGTTACCTGACCTTCGATACTTTAATTGATTTCACTAAAAACCCTGTTTTGACAGTACATTTGCCACTTTCCACCGTGGAGGCGAAAGGGGTCGTGATCACAGGAAATGCCTTTTCGAGTGACAGCAGGACTTCGAGTTACCAGGTGGTGCCGATTGAGCGGAGGGAGTTGTCTTCAACATCTGCAACCAACATAATCAATGCACTTACCCAGATTCCCGGCATTGCCGCGGTATCGACAGGAGGCGCCATCTCCAAGCCGGTCATCCGGGGTCTTGGCTATAACCGGGTTGTGACCTTAAATGAAGGAGTCAGGCAGGAAGGGAATCAGTGGGGGGATGAGCATGGAATCGAGATAGACCAGTTTTCTGCCGACCGTGTCGAGATACTGAAAGGCCCGGCCAGTCTGTTTTATGGCTCTGATGCCATGGGTGGCGTTGTCAACATCATGGAGCCATTACCTCCCTCTCCCGGTGTTTTACGAGGCGAATTCTCAGGTTTGTATTCCACCAACGGTAAAAATGCCGGCAGTTCAATGATGCTGGAAGGTAATGAAAACGGCTTTATCTGGCGCGCCAGGGCTTCCTATAAGTATTCTGCAAGCTACCAGACGCCCGTTGAAACTGTATACAACTCATGTTTTAGGGAGACTGACCTCAATGTGATGACCGGTTTTAATAAAAAATGGGGTTATTCTCACCTTCATTTCAGCCATTTTAACACAGTCATCGGGCTTATTGAAGGTTTGCGCGATTCCGTTTCCCATCGTTTTGTTGATTCACAAGGTCAGATTGTCCCGGAATCTGTTTTGAAGGGACGGACTGCAGGGCTGCCTTTTCAGCATATTACGCACGATAAAATCACCTCAGTCAGCAACATCATCCTGGGAAAGGACCAGTTGAAAATAAATGTGGGCTATCAGCAAAATGACCGTAAAGAGTTTGCCGACAGCAGGGATTATCCCAATTTATTTTTTCAGCTTCAGACCCTGAGCTACGAAGCAAAGTTGCAAGTGCCTCTTGCAAACCGCCTGGAAAGTGATTATGGTATCTCTGGGATGACCCAGACCAATGCCAACAAAGGAATTGAGTTTCTTGTTCCGGATTATCTTTTGCAGGATGCCGGTGCATTTGCCTATTTCAAAAAGAGCTTTCAGAAGCTTACGGTAAATGGTGGAATTCGTTATGACCATCGCAGCGTTTCAGGGAAAGAACTTCTTGTTAAAAATGGAACTGAAAATGATACTATTTTCGAAAAATTTAATGCTTCTTTTTCCGCGGTTTCGGGATCCCTCGGCCTCGCTTGGGAATTAAATAAGCAAACCAATTTGAAATTCAATGCCGGCAGGGCATTCAGGGCACCAAATATTGCAGAGCTTGGTGCTAACGGCGTCCATGAGGGCACTTTCCGTTATGAAGTGGGGAACGCTCAGCTAAATCCGGAAACCAGCCTGCAATTCGATGGGGAATTGAGTTATAACAGGGATTATTTTACATGTGATGCCAGCATATATTACAACCTGATCAATAATTTCATTTACCAGAGAAATATCGGGAATGAAACGATTAACCTCAATGGGATTGAATATCCTGTTTATCGCTATGTCCAGGGAAATTGCCTGTTGCGCGGGTTTGAAGCCGGAATCGATATCCACCCAAAGGATCACTTTCATTTTGACAATACTTTCGCCTTTGTTCGCGGGACGAACCAAAGCAACGGGAACGATCTTCCTTTGATTCCGGCGTTTCGCGAGACTCATATCTTCCGCTGGAATATTGAAGTGTCAAAGAATTCAGCCCTCGTGCATCCATATATGTATGTGGGTCTGATATATGTATGGAAGCAGTCGCATTATGATATATTTGAAACACAGACCAATGCCTATGGTCTACTCAAAGCAGGATTGGGAACTGACTTTAAAATAAAGAAACAAATGATGCATGTGTTTGTAGAGGGTGACAACCTGACAAACACGAAATATTTCGACCACCTGAGTCGCCTCAAATATATTGGTATTTACGATATGGGAAGAAATCTTACTTTCGGAGTGAGTATTCCATTCGGGATCAAAAACTAATGCGTAGAAACAACGAATTTCAGGGAAGTGGAATAGTTTTTCTGGTCAGAAATTCGAAGCAGGTATGAGCCGGATTTGAATTGCTGGACCGGGATTTCAATCATGTTATTTCCCTGGCTTAGTGTTTTGCTTACTTTAAATAAAGACTGTCCCATCAGCGAAAAGATCTCAAAAGTATAGTCGCCTTTCACTCCCTTGACGCTGCACTGGATTTTGTCTGCCACAGGGTTTTCGATGATCCTGGCTTCGATTGTATTGCTATAGTCGTTGATGCTCAGGTGTTTTTCCGTTTCAAGATCCATGATGATGGGCAAGTGATCGGAATTGCCATATAAGGCAGCGAGCAGGTTCGGAGAAACTGACGTATTGGGTGGGTTGGTATTCAATGCCAGGTTCAGGTGATTGCCATCTTGTCCTAATGCTTTATAAGTATCCGTTAAGGCTTTTAATCCTGAAGCACCTGCCAGTACATTCCCTGATACCAACACGAAGTCGAAGCGGTCATTCATGCCGCCGGAGGCATGACAGCCATCATTATCGCTATGGGTACTCTGTGTATGCAGATTTGCGAAAAACTGACTCCCTGACCAATCTCCATTTTGATTTGCCGGATCAAAGAAGTTATGTGAGGAAGCGGTCTGATTCGTCAGGGTTTGCCATGCTTGTTCATAGGAAGTATATAAATTGAGGTCTCCTGAAAGGATGTAATTTCCCTGTGGATAAGCACCATTCATATAATCGATGAGTTTGGTTGCGGAACCAGATCGCTGTAGCGAATCACTCGAGGTGTTCCCGGCTTTCAGGTGTGCAAGAATCACTGTAAAGAAAACAGTATCCAATGCCGTACCGAGGTCCATGGTATTCAGATAGAACTTATACATGGGAAAGTCTCTTGGGAAATCGATGACCACATCTTGTGATTTTAGTTTAACTACAGCCGGATCATAATAAACCATGCTGATGATCGGCGAACCCGAGGGGTTGGCGATGGCAGCTGATTTATAGACACGGGTGCCTGCTTTGTTCATCACAGAATCCAGCAGTAACTTCACGCTGGTCGTATTCGCTCCCATTTCGTTAACAGCCATTATGTCGGGATTTACAGCACTCACAATCGTCTTGAGCCAGTTATTTTTCTTCAGGATCGCATTGTTGTTGTCATTACAGTTGACAAATGGAATGCTGTAATCCATGAGGTTGTATTGCATGTATCGCAAGGTGTCCTGGGCTGCCAGGTTAAACATGACAAAACTAAATACGATGATACTGAGGAACGTTTTCATAAGGGAGCTGTTTATTTGTGAAATTTTCTGATAAAGTCTTCTACTTCCGGCACGCCACCCTGGTAAACGAGATATCCGTTATAAGGTTCACGTTTTGTAATTTCGTCATTGATCGGAGTCAGCATCAACCTTCTGACTTCAGCCGGATCATCAGTCTGGCCAAGAACCCAGCCTAATTTGATATAGGCAGCTTCTGGCAGCATATTTTCTGCAGGGATGATCCCTTTGGCCATCAGGTCACGACCTGTGTCGTAAACGAACATATGAACATAGCCCCATAGTGTTTGCACAGTCATATACATATGAACGCCTTTTTTCGCTGCTCTTTCAATAGCAGGATAAATGGGCTTGTTGACATGTCCCAGTCCGGTTCCGGCAATGATGATTCCTTTGTAACCATTGTCTACCAAGGAGTCGATGATGTCGGGCATCATATTTGGGTAGTAATAAACGATGGCTACTTTTTCCTCGAAATAGGGTAAAATGGTAACTTTATTATCCTGTCGGCGGTGATTAAAATCAGTTTTAATGGGTTTTACGCCTGCACGGGTCACTGTAGCCAGTGGTGTATCACCCAGGGTACGGAAGGTAGAACGGTATGAGCTGTGCATCTTGCGTACGCGTGTCCCTCTGTGTAAAAGGCCATACTCATCGGAAGTAGGGCCGAACATGCAAACCATGACTTCAGCGATGTCGCCATGTCCGGCTGCAGTGCATGCATGCATCAGGTTGATGGCTGCATCGGAGCTGGGGCGGTCGGAAGAACGTTGTGAGCCAACGAGAACAATAGGAATCGGAGGGTTTTGCACCATATAAGTCAGGGCTGCCGCGGTATGATGAAGGGTGTCAGTACCATGACCCACCACGATGCCTTTTACTCCTTTTTCAATCTCCTGACCGATGACGATGGCTAGTTTTTTATATTGTTCCGGACCCATATTTTCGCTGAAGACTGCGAAGATTTTTTCAGTGGTGAGGTTACAGATGTCGGCAAGTTCAGGGACGGCACCATAAAGCTCACCGGGAGAAAACGCAGGAATCACAGCACCTGTGCGGTAGTCGAGGCGGGAGGCAATCGTGCCCCCGGTACCAATGAGTTTCACCGAAGGTAAATTCGGGGTGAAGGGGAATTCTTTTTCAGGAATTTTATAGACCGCTTTTTTATAGCCGGTCTCTTTCATGGTCGTAACTGTGGAAATGTCAATCCCAATATTATATCCTGTAATAATCTTTAAGACGATGTGTTTGTCATCGTCATTCTCCGAGCGTGGCAATACCGTTCCGGTGAATTTTCCACGTTTTGTTTCAATAATTGCCTGTCCCCAGACGCGAACCTGGTATTTTTTCAGTATTTCGAGTGCAGCTCCTTTATAGCCTTGGAAGAAATCTTCTGTCATTTTTGTTTTGTTATTTGTCGACGTGTGTGCTAAGTTCAGTGAGTGACATATTGCCGGCAGCCATAGGGTAAAGCTGACCCATGATCCAGTTGGTTTCTGCTTCTAGCTTTTCTGTGAATTTAATATCAGCATATTTATTTCGAAGCAGGGAGATATGGGAGATGATCTCATCGCGTCCGATCTTTCGAAAACGAATATTTACCAAAACAGATTCGAAGTCCATTTTGGGATATTGATAGATGATATGCAGCATTTTTTTTGCGATCTCCGGGTCAAGTCCTTTGTCGGATAAGAACTTCAGCAGGTCATAAATCAGACTATATTGAAACTCATGTCCGCTTTTGTAATGCCCTTCCACAAACTTGAGTTTGTGCGCAAAGAGGGTAGCTGTCAGTACAGGATTTACTTTCAGTTCCGTGACGATCCTAAAGATCTCGGGGTAGAGGTTTTTCTTAAAGATATAGATGAAAGTATCTTCCGGGACACCCCATTCCTGAAGTTGCCTGAAGCGGTTCATGATATCTTCGGGCAGGTCTTCTGAGAGTTTGTCGATCAGGCTGTCCTCCAGAGGAATTGGAGGAGAGTCGGTATCGGGGTACATACGGTCTGCCCCTGGCAATACCCTTTCAAAAATCGTTGTGCCGTCGATAAATGACTTTCGGGTCTCATTCGGGACACCTTTGAAGGCCATCTGGCAACGTTCTTCGATGGTTTCGAGGGCAGTCGGCATGTCTTCTTCTTCACCCCAGATGACGATTTGAGCATCTTCAGGACCGGAACCCAGGATCTCGCGGATGGTGGTCCAGTCTTTCGCCAGGATGACAGGCTCAAATTCTTCCGAATGCGCCATATTGGGTCGTTCCAGGCAGGCAATGACTTTCAGTCTTTCTTCAATTTCATCAGAGAACATCTTGCCTGGCTGGGTGAAATGGGAGAGGATCCCTTTAAAGCCCGGGAGGTTGACGGCGATCAGATTATGTCTTTTCTTTTTGGCATAAACGATGGGCGGAAAGACGAAATTGAAAGAATGGAAATGAAGCGCTTCTTTCTTAATTTTCCATCCTGAAAAGTCTTTGAATTGAAGCAACAGTTTCTCCCGGATTTTTAGCAGAGCCCATTGACGAAAGCATTCATTATGAGTAAGTTCCGGTATCAAGCGGGTGTGAGCCACGCCTTTGATTTCGACACGGGTTCCCCCTTTACAGCTGACGTTGACATCCTGTCGTCCGGCCCCGATGCCAGTACGCACGAGCCCGGTGCTGCGGCCGAGAAAGCGAATATAATCACAAGCTTCTTTGACTTCATCCGGGTTGAGCATTTCGGGATAGGTAACGGTCTCAATAAGAGGCATGCCCAGGCGGTCAGTCTTGTAAATACGAACATGGCCAATGTCAGAAATCTCCCGGCAGGAGTCTTCTTCAAGGCTGAGCTGGATCAGGCGTATCATTTTGTTCTTCAGGGGAATCTCCCCTTCAACACCAATGATGGCGGTACGTTGAAAACCGGTCGGGATGCTTCCGTCGAGATATTGTTTACGGGTGATATGAACTTCACCCACGATATTCAGTTTTGAGAGGATAGAGATACGGATTGCGATGTCGAGGGCTTCGTGATTGATGTGGAATGGAGGCGTATCATCGACTTCATAGGTACAGGTAGTCTCGTTTTTCAGGCGATAAACGATTTGTTTCCGGGTCTTGAATTCCATGAGTGCTGTTCCGTCATATTCTCCTAACTCGCTGAGTGTAGGGCGCATGTGACGGATCACTTCGGCATCATATACGTCACTGGAGTTATAGACTCCGGCCGGACAATGGCAAAAAAGTTTTTCGCGGGTGAGCAGTTGCTGATGCACTTCCAGGCCCGACATAAAACCGATACTGTCGTAAGTTTTCTGAGTTGATTCCTGTCGTGGAACCCAGCCCACTTGTTTGCGGGTCAGCTTGTAGTTGCTCTTAGGGTCGAATTTCTTCTTCATAGAGAGATAATGAGCTTTTTTATGAGAGGACCAAAGGTACAATTTTTATGCATTTATTCAGTGATCAGGACTTAGTGTATCTTTGAAGAAACAATTTTCTTTCTGATTATGTCTGATTTTCTTTTTCCAGTAAAAACCACGCTTCGGATCGATTGGAGCGAGCTTGACTTTTTGGGCCATGTTAACAACATCTCCTTTTTTAAGTATATCCAGGCATCAAGGATTAATTGTCTGGAGCGGATGGGTTTTACAGTCATTTCGCCGGAGATCACCATCGGGCCGATATTGGCCTCTGCAAAATGCGACTTCAGGCAATCGCTGTATTATCCCGGCCAGGTATTTATGCAGGCGAGAGTCGAATTTATCAAAACCACCAGTTTCGGGATAGCGCACCAGCTTTTTAATGACAAAAACGAACTGGCTGCAGAAGCCCATGATGTCATTGTCCTTTATGATTATCAAAAAAATGAAAAAGTGAAAATACCTGCTGAATTGCGGGCAAGGATTCAATCAATAGCGCAATAAACCGTTAACATTAAGAGTGAAATAATAAAAATGAAAAAGCTTTATTTGCTGATTGTATTATCTTTAGGATTCAACAGCCTGATTGCTCAAAATCAAAATAATCCGGCATTTTCGGAATCGGAGATCACTTTAAAGACCAAGACCGGTGACATTTTCGGAAGCCTTGTTGTCCCTGACAATATGCCGACTTCTCCTGTGGTATTGATCATTGCCGGTTCCGGTCCTACTGACCGGGATTGTAATTCCCCCATGCTTCTCAAGACAGATGCTTATAAGATGCTTGCGACAGCCCTTGCAAAAGAGGGCTTTTCCTCGCTACGTTATGACAAAAGAGGCATTGCGAAAAGCAAAGCAGCGATGACACAGGAAAGTGAGATCCGGTTTGAGATGTATATCCAGGATGCGGAAGAGTGGATTGGCTTGCTGAAGGCTGATCGTCGTTTCTCCGGAGTTATCGTTCTGGGCCATAGCGAGGGCTCGCTGATCGGGATGATTGCTGCTTCAGGAACAGAAGTCAAGGCCTTTGTTTCAGTTTCAGGAGTGGGACAGTCTGCAGACAAAATTTTGCAGCAACAGTTAAAAGATAAATTACCTCCTGGTCTTCTGGCTGAATCTAACAGCATCATGGACAGTCTCAGAAATGGGAAAACCCTTGTCAAGGTAAATCCCAGTCTTGCGAATCTCTATCGTCCCAGCGTTCAGCCTTACCTGATTTCCTGGATGAAATATCAGCCCACCGACGAGATAAAGAAGATCTCAGTTCCGGTGATGATAATCCAGGGAAACCGTGATCTTCAGGTCGATATAGAGGAGGCGAAGCTTTTAGCCAAGGCAAAACCTGATGCAAGGCTATTTTTGGTGGTAGGGATGAATCACATCTTGAAAGATGCCGAAGCAGATGCCCAAAAGAACCTGGCTACCTATAAAGATCCAAGCCTCCCTTTGAAAAAGGAATTTGTTGAGGGATTGCTACAATTTCTAAAGGCTGTAAAATAATAGAAGTTAAACCATCTTTTGACTTAGGATGATGGTGTCGCTTTAGACTAAAAATTAGCTATTCTTTGGGTCGTAAGCCCATTTCACCCAGATCGCGCCCCAGGTGAATCCGCCGCCGAAGGCAGCCAGGATCAGGTTGTCGCCTTTTTTCAATTGGCTTTCCCATTCCCACAGACAAAGTGGAATAGTTCCATTGGTAGTGTTGCCGTATTTTTGAATATTGATCATGACTTTTTCCGGTGGAAGTCCCATCCTGCGACCTGTAGCATCGATGATGCGAAGGTTGGCCTGGTGTGGTACGAGCCATGCGATATCTTCTGACTTAAGATTGTTTTTCTCCATGATCTCTGCTGCAGTATCCGCCATTTTTGTGACAGCGAATTTAAAGACAGCCTGTCCTTCCTGGTAAACGGAATGTTCTTTATTATCAACAGTTTCATGAGAAGCAGGACGGGCTGATCCTCCTGCTTTCTGGTGGAGGTAAACGCGGCCTGAGCCATCCACCTGCATAATAGAGTCTCTGATGCCCAGTCCTTCTGTAGAAGGTTCCAGCATCACGGCACCACAACCGTCGCCAAATAACACGCAAGTCTGGCGATCGGTATAATCCATGATGGAGGACATTTTGTCGGCACCAACAACGATTACTTTTTTATAATTACCGGTTTCGATGAACTTTGAAGCAGTAACCAGGGCATAAAGAAAACCCGAGCAGGCAGCATTGATGTCAAAACTCCAGGAGTTTTTAATCCCGACTTTGTCGCAAATGATGTTTGCTGTGGCAGGATAAACCATATCCGGAGTGACCGTAGCGCAAATCAACAGATCAACATCTTCAGGAAGGGTATTGGTTTTTTCAAGAACTCCTCTCACAGCATGAATGGCCATCTCAGAGGTTCCCATTCCTTCGCCTTTCAGGATTCTGCGCTCCTTAATACCGGTACGGGTCATGATCCACTCATCTGTGGTATCTACCATCGCTTCCAGTTCTTTGTTTGTCAGGATATAATCCGGGACATATCCCTGAATGGCGGTAATCGCAGCAGTGAGTTTAGACATGGTTGTAGTTTAGTTTATTCAGTTTCTGATTTGTCCGATTGTGTCTCGACAATTAATTCGAAAGCATGTCGGATTCTGTCCGGAAGGTTTGTATTGTGCACTTCACGGGCTAATAATAACATGTTTTTAATGGCAATTTTGTTTGAAATCCCATGGCCGAGAATAACAGTTCCGTTTACACCAAGGATTGGACTTCCGCCGTAGATTTCATAATTCAAACGGCTGAGGAATTCGTCGAGGAGGTTACGTTTTGCGATGAGGCGGTACATGGATTCAATCAGTTTCAGCACAACATTGCCTGTGAACCCATCACAAACAATTACATCTGCCTTACTTTTAAACATGTCGCGGGATTCAATATTCCCAATAAAATTAATGGTCTCGGTGTTTTTAAGCAGCGCAAAAGCTGATTGTGACAGCAAGTTCCCTTTTTCTTCTTCTTCGCCGATATTCAAGAGTCCAACCCTTGGATTGTCGATACCATAAGTGTATTTGGCATACAATGTCCCGATGATCGCAAACTGGACCATCACATCAGCCCTGACATCTGCATTGGTGCCGATATCAAGTAATACACTGATTCCGCCGTTTTCCTGTGGAATGAGTGTGGACGTGGTGGGTCGGATTACTCCAGGGATATTATTGGCACTATAGATAGATCCGACCAGCATAGCACCTGAATTACCGGCACTGGCAAAGGCATCGATCTTGTTTTGTTTCAGAAGTTGAAATCCAACAGCAATACTTGAATTTTGCTTTTTGGTATACGCCTTAATGGCATGTTCGCCCATTTCGATAACTTCGGTCGTATGAACGATATCAAAATTGGATGGGTCGGTATTCTCCTTTTCAAGGTATGACCGGATAATACCCTCATCACCTATCAGACAGATCCTGTCGGTGGGTGACATCTCCTTAAGTGCCAGCATGGCTCCCGCCAGGGTAGCATCGGGGGCGAAATCGCCTCCCATGACGTCAAGTCCAACTCTCATGAGCCTGGAATGATTTTCTTATGATTCAGGAAAGCTCTTATACGAGCTCTTCCTTGGCAATTGCCGGTTTTCCTTTATAATAACCGCATTCAGGACATACTCTGTGATAAAGTACGGGCGAACCACAGTTAGAGCAGTTGGCTGTTGTAGGGGCCTCAGCTTTGTAATGAGTCCTCCGTTTTTTACTCCGGGTTAAGGAGAATCTATGTTTAGGATGTGCCATAGTAAAATGGTATTGGTAAAATTAATTTTCTTCAGGTTTTATTCCTTTTAGCTTATCCCACAAAGGATCCGTGGGAGAATCGGCTTCAAATTCCTTGAGTTTGTTGAGAAATTCAGGGTCACACCCTGATTCTCCGAATTCATCTTCCGGATGAAACCTTTGAAAGGGAATCGTCAGGCTGATATACTCATAAAGCAAGTGCGCAATGTTAAATTGGTGTTCGCTGAAAGGAATAACGATCATTTCTTCACTCTCTTCAGCATAGGCTTCACCAAATTTCACAATGAGTCTTTCATGGCCTTGCAATGACATGTCAAAGGGTTCCAGGCAACGATCACATTCCAGATTAACTGAACCCTCAATGTCAAAATTAAAAATCAACATTCGTTCTGTTTTCTCAAGATTAATCTTCACAAGGATGTCCCCATGTTGAATCTCAGCATATTCAATGCTTTCAAAGAACTTATCCCCTATAACGAACTCGTACTGGTGATGTCCAAGTGTCAGGCCGCTGTAAGGTATCACAAATTGCTTCAGGAAATCCACCTTTTCTTTTTCTAAAAAGTCGGCAAAGATAAGAAGTTTTTATGAGACTGCAAAACTTTTTAGACTGAGGGCTTTTTCGTTAGTCGTTAGACGTTAGACGTTAGGGAGCTATATGCGTATACCTTACCTAACGTCTAACGTCTAACGACTAACGTCTAACGCCTACTTAAACGCTTTTTCCGGCATCCCATCCCCCGAAAGTTTCAATCGATCGAAGTAAGAAGGTACTGGTTTGCCAAGAAGTTTGTCGACATATAACTTTGCCAGATATTGTCCCAGCATAAAACCCTGTCCGCGTAACCCAAGGAAAAGACCGAATTCAGGGTCAATCACCATCCGTGGTTCAATATAATATCCTGACCATACAGCCTGGAAACCCACAGAGCTTAAGCCTGGAAACCATTCAACAAAGATTTCGGAGACGATCTCCAGGAATTCTTTCGAATTGATTTTCAGGTTTTTGTCAGCTTCCATGGCTTCTACCAATGGGGATGCGCAGCCGATGATCTGCCCGGTCTCAACAAGCTGTTGCCCATAGACTGCAGAAAATCCTTTGTATTTCCTTCGGTCGATTACCATATCAAGTGGAGATCCATTAAGTCCCATCATTGGCAAACGTCTTGTGATAAAAGCCTGGTGACGAATGGAATAGAGCCCGGTTTCGATTTTAAGCATCTGGGAGAATTGTTCTCCTTCCGGGCCCATTGCATTGATAAAGACTTCCGACTCGATCTCCACAAATTCATGTTTGTGGTTAACCACTATAGCTTTATAAACATTGCCTTCCTTCCGGATATCGATAAGTTTACAGTCTTCCCAGATTTCTCCCCCGTTTTCTATTCCGATCTGACGGATCAGGTCGATGACGCGACCCGGTGTTGCCTGCCAGCAGTCCCTGGTGATGAGCGCAGCGAGGTAAGTCTTCAGGTTTGGATTGATAAAGGGTGAGATTTCTTTTTGAAAGTCTTTCGGATCCACCATCCAGGCATCCGACCAGGACCGGGAGTCTTCCAGGGCTTTCAGTGTTGCTTCGTCGTGCGCGAAGTTTATATAATGAGTCTTTGCGAAATTAATGTCATGCCGCTCCTGCAATTCTTTGAATATCTCCAGGTTATGACCTGCAATATCAGAGATTTCCGGGACGCTGAATACGGGCCTTCCCCCGGCAATATTCCGCCAGGAAGCGCCCCTGCCATGGTTGATAAGGATCGTTTGTTGTCCGGATTCAGTGAGGTAACGGAACAAAGCACTGCCACCGATGCCTCCGCCGGCAACGAGTGCCCCTGTTTTTATTTTCTTCAATTCACCCTTGTTGGAATGAATGATGACATTGTCGTGGCTGTTGGTCGGATAAAGCTCCCCAAGGGTAAGCTGGTTGCTTAGCGGACCGCGGGGTGTCGCTTCCCCGACAATCTGTATGCCGCTGCTTCTGAGATTTTGCTTGAGACGTTTGATGCAGCGTTTTCCACGACAAGCACCCATCCCGAGTCGGGTCGTATGCTTTACTTCGTCAACAGAGATAAATTTCCGGCTCCCGATCGTTTCCATGATCTCATCCAATGTAACATCATCACAATGGCATACATAAACCGGTGTGGGTTCCGGAGCTTCATGGGGTGTTACCTGCAAAGGCTCCGGAAAGTTCTCTTTTACGATAAAACCCCTGACATTCATCAAAGCCGGCCCATGTACATCCAGTGATTTTACCCGGGCAATATTGGTCAGGTTTGGTTTTAATAACACTTTTTCAATGAGACCTGACCCGAGCCTTTTTCCTTGATTGTCAACCAGGTAGACTTCACTGTCGGGTTTAACAGCATATTCGATCGGCAGAAAGAGCCAGTCTTTTTTAAGGCTGTAACCGAATATTGCCAGTCCCGGACATTGATACACACAATCCATACATCCGATACATTTCTCAAAATCGATGGCAGGGATGGTGCTGGTACTTGATTTGGTGATGGCACCATGCGGGCAGGAAAAAGCACAGGGATTACAGGCAAAACCATACAGGCAGTCGATAATGACAAAGGGTTTGGCCGCTGCCCTTTCAGGATCCGGAATAAATGGCTCTTCCTGAACTTTTAAAGGGTGTTGCTGAGAATCAATATATTCTTTAGAGATACTAAGGTATTCGTCATAATTGTATTGTTCGCCCATTTCTTCCATGATCTCGAAGGCAACCTGTTTGCCCCTGACAACGGCTGAAGTTCCTTCCCCGATGCGGATGGCATCACCGGCACCATAGACGTTGCGTCCAAAGACTTCCTTTCCTTTGATCAGGAGCTGATCGTCGGGAACAAGCCCGGTACATATATTAATAGCGTCAATGCCTTCAATAAGTTTCTCTGTTCCCGGCACTGGCTGGAAATTTTTGCATTCAGCCACCAGCGCGCCTGTGATCCCGGTCTGGTCTTCATTGGCAATGGCTTTCAGTAGAATGTGTGATGTCAGAATCGGGATCCCGAGACGTCGCACTCTGTTTGCCTGAACCGGGAATCCGCCTTCATTGGGCAAAGCTTCGAGGATGGCTTTTACATTAGCCCCGGCTTGCATCAGCTGATAGGAGGTGAGATAGCCAATATTCCCGGCACCAACGGTTAGGACATTTTTTCCAAGGAGGGTGAATTCCTGGTTCATCATTTTCTGAACCACGGCAGCGGTATAAACACCCGGCAGGTCATCGTTTTCAAAGGTCGGCATGAAGGGGACAGCACCCGTTGCAATTACGAGATGGTCTGCATCAACATAAAAGATCTCTTCTGTAAGCATGTTTTTCACGGCGATTCTTTTGCCCTGAAGAAGATCCCATACTGTTGCGTTGAGAAAAATTCCATGATGATCTTCACCGGCAAGAGAATGCGCGATATCGAAACCACGCATCCCGCCATATTTCTTTTCTTTTTCAAAGAAGAAAAACTGGTGGGTTTGCATCAGGAACTGTCCGCCGATGCTGTCGTTGCTGTCGATGACCAGGTTGTTGATCCCGTGTTTGTTAAGCTCTTCGCGGGTTGCAAGGCCGGCAGGACCTGCCCCGATAATGACTACATCCGTTTTATAGACAGTGATTGGTTTGTCTTTAGTATATTTAACGACATCCGGTGTGTAGTTTGACGGAATCTCGCTGACTTCGCTGATCCCATCGACCTTGGTCATGCAGATCCTGCGGATTTGCCCGTCAACAAGCATTTCACAGGCACCACATTTACCGATGCCGCATTCAAGGCTTCGGTTCCTGTTGCGCAGACTGTGACTATGGACAGGATATCCGGCCTGGTGCAATGCGGCCGCGATGGTGAAGCCGTTTTCGCAGGAAATTTTCTGGTTGTTAAAAAGAAAATTGTGTTTTGCTCCGGTTCTGACAGTTAAGACTGGATGGGTGGTAATCTTGTTCATTGTAGTAGTAGCAAGTGTTTTGGAAATGCCTCGTGCATTGTTATTTAGCTAACAAAAGTAATATAAATAATATTACGAAAAAAAATGCTTTAGTGTTTGCAAAGTCCAATTCTTTGTATAATTTTCACTACCTTTGCAAACTGAAAAAAAAGATATGTCCAGTAAAAAAGCCAATGTTCTCTTTGTTAACCAGGAAATAGCTCCGTATCTGAAGGAGAGTCAAATGGGACTCGTCGGGCGGTTTCTTCCGCAAGGAATACAGGAGCGGGGAAAAGAGATCAGGACCTTTATGCCACGTTACGGTTGTATTAACGAAAGGCGTAATCAACTTCATGAGGTAATCCGACTCTCTGGAATGAACCTGATCATTGATGACAGCGACCATCCTTTAATTATCAAGGTAGCTTCGATTCAGTCTGCCCGAATGCAGATTTATTTTATTGATAATGAGGACTATTTCATGCGTAAATACATTTTTAGAGATAAAAATGACAAATTTTATGCAGACAACGATGAGCGGGCGATCTTTTTCAGCAGGGGCGTTATTGAAACGGTGAAAAAACTTGCCTGGGCTCCGGATATCATTCATTGCCATGGCTGGATGTCGAGCCTCGTTCCTTTGTATACCAAAAGAATTTACCAGGATAATCCTTTATTTAGTGATGCTAAACTGGTTATTTCTATCTATAATGATGAATTTCAGGATAATATGAATAAGGACTTTGCCAACAAGCTGAAGTTTGATGGTATTCCTGAAAAAGACCTTAAATACTATAAGAAAGCAAATTACGTTAACCTCATCAAAGCTGCTATTGACCTTTGCGACGGCGTCATCATCGCCCATCCTGAAATTCATCCCGAAATTCTGGAATATCTTGCAAAATCAGAGAAGCCTGTTCTGGAGTACACGAATAGTGAAGAATATATCGATATCTATAATGAGTTTTACGACGAATTGCTTGTCAATGCTGTGGTCACGTCTGACTAATCCTGTTCCCCTTTCCCGGGTCTTTATTCTTTCTGTTTTTGTAATTTTCAGTTCCTGTACCAAGGATCCTGCTGATATTGGCAATACCCTTACACCGACCCAGGACAAGCTATTAACCCGGGCTTCAGATACTTTTTCTGTGTGGATTCATTCAGAACTCAATGATACGATCATTACCAATAAAACGGAATACAGCCTGGTCGGGTCATATATGGACCCGGTGTTTGGCCTTACAACTGCCAGTTTTGCAACACAATTTGAGCTGAATCAATTTAACCCGACTTTTGGTCCGAATCCTGCCATGGATTCCCTGATCCTGACCCTTGATTATGCCGGGTATTACGGGGACACCAATACTGTTCAGACTTTCAGGATTTATGAAGTCACTGAGGATATGTACGCTGATACTACCTATTATTCCTACAGTGAGATCCGCCATTCTGCTACGCCACTGGCTTTGTTTACTTTTAAACCACATCCGACTGATTCGGTCATGGTTGATACCATTAAAAAACCCGCACATATCAGGATAAACCTTGGTCAGGTAAGCCATGAACTTGGAAACAGGATTCTTACTACTGCCGCTGATAATCTCAGCAGCAATGAGAAATTCAAACAGATCTTTAAAGGTTTGTATATGGCTGCGGATCCTGTGTCTTATAAGGGTGCAATCCTGTATTTTGATGCTCAGTCATTGGCCACACTCACGAAACTTTCATTGTATTATCATAATGATACTGTAGATTCACTCCGTTTTAATATGTCTGTGTTCCCCGTTACTACAGCCAGATATACGCATTTTGATCACAATCATTACAACCAGGCAGGCCAGGACTTAAGGCGTCAAATTATTTATGGAGACACTGCTGCCGGACAGCAGAATGCTTTTATCCAGGCAATGGGTGGTGTTCGCGCTCATCTGCGTCTTCCTTTCATCCCAATATGGAAAGATGGCAGGAAAGTCGCCATCAATGAAGCCTTACTGACAATCCCTTGCGAAAGCCCTTCGGATCTGGTACCGCCATCGCAGCTCTATCTTAAAAGAGTTACAGAAAGTGGTGGATACAGCACATTGCTTGATGAAAGCCTAGGTGGATCCACCTATTTTGGCGGAACCTACCAAAGTACTGACAAACAGTATGGTTTCCGCATCACTCGTTATGTGCAGGAAATGATGAAAGGCGAAAGCCCGAATTATGGCCTTGCGCTTTTGGTGACAGGTGCAGCAGTAAGGTCGAGCCGTGTTATTCTTCACGGTCCGGGCAGGATAGATAGACCCATGAAATTAAGAGTAACTTATTCATATCCAATAAATTAGATACTTATGTGCGGAATTGTTGGTTATCTGGGGTATCGTCAGGCATACCCAATTCTTATTAACGGTCTTCATCGCCTGGAATACAGGGGTTATGACAGCGCCGGTGTTGCCTTGATCAATAGTGATCTCAGGGTATACAAAGCGAAAGGTAAAGTATCGGATCTGGAGATGCATACGCGTGGATCGGATGTCCATGGCACCTGCGGAATCGCGCATACACGCTGGGCTACCCATGGGGAACCCAACCAAATCAATGCGCATCCACATTTCTCTCCCAGTGAGAAACTTGCCATTATCCATAATGGCATCATTGAGAATTATGCACTGCTTAAAGAGGAGCTCATACGACGGGGATATGTATTCCGCAGCTCTACAGATACAGAGGTCGTCATTCACCTGATTGAAGATATTCAGCTCAATGAAAAGGTATCCCTCGAAGAAGCGGTCAGGATTGCCCTGAACCAGGTGGTTGGAGCCTATGCCATCGTTGTGATTTCACAGGATGAACCCGGTAAGTTGATTGCAGCCCGTAAAGGGAGTCCGCTTGTTATCGGTATCAGTCCCGGTGAGTTTTATATCGCTTCTGATGCCACACCCATCGTAGAATACACAAAAAATGTCGTTTACCTGGATGATGAGGAGATTGCCATCCTGGAGCGGGATAAAGAGCTGAGAATCATTACGATAAAAAACAAGGCCAAGACACCTTATATCGTCCAGCTTGAGATGAACCTGAGCCAGCTTGAAAAGGGAGGTTACGAGCATTTCATGCTGAAAGAGATTTTTGAGCAGCCTCAGTCTATTAAGGACAGCATGCGTGGCAGGCTGAATGCGAATAATGGAATTATTTCACTGGGCGGTATCATCGATTTTGAGACGAAGCTGGTTAATGCCAAGCGTATCGTCATCATTGCCTGCGGGACAAGCTGGCATGCCGGGCTTGTTGGAGAATACTTGTTTGAAGAATTTGCCAGAATCAATGTTGAAGTTGAATATGCATCTGAATTCCGTTACCGGAATCCTGTAATTTCTGAAAATGACATTGTCATTGCCATTTCACAGTCAGGGGAGACGGCAGATACGCTTGCGGCCATAGCCCTGGCGAAATCAAAGGGAGCCACCATTCTAGGAATCTGCAATGTAGTCGGGTCCTCGATTCCACGCGCCACCCATGGTGGGTCTTACACCCATGCCGGACCGGAGATTGGTGTTGCTTCCACCAAAGCGTTTACTGCACAGGTAACCATACTCACCCTGATGGCCCTGATGATCGGGCATAAAAAAGGTACGATTTCAAAGTCGCGTTACCAGATGTTGCTTACTGAACTGGATACCATCCCGGAAAAAATCACCAGGGTATTACAGCTGAATGAGAAAATCCGCGACCTGGCCTCGTTATTTAAAGATACCCGTAATTTCCTTTACCTCGGACGAGGATACAATTTCCCGGTGGCTCTCGAAGGAGCACTGAAGCTGAAAGAGATTTCTTATATTCATGCAGAAGGTTATCCTGCTGCTGAGATGAAACATGGTCCTATTGCCCTGATTGATGCAGAGATGCCTGTTGTGGTTATCGCTACCAACAAAGAACTGTATGACAAAGTTTCTTCCAACATCCAGGAGGTAAAAGCCCGGAAAGGAAGGCTGCTGGCCATCGTACTGGAAGGCGACACTGAGATCTCCAAGGTAGCAGATTACGTTATTGAAGTTCCTGAAACTGAAGAACCCTTGATGCCACTCATCACAACAATTCCACTCCAGTTACTCGCCTACCACATCGCTGTCATGCGCGGATGTAATGTCGATCAGCCGAGGAATCTGGCGAAGTCGGTGACCGTGGAGTAGTCTGAAAGAGGGGAAAGTTGGTCGGATGTTTTTCGCTCTGTTGACGGTGATTTCAGCAATATTTTTGAAGTTAATATTGACCCCGTTTCACCAATAATAACTGGTAATCGAAAGTGAATATTCAGCAGGTGGACTTTTTCAATATTGTCATACCCCACGACGATCTTGTTCAATATTGACTTCAAAAGTTCTTTCTTCTGAATATCATCAATATCCCTTATTTTACCTATAGCATCACCGAATTTGGTGATACCATCGAACCACATTTGATCATTTCCAATAAGCATCTTCTGGTTGTTAAAATCTTCTATAGCGAGCTGTATTGACCGATATTGCT
>JBAXPV010000007.1:0-122539 GCA_037132075.1 Bacteroidota bacterium
AATATATGCAATACCATTTCATGATTGGGCATCAGTCGAATTGAATTGATAATATATTAATCTGGAAACTCATCATAATTTGTGGAATACTATCATGTAGTTTGACCTGGCTGGTGCGTTCCTGGGCAATCAGGAAAGCGGTACTTGATCATCCTAATGAGAGAAGCTCTCACACTATCGCAACACCACGAGGCGGAGGAATCGCGCTTGCAATCAGCTGGTTTATCGGACTTATTGTCTTGTTTTGGCAAAATGGGATTCCGTCACCATTGTTCTTTGCATTGCTCTGTGGATTGCCGGTCTCGGTGATAGGACTCATAGATGATATGATGACGATCACACCCAAAATCCGACTTCTGATTCAATTGGCTGCCGCAACTGCGGCAATCATTTTTTTAGGCGGAATGCAACAGTTGGATTTGGGGTTTATGATGATTTCAATTCCTTTGGTACTAAGTATTGCTGCGGTTGTCGGAATCGTTTGGTTTACCAATCTGTTTAACTTTCTCGATGGGATCGATGGATATATCAGCCTGGAAGTTATCTTTATTGGCCTGGCTGTTTATTTCTTGTTTGGTGCAGCATTGCCCTTACTGATGGCTGCTGCTACACTGGGATTTTTATTGTGGAACTGGCAGCCGGCAAAGATCTTTATGGGAGATGTTGGCAGTACTCTGTTGGGCTTTTCTGTTGCTGTTTTGGGGATATATTATCAGAATGTTAATTTGGTTTCAATCCCTGTTACATTGATTCTGACATCGGTTTTTTGGTTTGACGCGACAGTGACATTGTTCAGACGAATGCTGAATAAAGAGAGTCTTCATCTGGCACACCGGAAACATGCCTATCAGCGGATTGTACAGGCAGGATTTAGTCACCAGAAAACAGTGATCTGGGCGTTTGTGCTGAATCTTTTTGGGCTGGGATTGGTGCTGATCGCCAATAGATATGCAAATTATGGATGTTTGTTTTTGCTCCTGGATTTGCTGATGCTGATGCTAGTGATGAAGTTTGTTGATGGGAAGAAAGCGTTTCGGTAGCTGAGCACGAAACCGGATATGAGAGAACATGCTGTACTTATTCCAGACGACCTGTAAAACTTGTTTTCCATGAAGTGTTTCCTGACCCAAAACAAGCAATTTCCTGGGAAAAACAAATCAAAGGTTGGTCAAGAAATAAGAAAAAAGCTTTGATTGATGGGGATTATGCCAAATTGCAAGAGTTTGCCATGTGTCTTAATGTTACTTCACAGATGCAGCATGGCATATATGCGCATCGGCACATTTGTAAATAATTAAACAATTTAAGTATGTTTCTTCTTGTGTGTTGATTTGATTTTGTTTACGTTTGTGGGAAAGTTAGTTCCTGTAGAAAAATTGCTTCGGTAGATATGTCTCCATTGATATAATTTTAAAGTAATAATGAAAAAGCGGTTTTACGATTTTGTTTCCGGCAGATATATGCCACGATGGCTGGTCCTGGTCTTCGACCTGAGCGTTGCGCTCATCACATTTTACATGGCTTATTTGTTGCGCTTCAACCTGGATATTATAGCAGCTGACAATGCCATTAACCTCGATGTATGGCTGCTGATCACCCCGGTATTTCTTTGTAGTTTCCTGATCATCAGGCCCTTTGCAGGTATCCTGAGACATAGTACAACCAGTGACGTGGTGAAAATCATCATCGCCATCAGTGCCGGGTCAATGTTTATTTTTACCGCCTCATTCCTGTCCAGGAGTTTTACACTTCCCCTGGTTTTTAATATTCCTTTGTCAGTGGTCATTATCCACTATGCCCTGGCGAACCTCGTGCTTGTAGCCTCGAGGCTGATCATCAAAACAGTTTTCCTGGATTATATGATGGAGAGACAGCGTCATAAGGACTTACACCAGGTGATGATTTATGGCGCAGGTCAATTGGGACAAATTGCACGGGATGTTATGCTGGCTGATAGCATGACGCAGATAAACCTGGTGGGTTTTATCGACGACAATACTTTTTTGCAAGGGAAGCGATTGGGAGATATCCCTGTATATTCTCCTGAGAAAGCCTTTGGTAAAATTATTGATCAGTATAAAGTCAATGAGATCATCCTGGCGATCAGCAAGGATAAGATCAGCATGAAACGGAAGCGTGCGTTTATTGACCTCTGCCTGCAGCATAGCCTGGCGATCAAGGAAATCCCGCCTGTGCATAGCTGGATTAACGGGGAATTAAATCTGAAAATGATCCGTAAGGTTCGGATTGATGATCTTCTGGAGAGAGATGCGATAAAGTTAGATGTAAATAATATTCGTGAAGGGCTTCAGGAGTCGACGATACTTGTCACGGGTGGTGCCGGCTCTATCGGCTCAGAGATCGTGCGGCAATTGCTGGCTTTTCATGCAAAAAGAGTGATATTGCTCGACCAGGCTGAGACACCGCTGTATGATATCAGGAATGAGATTTTAAGCAATCATCCCGACGCTCAGGTTGACCTGGTGATTGCCGACGTATCGAATCAGAATCGGCTTCGATCGGTGTTTGAGAAATTCAGGCCGGATATCGTCTTTAATGCCGCTGCCTACAAGCATGTCCCCATGATGGAAGATCATCCGTATGAGGCCATTAATATCAACGTACGGGGCACGAAATACCTGGCTGACCTGGCTGTGGAATTCGGGGTGAAGAAATTTGTGATGATTTCGACAGACAAGGCGGTGAATCCAACCAATGTGATGGGAGCCTCGAAACGGATCTGTGAGATGTACATTCAGTCTCTGGTGCATCAGAATGGAATAAAGACTCAGTTTATCACGACACGTTTTGGCAATGTGCTGGGATCAAATGGATCAGTGGTGCCTATGTTTAAGAAACAGATCGAAGAAGGCGGGCCGATTACGGTCACGCATCCCAAGATCACCCGTTATTTCATGACGATCCCAGAGGCTTGTCAGCTCGTCCTGGAAGCTGGCTTTATGGGCAAAGGCGGTGAGATTTACCTCTTCGACATGGGTGAGCCGGTTGTGATCTATGAGATGGCCAAGAAAATGATCAGGCTATCAGGGCTTACCTACAAAAAGGATATTGATATTGTATTCACCGGATTACGCCCGGGAGAGAAGTTATACGAAGAACTCCTGGCGACTGCAGAAGATACCCTCCCGACGCACAATGAGAAAATCATGATCAGCAATGTCGTGGTTCACGAATATGACAAGGTGAATGCACAGATCACAGCGATGCTCGAAGCCCTGGATCAGGAGACTGACGAAGCGCTTGTAAGCAGGATGAAAGAGATCGTCCCGGAATATGTGTCGGAGAACTCGAGGTTTTGTTCTCTGGATGGGAAGGGTTTGGAGTTAGGAGTTAGTGGGGGGGCGCCTAAATTCTAATCACAGTGAAGAAGGTTCTGGGGGCAAATAAAATCCCTCATCAGATTTACGAGTTCCCAAACGTCTAAGGTTTTTATAAATCCCTGCGCCCTTGTGCCTTTGCGAGAAAGAAAAACATCTCACGCAGAGGCGCAAGGACGCATGGAGTTTTTATTTTAGGATAGTTTTCTCAAGATAGGGAATTAGTTTCCCGGCGACATCTTTAAAATCCTAACAATTTGTAATTTGGTCCTTGTGAAAATTTCTGATGACAGTCGGGTAAATACTTTTGAAAGCTTTATAAATCAAGGCAATTCCTTATTTAAGGATCAAGCTCTTTGTATAGGTTCTGCAAGCGATGTGATTTTAAGTTATCGTCAATGCCTTGATTTAATTAAACGTGCTTCAGCAAAGCTTTCGGAAGCGGGAATTATGAAAGGAGATAAGGTGCTTAGTTATACACCTTTGTCTTTAGAGTCTGTTTTATTGTGTTGGGCTTGTTTATATTGTGGCGTAATTTTCGTTCCGGTTGATCATAATTGGCCAAAGATCCTGCTTACATTAATATTAGATGAAACGTCTCCAAAACTAATCCTAACAGATTCTGTTCGGATTAATAATGTTCAAAGGAAGGAGATTAATCCCAAGATTTTGCTTGTGCAAGCTGAGATTTTAGGCAATAGTCCTCTTTTTCTAGAGTGGATTGGAAATGAAACCGAAGCTGATGTTATGCCTCAAGCAATAGTTGAAAGCAATGATCTTGCAGTAATCCTATATACTTCCGGGTCAACAGGAATTCCTAAAGGTGTTATGTTATCACAAGAGGCATTGCTTAATAGTGGAGCCTTGTTTGCAGCGCATTTTGGGTGGGTGCGTGGAGACATTTTTCTAAACCTGGGTGACTTACATTCCATGAGTGGATTTAGGAATACTTGTTTGGCGCCTGTACATGCAGGCGCTTCTTTTATCATTGCCACTGAGACAGAAAGAAATAATGTGTTGTCTGTTCAGGATTTGGTGGAAAAATTCAGGGTTCATTATCTTGGTGTTGCCCCGACAATGGTTCGCCAGATGAACATTGTCTATTCCGAATCCAGGAAAAATAAACTATCATCGATAAAAGCGATACTTTGTACCGGAGGAATGCTTGCTAAAGATCAGCTTACAGCATTCTATGAGCAATATGAAAAGCCAATATTGAATTATTACGGTTTGACAGAAACAGCTGGTATTTGTTTGGGGCAAAAGGTTGACTCCTTTAATCCACATGACAACAGTATTGGAATAGCAATTGGATGCGAACTTAAAATATTGACAGATCCTGAAATGAATAGTGACAATGACTTTGGAGAATTGTTGGTTAAAAGTGATCAGTTAATGCGTGGGTATTATGGTAAAGAATTGGAAACAGATGAAGTATTGAAAGAGGGCTGGTTTTATAGTGGTGATATTGTGCAAAAAAGGGAGGATGGCTATTATGAGCTCCGGGGAAGGTCGCGCAATATTATAAAAAGCATCAGTTCTGAGTTGATTTATCTGGAGGAAGTTGAGCTCGCAATAGAAGCGATCCCTTTTGTTAGCGAGTGCTGTTGCTGTAGTTTTGCTCAAAATGAAGAAGATGAGAAAATGATCGCCTTTGTCGTAATACAGGATGATTTGGAATTAACTTTACAAGAACTTACAAATAGAATTAGATTAGCTTTAACAGAGAAATTAGGCAAAAACAGATTGCCCTGGTGTTATTATTATATAGATAGTTTCCCACGGAATAGCAGTGGTAAGATACTGAGACCAGAACTAAAAGAAATTTTAAATGGATTTATTGAATCACATCGGAAAGGATATTTTTAATGAGGCATTTCATCAAAAGGGAAACAAGATTTTTGTCGATTTTGGTGATCGGAAATTAAGCTATGGCGCATTTAGAACTGAGCTTAGAAAATATACCACATATTTCAGGAACGAGGGTCTTACAGCAGGACAAAGAGTTGTAATCTCCTCAAGAGATGAATATTTTATATGTTGTTTTTATCTTTCTTTGATTGCCAACGGCATAACAGTCATCCTGCTTGACCCAGACAGCGGGACTGAGCGGGCCAAGGCAATCGTGAATCATACCAAGGCATCCTTTCTTTTTTTGGATGCAGAGATTCAGGAGTTATGGGAAATTCCTGTTGATCAAGACATCCGAGTGATTCCTATTCAGCAGGCCACAGCTGCTAATGTATTTCGGAAGTTATTGCAGAAGGGAAAATCTCAAAATATATTATTCCCGCAATGTGTCGAAAGGCTTGCCGAATCTGACTTTATCCCTCCGGAGGATCCCGAATCAGACGCGTATATTTTGTATACGTCAGGAACAACATCTGCACCAAAAGGAGTCCGTATTTCATACAGGGCCTTGTTGTCACACCTGGACAGCCTTTCCCGGGTTTACCAGATGGATCATGACTCAAAGATCTTCAACAACCTGATACTCTCGCATGCTGATGGAATTGTCCAGGGTCCTTTGCTGGCATTGTACAATGCAGGGACATTATACCGGCCTTTCCCATTTTCCATTCAAAATATTGAAGATGCATTCGATATAATATATCGTGAGAAGATAAATTATTGGATAATGGTTCCAACGATGATGGCTTTGATATACCAGTTCAAAAAGGACGATAAGGATTGCCTGGATCAAGCAGGTTTTCGAAATGTTATTTCCTGTGGTGCAAAATTGGATGCTGTTTTATGGAAACAGTTTGGGGAGAAATTTAACACCAGGATCATTAACGTTTATGGATTAACTGAAACGGTAACCGGTGGAATATATGCAGGACATGATGATAAATCAAATATAATTGGAAGTATTGGGAATGCTGTTGATTGTGACATCAGAATATCAGGTATTCACGATGAAGAAATGGGCATTAACGAGACCGGAGAACTATGGATACGTGGCAGTTTGCTGATGAGCGGATACCTGGATGCTCCTGAAGCCAACCAGGAGGTTTTTGAGGGAGCATGGCTAAAAACCGGGGATATTGGTTACCTGGGTGAGGATGGGTGTTACAGATTGACAGGGCGGAAGAAGCTAATCATCATCTCGGGTGGCGTTAATATTTTTCCGGAAGAGGTAAGCGAGATTATCCGTACACATCCTGCAGTCCAGGATGCAGTGACTTTTGGCATTGAGGACGGGATTTGGGGAGAAATTGTTGCCGCAGCATTGGTTATCAGGGAAAACATAAAGCTTAGTAATGAAGAAATTGTAGCGTTTTGCCGGGAACATATGGAGGAACAGAAGGTACCTTCCAGGGTCTATTTCCTGGAGGCCCTGCCTTATGGAAGATCCGGCAAAGTACAAATGCAATTGCTAAGAGAAAAAGTACTTCAAACGGCTGACAATGGGGTTTCCGAGGCTGAGCCAGTTCAGACATTTCTGCAAATTGTTTCCAAAATTCTTCAATTGCCGCTACACGATCTCAATATGGATCTGCGGTTTGACAACAGTCGTGCCTGGGATTCTATTTCGCACCTTATGTTGGTTGTAGCCATGGAAAAACACTATCAAATCGAATTTACAGCCCTTGAAGTGATGAACGTTAAAAGCCTTGCTGATTTGTTTTCAATTATAAAAGGAAAGCAGTTTGAAGCAAACTGAACAAAAGACCGGAATGCCGCTCTTTCTGTGGCTGGTAAGCGTACTCGTTGCAACAGGATTTCTTGTTTCTGCTTTTTTTTTACTTCAGTTCCGCGACAAAGAATTAGGTATAAAAGGTGTGCAAAATGTCACTGTAACTCAATACACTAATGCCGGAAATGACAGTCTGGACGGGTATTTCCTTGGGACTTCCCTGACAAGTTGCGCCTTAATTCAATATAGAGCCCTGGATAGCCTGATTCGCATTCGGAAAGAAAAATTCAGGTATAAGTTTTTAATCGCACCTGGAGCGACCCTTAAAGATTATAATTACACAATTGATGAAATCAGAAGGTTGAGACCCAAATGTCTTTTTATAGAATCAAATACCGCATGTGTAGATATGAGTGGGCAGGACTCATGGAGTATGATCAATTTTAGGATCAGGATGGCCAGGGTTCCGGTTTATTTATTTGGGATGGGTTTTAATGCGTTGCATCTGTTTAAAAGTTATGTTCCGGCCGATTTTGCTGAACGGCATCGAAAAAAAATCTATTTGGATGAACAGAATCTATTAGACGACTTTGAAGTTGGGAAACGCTTCAGGGTAAGAGATCCCGGGGAATTCCCTCTTTGGGAGAATTTTTTTAAGGAAGCAGGAAGTTTGGGGATTAAAATTTATTTTCTTGATTTGCCCCGTTCCATGGAAGCGGAGCATGGCCTGCCACGAAAATTTTCCGAAAAATTTAAAACCCATATTGCAACATATAATAAACAGTATCATATAGAATATATTCATTTCCCAATCCCTTTGAGAAGGGAAGCTTACTTCATTGACCGGGCTCATTTTAACAGATCGGGAAGTAAAATATACAGCATGTGGTTGACCCACGAATTCGAAACCAGGAAAATAATAACAAGGAGATAATGGATTTTGTTTCTTACATATATTTAGCTTGGATTCTATTGTTTGCAGGGTTTGCATGGATTCCTTCATACAAATATAGTCCGTATGTTTTTGCAGTTTTTGGGATTGTTTTTATTATGATCGCATCCCCGATTTCGGCTGCGGTATTGCTTGCTGAATCCACGCTGGCTTTCGTTGTTGCCCGAAGACATTCTCTTTCACATTGGAGCAGTACTTTTATCAGTGTTTTGTTTGTCTTTTCAGCTTTTCTTTTGTGTAAGTACTTTGCATTAAAAGGGATGTTTGCATTACCAATTGGAATTTCCTATTTTACTTTCAGGCTGATACATTATCTCCAGGAAGCCTACAGGCAAAAGCTCAGACAACATACGTTTCCGGAGTTTATGGCTTATATGACCTTCTTCCCGACTTTCCTGGTAGGGCCGATCAATCTGTTCCCGGATTTTTTAGTCAATTTGCGCAGACGGAAATGGGATAGCCACGAATTCTCCCGGGGACTGGAAAGGCTTGTCTATGGCTACGCCCAGTTGATAATCATCGGGAATTATTTGCTTAATTATTTATTAAAGGCCTGGGTCAACACGAACCTGCAAAATACAGGAACGATGACGACTTTGGTCATTCATTCTGTTCAACTTTGGCTCGATTTGTATATTCGCTTTTCTGCTTATAGTAGTATTGCCATTGGGATCGCTGCAATGGCGGGTTTCAGCGTACCGGAAAATTTTCGTTATCCATTTCTGGCAAGCAACATCCGTGATTTCTGGCAACGATGGCATATGTCACTGACAAATTGGTGCAGAGATTATATATTCATACCGCTTGCTTCCCACAGCAGAAACGCATTTCTTGCCATCGTTGCCACGATGATCACAATAGGCGTTTGGCATGAATTGAGTTTTCGTTATATATTGTGGGGCATTTATCATGCTCTTGGGATTATATTCTATGAGAATTATGCACGTTTTACAAAGGGGAGATTTCCGGATCGTAAAAGATTAACGATGATTAGAAAGGCTGTTGGAATGATTATAACGCTTGTTTTTGTGATTATGAGTTTCCCGCTTACGACAATAATTAACGATTATATAATGAGTTTTGTACGATGATGAATTTGAATTATTTTATCGTTACTCATGGTTTTGGACGGTCGTCCTTCGATTCCGCTCAGGATGGCTAAGGCAAACCTAATTGAAAAAAAATAAAAAAATATGACTTATCATTTTTTATGCAAGCTTTTCAATTCAAAAATAGCTGCCTGGATTACTGTTTTATGGTTTGCTTTTTTATTCATTGCGATGTTTGCCTTGTCGGCATATCGTGAAGATGCTTTTCTATATCTCAATTTTAAATAGGTATTAATGGATGAAAAAGTCAGAAAACTGAATCAGTCAGAACTTCCCTCTTTTCTGAAGAGCCGCGAGGGATGGGGGAAGCTGTTTGAGATGAAACGTTCGCCCTACCCGCATCTGCATCAGATTGAACCTACCAATGTATGTCCATATCATTGTATCATGTGTCCCAGGGGCAATGAAATGACTCGTAAGACCGGACATATGGATTTTGCAGTTTTCAGCAAAGTCATTGAGGAAGTGGCTACTTATCCTGACGAGATTAAGAGGAAAGAGATCGAATTATTTCATTTCGGGGAATCCCTGATTCATCCGCTAATAGCCGAAATGAATGAATATGCTTCATCAAAAGGATTAAAAACTTTGCTTTCAGTGAATGCCATTGAATTGAATCAGGAAATTGCGCACAAATTGATTTCCGGTAAGGCAGGGAAAATTATTGTTTCACTTGATGGTTTTGATGCCAAAAGTTTTCAGGAGATCCGTGGTCGTAAGATTGATTATGATCAGGCGATTGAAAATATAGTACAGGCGGATTCTTTGATAAAATCAATGAAAGCCACGACAAGACTTACTGTCAGGATGATTGCATTGAATCAGAATATGCATATGACGGAGTTCTTTAAGGATTTTTGGTCATCGAAAAATATTGAGGTAGAGATACGGCCATTTTTTCCCTGGGGTGAAAAAGAGATGGTAAAATTGGGGGTTTATGAAAAATATCCTCCTTTCATGCCATGTCCTTTTGCCTGGCAATACCTTGTGGTGCAATGGAATGGTGATGTTGTGGCTTGTTGTCGTGATTATAATGCAGAAAACCTCATGGGCAATGTTAAAGACGAGACGCTCCTTCAAATCTGGAATGGAGAAAAATACGCCAAATTCAGGAGCAGTATGATTGCTGGCGAATACGGGAATTCTATTTGTGGCCCGTGTATGGCGCTTTACTATACTGAAGAAAGTTAGCCCTTAGGTGGGCCTTATGGTTTCGCCCAGTCACCCAGTCGCCTGGTCCCCCATTCCCCCAGTCGCCTTGTCGTCCTTTTTAGAGATCAATTTAAGCAAGTAACCCGACAACAAGCCACCCGTACTCTCATCCCCCTGCACGAGGAAGTCAGGCGTGACCTTGATCTGGCCCATGGCGATTTGTTTGGCGATTTCGATTGCGGTGACGCCTTGCTGGCCGATGGATTTGTTCTGGAGTTCGTAGGCTTTGGCGGTAGACTCGCCGATCGCGAGGATCTTTGATCCTTCAGCATTCCCGATGGCGATGATTCCTTTGGCTTCACCTTCTGCACGGATCCTTGTGCTCTCAGCTTCGCCTTCTGCGAAGCGTATGGTTTTGAGCTTTGTCTGCTCGGCTATCTTAACCCCGATTTCTGCTTCCATGAGGATCTTCTGGAGTTCTGCTTCGGAACGTGTCTTTTCTGTGGCAATCCTTGTCTGTTCTGCTTTCTGTTGCTCCTGGTACATGGCCATTTGCTGCTGGGCGATGATTTTTTTCGTCTGGGTATCCATGAGTTCCTGGGGCAGGACGATCTGGCAGATGAGGACAGAGACACATTCAACATGGTATTTCTCGAGTTCGAGGCGGGTCCGTTCTTCGGCTTTACGTTGTTCTTCCTGCCGATCCTGGAGGAAGTTCATGGCAGACGTAGAAGAGGCCTGGTTGCGGAAGCTGGAGTCGATCATGGGGTGGATGACGTGGTTGATGAGGTTGTCGATGGAGCCGATTTTGGCCACCATATACGGTGCCTGGTCGGGTCTGACACGGATGATGACTTTGACGGAGACGCTGATCTCGAAGCCGTCGCGTGAAACGACTTTGAGCTGATCGAATTTCGTTTCCTGCGCATCGTCCCAGTCGATGGTGATGTTGGTGGTATCGACGATATAGATGATGAAAGCCCTTCGGTTGATATAATAGATCCCCGGGCCTGCGACTTCTTTCTGGATGCCACGGTAGCCTTTGGGCACGACATAGCGTTCGATGCCGTATTTCAGACGTTGCTCGGCTTCTGAAAGTGTGGTTGTATCGGAAGCTTGCGGTGGTGCTCCGACCATGTCTTTGTCGAGGTTTGCGATGATATGCTGGGGTTCTTCTCCAACGTTTGAGATGACGACAGCAACCTGGCCTCTTTCCACGACGGCGACTTCATCGAGCTCAGTCTTGAACATCAAAGGGTTGACGTAATAGGTTCCGGGTTTCAGAACATCGAACTGGGGACCGCGCTGGCCACCGTTTTCGAGGAATTTCGAGACATTTTGAAAGTCGTTGTGGTTGGGTACTGACTTGGCAACATATTCTGTTTCCGGCAGGGGTTCTCCGTCGAGTGCTGTCACAAGACCGATTTTCTGTGAAGGGATGACTGTGGCTTCTTTGATCTCAACCCTGAAGAGTCGAGGTTGATACGGTAGGTACCGGGGAGTAAGATCTGAGACTGGGGCCCTTTTTGGCCGCCATTTTTCAAGAAAGACTCACCACTTTCGAAGTTATTATGACCTTCGACAAATTTCGAAAGCAGGCGGCCGGGTTGGATCGGATCGCCATCCATCGAAGTAACCAGTCCGATCTGCCCTTTGTCGATGACGACTGAGGGCATTTTTTTTACCATGAACAGAATTGGGTTTATCCTGAAGAATCCAGGAGGCAGGATGCTGATCTGAGGTCCTTTTTCCCCGCCATTCTGAATGAAGGCTTCGCCATCCTGGAAGGAGTTATGGTTTTCTATGACTTTGGCAAAGATTTTTCCGGGAGGAACCGGGCTGCCATCGATAGATTCGACGATTCCGACTTCGTTTTCAGAGATGACGGTGAATTCGAGTTTGCGGGCTTTGTAGATAAAGGGGACAAGCAGATGTAGTCCTGGTCCGAGGGTACGTGCCTGGACTCCCATTTCGTTTTTCATGGCGATGACACGACCCTGGGGCATTTTGGTGCCGAACCAACGGCGTTCGAGAACAGCGATGCCACGACCGCCAACGATGACAATGGTGTTAAGGATGACGACGACGACGAGCAGCAGTATTACTGCTAAGATGATTAAGTTAAGGGGTAGCATAATGTATATTTTTGATTTTGAATGGTTGACTTTGGACTGAGGTATTTTGACTTTATGATTGGGTTTTGCCCCTGTGTATTCGGTTCTAAAAGTACTAAAAAACTAAGTGATTTTGTTAGAGAAATACACATTGAAATATGAAAGCAAAGGAAAAAAAGCATTAATTTTATCCCATTGTTCTTTTTTTAAGGGGGGTGGAGCAAACCAATTTTATTTTTAGGTGTCTTAAATAGATCAACCAATAATTTTGATTGAAACGTAAATGCATAGGATTTATATAATTATCCTGTTTTTGTTACAATTTTTTTCCCTGAAGGCTCAGCCACCACCCTGTGTTGCGAATCCTTTGGCAGATGATTTTTGTGCCTCGGCTACTGCAATCTGCAACCTGAATGGCTATTGCGGGAATACAAGTGCAACCTATACGAACACTGTCAGCCCGACAAATCTTACAAATGAGACGAATACGCCACTGGGTGCGGTATTTTGTGCTACGATTCAAAACAACTCCTGGCTGAAATTCATTGCGGATTCCACTACGGCCATTTTTGACGTCTGGTGTAGCAATTGTGCGCACAACCACGGGATACAGATGCAGATTTATAAGACAACGAATTGTTACAACTTTACGTCTGTCTCGAACTGTTGGAATCCCGGGTATCCGACGAATGGTCAGATTATTGCCACAGGACTAATTGTTGGTAGTGTCTATTATTTCATGATTGACGGCACTGCCGGTGATAATTGTGATTATGTCATTGCCTGTAGCGTTGGTGTTAATGCGGCTCCTGCAGTTTCTCTGAATCAAAATATTTGTGAAGGCATGACAGCAACAGTAGCCGCCACGGGTGGTCTGACGTATTTTTGGACTGCGAATCCTCCGGATCCTGCAGTGACAGCACAGCAGACCCAGGCAGTTGTCACTGTAACGCCTTCTGTGACAACAGTATATACAGTCATTGTTAACAATCCCGGGCTGAATACTTTTTGTGCTACTGACACAACGATTTTAAGTACCATCATCACTGTAAATAATGTTGCAGGCCAGATCAGCAATGTCACCGCGGCTCATTGTAATCTGAACAACGGTGCCATCACTGTTGCAGGTACAGGCGGAACCGGAACGTATGCTTACCTGTGGAACACTACGCCGGCACAAAGCACGCCTACCATTGCGGGATTGGCACCGGGCTCATATACCGTGACGGTTAGTAGCGGGGGGTGCAACAAAACAGTTACTGCGATAGTGCCGATGATTCCGGCACCTGTGGCATCGGTGGCTTCTTTTTCTGATGCACATTGTAACCAGGCCGATGGTAGTGCTGTCGTCCAGATCAATGGCGGCAGCGCTCCATTTACCTATGTATGGAGCAGTGTCCCTGTTCAGAATACCAATCACCTGCAAAATGTTATCGCAGGGACGTATACGCTTACCGTCACCGACCAGGAGAACTGTACGTCAAATCTCACTGTCACCCTGGCCAATGTGCCTGGCCCAACAGTCGCTTTAGCCACGATTACGCCGGTATGTATCAATGGCGGCACCATCAATCTTTCAGGAGGGACTCCGGTCGGAGGGACTTACAGCGGACCAGGTGTTCTTGGTAGTATTTTTGATCCTGTGGTTGTGGGCGCTGGAACCTACAACATCACCTATGCCTATACGGATGCTTTCGGCTGTAGCGGATCTGCCATGAAAACGCTGCAGGTGCTTGCATTGCCTGTGCTTAGCTTTCTTACATTAACTTCAGCCTGTGTTGATGCTCCTGTCATTACCCTCACTATGGCAACACCTTCAGGAGGTACCTATTCAGGTACAGGTGTTAGTGCCGGTGTCTTTAACCCTGCCACTGCCGGTGCCGGAATTCATATTCTACTTTATACATTTACAGGCCCAAATGGCTGTACCAATGAGATAACACAGAGCATCACCGTAAATGCGTTACCTATAGTTTCTTTAAGTCCGATACCGGGAACCTGTATCAATGCGCCCCCACAGGCGCTTGCAGGCGGAACGCCTGTGGGGGGAACTTATTCCGGGACAGGTGTGTCAGGCGGGATGTTTAGTCCTGCAAGTTCCGGATTGGGAACTTTTACGATAACCTATGTCTATAAGGATGGCAATCTATGTATCAGCTCTGCACAGCAGACGATTTTAGTGTCTCCAACCCCGAATGTGACCTTCAATACGATCCCGAACATTTGTTTGAATGCCGGGGTCACCCCGATGCAGGGGGGGAGCCCTGTTGGTGGCATCTACTCAGGTGTGGGAGTCAACAATAATCTCTTTAGTCCTGCAGTCACAGGGACAGGCACTTTCCAGGTCTTTTATAATTATTCTGTTTTGGGATGTGTTGGTGCTGACACGCAGACGATCACTGTGTTGCCAATCCCGACAGCATCATTTCCTGCAGTAGGGGAGTTATGCGTCGATGCGGCCCCGATCACGCTCAGCGGGGGATTGCCTTCGGGAGGAACTTATGTAGGGACGGGAGTAAACGGCACGAGCTTTGATCCTGCCACAAGCGGAGCCGGCACTTTTAGTCTGGGCTATGCCTGGTCAGCCGCCAATGGCTGCACGGATACTGCCTTTCAGCCTATGTTGGTGCGCCCTTTGCCGGTGATTACCTATACGCCTATTGCGGGGCGATGTATCAGTGACAGTCCGTTTGGATTTTCTGAAGCGACGCCAACGGGCGGGACCTATAGCGGGACGGGTATCGTGAATGGTATTTTCGACCCTGCTGCTGCCGGTGTAGGTACTTATTCCATCCTGTATACCTATACTGATCCTTTTGGATGTACAAACAATGCTTCCCGGGATCTCACCATAAATCCGCTGCCACTTCAGGTGCCTTTGAGCGGAGGTGGTGTCATTTGCGATGGCATTGGAGGGATGCCTGTGGGTTTGGATAGTTCTCAACCGGGGATCAATTATTATTTGATCGTGAATGGCTGGGTAACGTTACAGGCTTATCCGGGCACGGGTGCAGCCCTCAGCTTTGGCAACCAGAGTGCGCAAGGCAATTATATTGTGAAAGCGGTGGACTCAATCACAGGATGTGTGAATATGATTCTGGATACGGTTCATATCAAGCTGTTGCCAAAACCGGTGGTGAACCTGGGTTTGCCGATGTATCTGTGTGATTTGCCACAGATCGTTCTGGATGGCGGGACTTACCTCGACAGTGTCACTTATGAATGGCCGGATGGCAGCACGAACAGGTATTTCAACGTATTTGAGCCGGGTAACTATTGGGTTAAGGTATATATGGGGAATTGTGTGAGTGAAGACAATATTGACATCATGGATTGCAGTTTGCTTGAGTTACCCAATATTTTCACTCCGAACGGCGATGGAAAGAATGAGCGTTTTAAGCCAAAGAAGACGGGAGAAATCGTGGAATACCAGATAGAGATCTTCAACCGCTGGGGAAATATGGTTTATCAATCGGATAAACTTGAAGAGGGCTGGGATGGCCGGACAGACAGCAATGGTGCGGATTGCCCTGACGGGGTTTACTTTTTTGTTGCAAGGTATGTTGCGCATATCTTTCCGCAGCCTGACACACAGCGGAAGCTGACTGGGACGGTTACGCTGATGCGGTAGGAGGATTTCGAAGGGGCTGTACGCAACAAGCCCTATCTATCTATTTGTTTAGTAATTCTTTGTATTTCTCCTGAACTGAGAAATACGAAATCATTTCTTTCGCCGGACCGGATAGTTTGGGATTCCAATAGCTTGCAGCTTTGTTGAGGTTTTTGGCGATATCGGCATCGAGGTAATTCAGTTTTTTGAATTGATTTAATGCATTGAGCCGGGTTTCGAAATCAAAGGAAGGGCTTGTGTAGTCTTTTAATTCTGCCAGATATTCTTTGTTTTCAGGGTTCTGGCCCAGGGCAATGCCAAGCCAGGCCGTCCTGATATTACGGCCACGCCAGCCTGTTTCCTGTCGGGTGATGTCGAGATAGGAGGCAATTGCTGTTGTGTTATTGTTCTTCACTGCTGTTTCGCAAAGGTTTATCAATGCGGATTCCACGATAAAATAAGAGGAGTCTTTCAATAAGGTTTCGTAATCGTGGAGGAGGCCGGGTGGTATGATTTTTATGTTATCAGTGAGTGATTTTCTCAGCATGGCATTTTTATCATGAATCGCCTGGTGAAAGAGGTCATCGGAAAGGCTGTCTTTGGCAAGCTGGGAGAGCACTTCCGCTTTGATTACCGGGTAGCTTTCCCTGGCATAGCACGCTGTCAAAGCCTTTCTTTTCTGCATAAAAGGGAAGGCTTGCATGGCTCTGAGTGCTTCCAGGCGGTTGGACACATGTTTTGCTTGTATTAGCTGATCCGCAAGTGCCTCAAAAGAGCGTTCATACTGGAGCTTTTTCAGGATACGGTTGCCGGCATCGAAGACGACAAAAGAGACTGTTTTGTTTAAGATGTTTGGAATCTCGAATTGCTGATCTGCTTTGTCAACCCAGATCGTTCTCGTTTCAATGCTTTCGTCAGAATAATAGGTCTCGATATTCACAGGCATTTTGAAAAGCTCATCGGGATATTTTGTCAACTGAAGCTGTTCAACATGCAATAATGTTGTGTTTTCCCCGGAAGCATTTTTATTGGGTTTCCAAGATACTTTGTATTCAGGTTCCCCGCCATTATGGATCCATTCCTTGAAAAACCAATTCAGTGATTTGCCGCTGGTTTTGTAAATTGCTTTGAGCAAGTCGTTAGACTCTGCTTCGGCATAGGCATTGCTGATGATATACTCATGGATTGCGGCTTTGAATTCTGTATCACCAACGACATCCCGCATCATATCCATCACGAGCGAGCCTTTCTGGTACCAGCGTTCCACGCCGGCCTGTCCGCTGCCGAGGGGAAAATTGTTGGATTCAGCGATTTTTAAGGCTTTTTGTGTCTCAAGTTCGCGTTGGTATTCATACGCCAATTCCCCCTTGTATTTTCTCTCAAAGATCTTTGCGAAATAGGTAGCGAAGCTCTCAGTGAGCCAGAGATCATCTACCGTTTTGTCATTGATGCAATTTCCAAACCATTGATGGGCAAGTTCATGGGCATTGGTGTTCAGATAATTTCGTCCAAAACTGGCACGTTTGTCGACCTGCAGGAAGTCAGCATAAACAGTACTTGTCGTGGTTTCCATGGCGCCATAGAGGTAGTCGGCCAGGGGGATGTTGCGGTAAAGCGAATAGGGATAAGAAAACCCGGTTTCTGATTCAAAAAAGTCAAACATTTCTTTTTGAAGGGCATAAGTCGTATTAAAACGATCTTCATATTCGGGGTAGTACCAGAGTTCCAGCGGTAGTCCTTTACTGGTTTTCAGGGATTTATAACGATAATCCCCTGCTACAAAGCATACTGAATAAAAGGGATGGGGTTTGTCGAGGCGATAGTGCCAGCATATAGCAGTGTCGCCGGAAGCTTTTTTGTCGATACGTTCGCCATTGGCAACGACGAGGTATTTTTTATCGAAAGTGATCAAGATATCCTGGGTGCACATCTGGTCGACAAAGGGTATCCAGCCGGAAGGTCTGTGGGCCCATAGCTGTTTGCGCATCCTTCCGGTGGTGTCGTCCCAGCCGGTCAGGTGCAGCTCTTTGGGGGCGAGTGCAGAATAAACGATCGTAATGAGATAGTTTGGTTTTCCCGGATTTTCGCGGGTCATTGAAAAGCCCGGGTAAATGACCAAGTCATCATGAAGCCTGGCGAAACGTGCTTTTTGTAATGAAGAAGCCTGCTTGATTTCATGGATATTCACTGAAGTGATTTCCATCCCCGGCGTTGAGAAAACCAGGCTATCTGTCCTGGTTCTGAGCATGGAGACTTCAAATTCCGCTTCTCCTTTAAGAAGTTTCGTATAAGGATCAAAAGAGATTCGGGCTGTATAATGATGTAGCTGGAAACTGCGTTCAGCAGGGACTGATTCCTGGGAAGAAACAATTTTATATAAGCAAAGCAGCAGGCTGGTAAAAATACCCAATTTTAATCCATGATATTTTCGCCAGTCCAAAATCAAAAGCTCAGGAAATCAAAGTCATGCGATAGGTAATAAGTTCCTGTGAGAGCTCAATGACGGCAGGTTTAAGCTTTTGAAATACTTCAATCAAGCCTTCGTTTTTATTTTCAGCGCCCATTTGTTCCAGTTCCCTGGCCAGTGCTTCGGGTAATGATGCTCTGAAGTTTCCGGTGAGGCTTTTAAGGTCGTGGGCATTTGATTTTACATGAGCAAAGTCAAGATCCAGGATGTTCTGTTCGATCACTGACAGACGTGCATCATATTCAGCTAAAAACATGTCGATAATTTGTAATACAAAGGCTTTGTCGAAATACTGAACAAACTCCTCATTAAATCTTTCCCAATCAATCATTTTATAATGGAGTGTTTATTACTGATTCGCTATTAAGGCACTGAAGTAATCAATTGTTTTGACGAGGCCATCTTCGATTTGTATCGTAGGTTCCCAGTCCAGTTCTTTCTTTGCCAGGCTGATATCGGGTTGTCGTTGTGTTGGATCATCGGGCGGAAGGGGCATTCGGATGATTTTGGATTTTGAGCCGGTGAGCCTGATCACTTTTTCAGCCAATTCAAGAATCGTAAATTCATTGGGGTTCCCGATATTCACTGGTCCGGTAAATTCATCCCTTGAAGCCATCATCCGGATCATTCCTTCTACAAGGTCATCGACATACTGGAAACTACGGGTTTGTTGTCCGTCGCCATAAATCGTAATATCTTCATTTTGTAGGGCTTGCATGATGAAGTTGGACACCACCCTGCCGTCATGAGGATGCATCCTTGGGCCGTAGGTATTGAAAATACGTATGATCTTGATTTTTACATTGTTTTGTTTGTGATAATTGACAAACAATGTTTCCGCTGAGCGCTTTCCTTCATCATAACAGGACCGTTCTCCGATAGGATTCACGTGGCCCCAATATGTTTCAACCTGGGGATGAATCTGGGGATCACCGTATACCTCACTTGTCGAAGCTTGCAGGATTTTGGCCCTGATTCTTTTGGCGAGTCCCAGCATATTAATGGCGCCCATCACTGAAGTCTTGATGGTTTTTATGGCATTATACTGATAATGAATGGGAGAAGCAGGGCAAGCCAGGTTATAGATTTCGTCGACTTCGATAAAGAAGGGCATAGTCACGTCATGGCGAATCAACTCAAAAAACGGGTTGTCGAGGAGGTGAACTATGTTTTGTTTTTGTCCGGTGAAATAATTGTCGAGACAAACGACTTCATTGCCTTCTTTCAAAAGCCGGTCGCAAAGGTGTGATCCGACAAAGCCTGCACCACCCGTCACCAATACTTTTTTCCTGATCATGATTGAAGATTTAGGATAATGAGAGATTATTTGGTGGTATCAATACCGATGCAGAAATAATCGAAACCTAGTTTTTTCATTTCAATAGGGTCATAGATGTTACGACCATCGAAGATGACAGGCCCGGTCATGAGTTTTTTTACGATTTTGAAGTTAGGGAATTTGAACTCTGGCCATTCGGTAATCAATGCAAGGCAGTCGGCATCAATAAGCGCATCATATTGATCATCAGAATAAGCGATGGTCTCACCAAGGTGATGTTTTGCTTCTTTCATGGCAACGGGGTCATAGGCTTTTACTTTAGCACCTGCCTCAAGTAACTTTTTGATGATGACAAGAGCAGGGGCTTCACGCATATCATCGGTTTGTGGTTTGAAAGACAATCCCCAGAGGGCAATGGTTTTGCCTTTAATATCTCCATTGAAATATTTCATGATCTTATTGTAGATCACAGATTTCTGGTCCTTGTTAACGGCTTCCACTGCTTTTAATACGCGGAGTTCATAGCCAAAACCTTCAGCCGTGTTCACCAAAGCCTGGACATCTTTTGGGAAGCAGGAGCCACCATATCCGATTCCGGGGTAGATGAATTTTGTGCCAATCCTGGAGTCGGAACCGATGCCTTTTCGGACCATATTAACATCAGCACCGACGATTTCGCAAAGGTTTGCGATGTCGTTCATAAAGCTGATTTTAGTAGCCAGCATTGAGTTTGCGGCATATTTCGTCATCTCGGCAGAGGTGATGTCCATGAAAATAACAGGATGCCCGTTGAGGGTGAAAGGCTTGTAAAGGCTTTTCATTACTTCTTCTGCCCTGGATGAATCGAGACCGACAACGATACGGTCAGGTTTCAGGAAATCATCGATTGCAGCGCCTTCTTTGAGAAATTCGGGGTTTGAGGCAACATCAAAATCAATAGAAACATTTCGTTTTGAAAGTTCGTCAGTAATTGCATCCCGTACTTTTTTCGCGGTTCCGACAGGCACAGTGCTTTTTGTAACGACCAGGAGGTAATCGGTCATGTGCTTCCCGCATTCACGGGCAACGGCAATTACATATTTTAAATCGGCGCTGCCGTCTTCATCGGGAGGAGTCCCTACAGCGATAAAGACCACTTCACATTCAACGAGAGCTTCAGCAAGATTGGTTGTGAAAGTCAGACGACCTTTTTTGCTGTTACGAAGCAACATCTCATCCAGGCCTGGTTCATAAATTGGGACGATTCCGTTTTTAAGATTTTCAATTTTTTTCTGATCAATGTCAACACAGGTGACTTCGATCCCAACTTCTGAGAAGCATGTTCCGGTGACCAGACCGACGTATCCGCTTCCAACAATAGCGATTTTCACAGTACAAGGTTTTGAGTTAGTAATTCAGACAAATATAATGAAACAATCCAAAAACCAATAAAAACTTTGTTATCTTAGTGCTTTAATCCTACATATGAGGGGGTCAAATGCTGAATTGACATGTATTAATTATAAATATAATACTTATGTTCCGTCCTGTAGTTCCTGCAAATATAAGAATACATAGGTTTGATTATCATAAACTTGAAGAGATTCCTGACGGAGTTTTTGAGAAGATACGTGCAGGATTTAAGGCCCAATATTCTGATAATCCAGTTGTTTCGGTTAATATTATTGCATGGAATGAGGAGTCCAATATTCTTCGGAATTTGTCATCATTAAGTGCGATGAAAAGCAAATATCAGGTTGAATATATTTTTGTCAATAATAACTCTACAGACAATACAGCTGAAATTATTCGCAAGTGCGGCATTACGCCTATTTTAGAGACGAAGCAAGGGTATGGGTTTGCCAGGCAGGCTGCCCTGGAGAACAGCCATGGTAAATATATTCTTACCGGGGATTCTGATACCATTTATCCGCCAGGATGGGTAGATACAATGATTAAACCTTTGATTGCGGAAAAGGCTTTAGCCAGTTATGGTACTTATTCCTTTATTCCTGAACCAGGGCAATCGCGTTTACGATTTGCATTTTACGAATTTTTCAGGGACATGGTCCATTCTCTTCGAACCATTAAACGGCCAGAGCTGGCTGTTGGCGGTGTGAATTTCTGTTTCCCGCGTGAAGAAGCATTGAAAATTGGCTTTATAAAAAGTGACTCACGTATGGAAGACGGACAAATGGCTTTGGCCCTGAGAAGAAAGGGTAAACTCCACAGAGTCACAAAAATGTCGTCAATTGCATGGACAGTCACCCGTTCTATCGAAAAAAGCGGGTCTTTCTTTAATGCTATTACAACCAGGATTGTCAAAGAGATCAAACGTTTCAGCCTCTATTTTCATAAGGAGAAATAACTTAAACTAATAGTCCGGATTAACGTATACATTTAAATATATGAAACAAAAAATTTTGGTAATAGATGATGAACGCAGTATTTGCCTGCTGCTTGAGAATTTCCTTTCAAATCTTTATGAAGTAGTAACTAAGAATGATGGGAATGAAGCTCTTGAATGGCTTGAGGGGAATCAGCCTGACCTGATCATTTGTGATATCCAGATGCCAGTGATGGACGGATATCATTTTGTCGAAAAAGTCAGGCAGAGAGGCTATACAAAACATACCCCGGTTGTCATGCTATCAGGAGCTGAGAGTAGCAAGGAAAGGATTAAATGTTACAAATTGGGCGCTCAGGATTTCCTGGCCAAGCCTTTTAATCCTGAAGAACTGGGTGAGTTGATTAAAAAAAATCTGTTTCCCATTCATTATGCCCTGAAATGGTGAGTTAGTATCTGAATCTGAGTGAAGGAACTCCAAACCAATGGTCTGAAATCTATGGAAAACACAATAAAAATTCTTTATATCGGGAAATCCCAGGAGAGTATCGATGCGTTAAAATTATCATCAGGGATTGTTCTCAACGTGAAAGACAACACTTTGGGTGCGATACAATTTCTCAAGGATGAGCAGCGGCCTGATGCAATTCTTTGCGAGAATGTTGTTTCAGGAGGCAGTGCAATTGAAATCTTTGACTGGGTTCGTGCCCGTGAGCATTTTGACCTTGTGGCTTTTTTCCTGGTATCTTATGAGTTTAAGGAAGAAATGCTGAAAGAAGCTTTTTTAAAGCGTATCGATGACTATTATGTATTGCCGCTTCCTCCGGCAAAAGATTTAATCGGACGGATTCAATTTTTGAAGAATTTCCGGGCCAAATTGGAGAAGACACCCAAAGAAATATTAGAAGAGCCTGTCGTTGCTTACAAGATGCCTGTTTCAAAGAGAATTTTCGACATCCTGGTCGCCTCTTTCGCTTTGATTTTTTTATCCCCCATTTTGCTGCTGGTTGTTATCGCCATCAGGCTTGAATCGAAAGGGAAAGTTTATTACACCTCAAAAAGGGTGGGACGTAAACCTTTTGATTTTTATAAATTGAGATCAATGCGTGTTGGTGCTGATGCAGAATTAAGTAAGCTGGCCAAGGACAAAAATCAATACAATACAGCCAAACAGGCTGAAGTTGATTTCTCGAAAGTATGTCCAAGATGTTCTTCTTTGCCTGAAGGTCAGACTTGTTCTGCCGTTTTGCATATCGGAGATCACGATATCTGTGATTATTGGTATAATATTCAAAAGAAAGAAGTCGCCAGTTCAAAATCTGCGTTTATAAAAATTGTTGATGACCCACGTATAACCAAAGTAGGAAAGGTGATTCGGAATACCAGCATTGATGAACTTCCCCAGTTAATTAATGTGCTGAAGGGAGATATGTCGATCGTAGGCAATCGTCCTTTACCTGTTTATGAGGCAGAGATTCTGACCCAGGACATTATGTCGAAGCGATTTCTGGCACCAGCAGGGATAACAGGTTTGTGGCAGGTTGAGCTCAGGGGAAGGGGTGGTGATATGTCGGAGGAAGAACGCAAACGCCTTGACAATGAATATGCGAACCATTTTGTAGGGGATAATTACTCTTTCTGGTATGATTTGAAATTGATCTTAAGGACCATTCCGGCGATGTTTCAAAAAGACACTGTTTAAATCTCCGAACAATACCAATGCAGCCTATGAAAATAATCCGTTTCCCATTGCTTTTAATCAGCTTTATTTTATGTTGGCAAGGCAATCTTTTTGGACAGCCTAAAAAACTTTTTGATCCCATCAATTCTGATATCAGCAATTATATTCCACCATTAAGCGCCCTTCTTGATTCTGCGATCCTTCATAATCCAAATGTTGCATTCAGGGATCTTCAGACGACAATAAACAATTGCAAATTTAGAGCGGCACAAATAGACTGGACAAAGAACATTGGTTTTTTAACGGACATCCGTTATGGGACTTTTGACAATTATTCAACGGATTATACCGGAGGGACTGGCCCCGTAAACAACATGACCACACGTACTGAGCTGCGGTGGGGTTATGGCGCTTATATCAGTCTCCCGATTTTTACTGTAATGAACAGGAGAAACCTGGTTAGGATTTCAAAATATGAGATGGAGCAGGCCAAAAGTATGGCCGATGCCCAGCGTAGTGAATTGACGCAGGAAATAATCAGGCAGTATAATGATCTCATTTTGAAGCAACGACTGTTAAGAATCAAGTCAAAAAGTTTTGAAACGGCCCGTATAAATCTGCAAATGGCGGAAAAGGAGTTCTCAAATGGTTCGATCAACGTTACAGAATTATCACAGATTTCTATGGCAGTGTCGGGTTCGGAGAGCGATTTTGAAACGGCCCGTATGGATCTGCTGACAGCTTATCTTATCCTGGAAGAATTGGTTGGCATTAAGTTTAACCTGACAAACTCAATACAAGGTACGAATGAAGTTAATTGACATCTTACGTTTATTGCGTAAACATCTGGTATTGTTATTGATTACTCCAGTTTTACTGGCTGGTTTAGTTGCCTATTTAACAAGAAATCCAACCTATGTCTTTTCATCCGAAACGACGCTTTTCACTGGTATTGCTTCAGGATCCAGTGTTGAGATGGACAAATCTTTCAATTATTTTGCAGCCAATATCGCTTTTGATAATCTTATAAACATCATCAAATCACGTGAGACGCAGCAGGAAGTAGCCATTCGATTGCTGGCACAGCACCTGATGCTAAAAAGCTATGATCCGAGGTATATTTCTAAGAAGTCATTTGATGAGTTAAGGAAGATCACCCCGAATTATATCTTTAAAATGGTTGTCAAAGATGGAAAATCCGTAGATGTCGCTAAAGATCATCCTGCGAAAGAGGCCGTAAGCGCCGGGGATGAAGAAGATACTATTTCTCAGAAGGACACCTTTTCATTCAAGGATTTGAATATGGGTGATTCAATGCAGATATTTCCACCTTCAATTGATCCAATCGCCTATGAACAGACTGTTAAGAATCTGGAAAACTATATGGCGAGCAGTGATACCAATTTTGTATACATGCTTCTTAATTTTGGTCATCCCCATTATTCCATCAAGGCGATTTCTGCTGTGAATGTACAAAGGATTGCCACCAGCGATCTGGTCAGGTTAAAATATGATTCGGATGATCCAGGGATTTGCCGGCAAACCTTAAGTTTGTTTACAGAAGCATGCATAAAAAATTATAAAGTCATCAAGGAAAATCGATCTGATGCCGTCGTGAAGTATTTTGAATTTCAGTTAAAACAAGCTGCTGATCGTCTCAAAGTCGGAGAGAGTAAGCTGTTGAAATTCAATGAGGATAATAACATTATCAATTATTACGAGCAAAGCAAGGCTGTTGCAGTTGTTAAGGAAGACCTGGAAGTAGATTACAACAAGATGAAGATAAAGGTCGCTGGAACCGAGGCTTCAATCAAACGTATAGAGGAAAAACTCGGGAACCAGCAGCTAATTCAGCTTAAAAGCGGTTCGATTATTCAAAAGCGAAATCAGCTGGGAGAAATAAGTGCTAAAATTGCTACTGCGGAAACAATAGAATATGGTAAGACAATTGATGATAAGGAACTTAGTAAGCTCAAGGCTGAGGCAGAAAATCTAAAAGAAGAGATTCGGAAAAATGTTAATGACCTGTACAGCTACAGTAACTCGACTGAAGGATTGCCAACAGCAAGGTTGCTTAACGATTGGATCACCAATGTGATTGAATTTGAGGATACTAAAGCAGGATTGCAGGTGCAGGCAGACCGGATCAAGGAATTCCAGAAGCAATATGCGATTTATGCACCTGCAGGAGCTAACCTAAAACGGATTGAACGGGAGATTAATGTTTCAGAGCAGGAATTCCTGGAAATATTGCATGGTCTCAATCTGGCCAAACTCAAAATGCAGGATGTAGAGTTATCATCGAATATCAAAGCGGTGGATCCTCCCTTTTTTCCACTGTCGCCTAACCCGACAAAGCGGAAGTTATTGGTGATAGTTGCTGCCTTGCTGGGTTTTCTCATGGTACTGACCACCGCGCTTGTGATGGAGTATTTTGATGGGACGCTGAAAGATCCATCCAGAGCGGGTAAAAAGCTAAAGGTTAGGTCGGCCGGCGTTTTTCCGAAGATATTCCTGACAATAGGCTCCCTGAATTTTCCCTTTATAACCAATCGCGTTTTGGAGATGATTCTTCAAAGTATTGGCTTTTATTCGAAAACGAAGATTGAAGGCGGCAATCCACACATATTATTGATATTCAGTACTTTAAATGATGAAGGCAAGACTGTTATCGCAGGAAATCTTGCCTTGAAAATGAAGATGCAGGGAAAGAGAGTCCTTTTTCTGAATTATTCCCGGGAGTCATTACGTGAAAACGAATACTCGCAAATTGGATATACCGAAGCATCTGCCCCGGCTATTCCGGATGAATTCGGCCGTAAACAGCATCGTTTTTCCTTTATCAGCAGAATGTTCGGATATAGTGATACACGGGTGAATTACGACAGTCCGTTTTTGCAAAAACCGGAAAGCTACCTGAGCAAGGAAGAATATATTGAATACCGGATCGATGCCGGTTATTACTCTGCCAGGGGATTTGAAGATTTTTTAAAAACAAACAATATAACGCTGAATGTCGAGCCAGAGATTGTTTTAATAGAATTGCCACCGGTTTTATACTACCAATACCCGGCCAATCTGCTTGCCGCTGCCAATACTGTTGTTCTGGTATGCAGGGCAAACAGGATATGGTCAAAGGCTGATGAAGGTGTTATTAGTCATTTAAAGAAATTAACCAGCCAGGAACCCTATTTTATACTCAATGGTGTAGACTTGCCAGTTATTGAGGGTGTTTTGGGTGATCTCCCAAAGAGGAGGAGCCGGATGCGGCGTATAATTAAGAACATAGCCAGATTTCAATTCTTTAACCGACAAGAACTTTAGACCCAACCTTCGTGAAAGTTGCACTGAATAAATTAGTCCGTGAGGCAAATTTCTTGTCATTGGCAGGTAATGTTTCTATTGCATTCTTTGGTTTTGCCGGGTTCGCGATTCTGGCACGTTCATTTCCTGTTGAAATTTTCGGACAATGGGTTTTGTTTATTTCTTCGGGGACATTTATTGAGATGTTCCGTTTTGGGATCACTAACACGGCAATAATCAGATATCTGGCGGGTGTGGAACATGAGGATCGCCTAAAGTTTGTTGGGTCTAATGGTTTGATTGGTCTGATTGCCACGGCTGGAATTGCTGTGATTTTATGGGCCTTTTACCTTGCATTTCCTGGCGCCATTGACAGGTCTGGTTACACTTTGTTTTTCGTCTGGTATCCTATCATGGCGTTTTTTAACTTACCGTATAATACTGCTTTAGTCATCATGCAAGCGGATATGCAGTTTGGGAAAATATTCCTGGTTAAACTCGTAAGTAGCGGAGGCTTTTTCCTAGTTCTTCTTTTGAATTTTTTATTTTTTAAGATGCCACTCATTCAACTTGTATGGGCTCAACTGGGGATCAGTCTGGTAACCTCTGCGCTTTGTGTGATGAAAGGCTGGGATGGCCTGAGACATGTTCGAAAAGCAACAAGCCGGACGAATAAAGTGCTGCTTGATTTCGGAAAATATACAACTTTTACGTTGATTGGCACCAACCTGTTGCGAAGTGCCGATACCCTGATCATCAGTCTCAGCCCTCTTGGTACGGCTGCAGTCGCTTTGTATAGTATCCCGATGAAACTTACTGAATTACAACAAATACCCTTGCGCAGTTTTGCTGCGACGGCTTTTCCTAAGATGTCGAAAGCAAGCATTCAGGGGAAAGTGGAGGAAGTGAAGGGGTATTTTTATTCCTATTCCGGCGCCATGACTTACCTTTTCATCTTTATCAGCCTGGTGACTTTTGTGTTTGCTGATTTTTTTGTATTAATTTTAGGAGGAAAGCAATATATTGGATTTGACCCTGTTACACGAACCAATACCGTTGAGATCGTTAGGATATTCTCATTTTATGGCCTGATTCTGCCGATTGACAGGATGACAGGTATAGGCCTTGATGCGATCAACCGCCCTGACAAAAACTTTGTCAAGGTATTATATATGGTGATTGCAAATGTGGTAGGAGATTTAATTGCTGTGTTTATTTTTAAATCACTGGCAATAGTGGCTGTCGCTTCTATACTCTTTACATTGATTGGCGTAATTGTCGGTTATCATTTTCTGGATAAAGAGTTACGGCTTAATCACCGTTCTGTATTTATAGAAGGTTTTGAGTTTTACAAGTCCAGTTTTTATAAAATACGAAGCCATCTTCCTAAATACCAGAGAAATAACTGAATCTTCTGAATAATCTATGCTGACAAACAACAATCCATTTGAGATAAGGACAGGGTCGGGGAAGCTGGGATCCCCTGTCTCTGTTATTCTCTTTTTGTGTGTTGGAGGGTTTTTGTCGTTGGTGATCAGCAAAGGTGGAATTCTTGCCGGAATCGGGCTTATCATTCTTCCATTTATTTTTGCTTACCTGGTATGGCTTTTCACTGATCCGATTGTAGGAATCTATACCGCGATCGTTTTGGCATTTCTGATTTTGGGAATAGGAAGATATATTAGCGGAGTTCAGTGGGGACTGGCGATGGATTCCATATTGATCCTTACGTTTTTAGCATTGATATTCAACAGGTTCAAAACCAGAATAGATTGGACACCAGCAAAAAAGGACATTACCTACCTGACAATTATCTGGTTTGTCTTTACAATACTTGAGGCAGCAAACCCTGAGATCCGAAGTATGGAAGCCTACATCGGGGGCGTACGAGGAATTTCGTTTTATATGTTGCTTCTCATTCCGCTTACTTTATTGCTCATGAATACCAGGCGGAAAATGGATATATTCATATATATATGGTGTGGTTTCTCTCTGTTAGTTTCGCTCAAAGGAATCGTACAGTTGACGATTGGAGTAGATCCCTGGGAAAGTGCATGGCTGGAGGCAGGTGCCAAAGTAACACATGTCATTTTCGGGAAATTGAGAATTTTCTCGTTTTTGTGTGATGCCGGGCAATTTGGCGCCAACCAGGCATATTCTGCAGTGGTGGCTTTAATCATTTCCTTTACAGAACCTGACAAGCGAAAAAAGGCATTTTACATTGTCGTGGCTGTATTGGGTTTGTATGGGATGTTGATTTCAGGAACACGCGGTGCGATCAGTATCCCCCTGGTAGGATTCATTTTGTATTTCGTAGTGAGGAAAAATGTCACTGTAATGGTGAGTGGCTTCTTTATTCTGGCAGTTGTTTTTTATTTCTTTAAATTTACAACAATTGGCCAGGAAAATCAGCAAATCAGGCGGATGCGGACAGCTTTTGACCCGAATGATGCCTCATTCCAGGTTAGGTTGGAAAACCAGCAAAAGCTAAAAGTATATCTGGCTTCACGACCTTTTGGAGGCGGAATTGGACACGGAGGCGTGAAGGCTCAGCGATATCTTCCTAATGCATTCCTGTCGAATATTGCTACTGACAGTTGGTATGTACTGATATGGGCTGAACAAGGCATCATAGGTTTGGTGCTCCACCTTTTTATTCTTTTTTATGTTCTTATAAAATCGTCGTATCTTATCATGTTCAGAATAAGGGATCCAATAGTGAAAGCGAAGATGACCGCATTTGCTGCAGGGATGGCCGGGGTTATGGTTGCCTCCTACGGTAATGCAGTACTGGGAACACTGCCTACCGGAATGTTATTATATACAAGCATGGCATTGATGTTAAATTCTGAAGTCTTTGATAGCAAGCCCGAAGGTGTGACTTTAATCCCCGAAAAGACAAGTAACATATAAAGTAAGCATAAACATATAAAAAGCACTATATGAAAAAAATATTAGTTACAGGTGGAACAGGATTTATTGGTTCACATACAGCTGTAGAACTGATGCAACATGGTTATTGTGTTATCATTGTCGATAATTTGTCAAATTCTTCTATCGGGGTTCTCGATAACATAGCCAAGATTACTGGAATCAGACCTGAATATGAACAGTTTGATCTGGCAGATGGCGCACTTACAGCAGATTTTTTTGCACGTAACAGTGACATTTCCGGGATCATCCATTTTGCTGCATATAAGGCAGTTGGGGAGTCTATGGAAAAGCCCCTTGACTATTACAGGAATAACCTGCAATCATTGATTAATGTCCTGGAGGGAATGAAAACGCAGAACATCCGTGACATCGTTTTCAGTTCATCCTGTACTGTTTACGGGCAGCCTGATGAATTGCCCGTCACGGAAGAAGCTCCAATGAAACCGGCCTGGTCGTCTTATGGCAATACCAAGCAGATGTGTGAAGACATTCTGAAATTTGCAACGCAGGCGCATCCCTTGCATGCCATCGCCTTACGTTATTTTAATCCTATCGGGGCACATGAATCTGCGCTTATCGGGGAGCTACCACTGGGTGTTCCAAGTAATCTTGTGCCTTTTATTACTCAAACTGCCATTGGCATTCGCCCATTTTTGAGGGTATTCGGAGATGATTACAACACTACTGATGGCACTGCAATCCGGGATTATATTCATGTGGTGGATATTGCCAGGGCGCATGTTGTTGCCGTGGAACGTATGGTTAATGGTAAAGGCAAATCAAATCTGGAGGTATTCAATCTGGGTACTGGTAATGGTTTCTCGGTGCTGGATGTTATTAATTCCTTTGAAAAGGTGAGTGGCGAAAAATTGAATTATTCTATCGTACCGCGTCGTCCAGGCGATGTGGAGATGGTATGGGCTGATACTCGATTTGCAAACGAAGAACTTGGATGGAAAGCAGAGAAAAGCCTGGATGAGATGATGTCTTCTGCATGGAAATGGGAAAAAGCGTTGGCAAGTAAAGCATAGGTTAGAAAAAGTAGTATATTTAATAAATTTAAGCACAGATCGATGAAAAAGATTCTTGTTACAGGCGGTGCAGGTTTTATCGGCTCGCACCTGGTCAGGTTACTGGTGAAGAAATATCCTGACACACACATTGTTAATATCGACAAACTAACTTATGCCGGAAATCTGGCTAATCTTACTGATATTCAAGATTCTGCGAATTATGAGTTTCTCAGAGGTGACATCGTGGATGATGACTTTGTACTTGAGACCTTCAAGTCTTACAATTTTGACGGCGTGATCCACCTTGCCGCAGAATCGCATGTTGACCGTTCCATTACCAATCCCAAGGAATTTATCATGACGAATATTGTTGGCACATTAAACTTGCTGAATGCAGCCAAGTTTTATTGGAAAGACAATTTTTCAGGAAAGCGTTTTTACCATGTCTCTACTGATGAAGTTTATGGTTCATTAGGCGATGATGGTAAATTCGTGGAAACAACACCTTATGATCCCCGGAGTCCTTATTCAGCCTCCAAGGCCAGTAGCGATCACCTGGTACGGGCTTACCACCATACGTTTGGCTTACCTATAGTTATTTCTAATTGTTCCAATAACTATGGGCCCAATCAATTCCCTGAGAAGCTTATTCCTTTGATTATTAATAATATAAGGCATAATAAGCCATTGCCGGTGTATGGTCAGGGATTGAATATCCGTGATTGGCTTTATGTGGAGGATCATGCAAAAGCTATCGATCTTATCTATGAAAAAGGGATTAATGGAGAAACCTACAATATCGGTGGTAACAATGAAAGGCAGAACATTGACATTGTCAAGACTTTATGTCATATCATGGACCGTAATCTTGGGAGGGCTGTTGGTGAGGGTGAAAAGCTGATCACCTATGTCACTGATCGGGCAGGTCATGATTTCAGATATGCCATTGATGCCTCCAAACTCCAAAATAGTCTGGGCTGGGCACCTGAAGTAAAATTTGACGAGGGCTTTGAGCAGACCGTTGCCTGGTACCTTGGGAATCAGGCCTGGCTTGATGAAGTCACATCGGGAAATTACCTGAATTACTATGAAAAGATGTATCACAACCGTTAGATTCTTTAATCTCTAAATTGGTCGGGATGGATTATCCACTGGTCTCAATTGTTACGGTCAACTACGACCACCCTGAAGTTACATGTGCATTGCTGGGTTCTTTGCGCAAAGCGACCTACAAGAATATTGAGATATTGGTTGTCGATAATGCCTCCCCGAATGATGACCCTGACATCATCGTTCAATTTTATCCTGAAGTTGTTTTTATACAAAGTAAAGAAAACCTGGGGTTTGCCGGGGGTAACAATCTTGCTATCCGGCAGGCAAAAGGAAAGTATGTTTTACTGCTTAATAATGATACAGAAGTTGAGCCCGGATTCCTGGAGCCCCTGGTTGAAAAATGTGAGTTGAATCCGGCAATAGGTGCCGTTAGTCCGAAAATCCGTTATTACTCACAGCCAGATACCCTTCAGTTTACAGGACAGGCCCCAATAAATCCTTATACAATAAGAAGTTATGGGTATGGGCATGGACAAAAAGACAATGGCCAGTTCGACAAGGACAGTCTGACTTATTTTGTACACGGAGCGGCCATGATGATCCCGATGGCGGTTATTCGTAAAGTAGGTCTGATGGCGGAATCGTATTTTCTGTATTATGAGGAGCTTGACTGGGGTGCCCGTGTCAGGGCTGCAGGGTATGAATTGTGGTATGTACATAATTCCATGATACTTCATAAAGAATCGATTTCGACAGGGAAGTTATCTCCCTTCAAGACGTATTACATGAATCGGTCACGCTTTCTTTACCTAAGAAGAAATGTTCGGGGTTTCACCTTTTTCATCGCGATGCTGTTCCAGGTGTTTGTGGCAATTCCGAAGAATATTACCGTATACCTCTTCAAAAGGCAGGGTGGCCATTTGAAAGCCTATCTCAATGCAGTTTCATGGCATCTCGGTCATATGTCGGCTATTGAAATCCATAAAAATCCGGTGCTGTAAACCATCAAAACCAAAACCAACAAAAATGATGTATCCCGCACTCTTCACCTTATATCAATCTTTCCAGATCCTGGTTTTTATATTGTTGGCTTTGGCCTCCCTGTACATTTTTGTATTTGCCTTTGCCGGATTATTTTACAGGCAAGCGGCCTATGTTTCTAACCCAAAACTTCGGAAAATTGCTGTGTTGATTCCCGGTTATAAAGAAGATGATGTCATCCTTGAAGTTGCGCAAGATGCTTTGAATCAGGATTATCCGCAGGACTTATATGATGTGGTTATCATTGCAGATTCTTTTCAGCAAGAAACAATTGACAAGCTTAAGGCATTGCCAATAATAGTTATTGATGTCAAATTTGACAAAAGCACCAAATCAAAAGCCTTAAACAAGGCGATGGATCAGCTTCCTGCGGGTTATGAGATTGCGGTGGTACTGGATGCCGATAATCTGATGGCTAAGGATTTTCTTGCAAAGGTAAATGCTTCTTTTGAAAAGGGTTACATGGCTGTACAGGGGCATCGAGCTGCAAAAAATATGGATACTTCGCTGGCGGTACTTGATGCAGTCAGCGAGGAAATCAACAACCATATCTTTAGAAAAGGTCATCGTGTACTTGGGCTTTCATCTGCGATAATCGGTTCTGGTATGGCTTTTCAGTATGAATTTTTTAAAAGTATGATGTCGTCGGTCACTGCAGTTGGCGGGTTTGATAAGGAAATTGAGCTTAAAATGCTGAAGGATCAGTATAAGATCGCCTACCTAGATGATGCTTATGTTTATGACGAGAAGGTTCAGAAAGCCGAGGTATTCAGCAATCAAAGAAGACGGTGGTTGTCAGCCCAATTGCATTATTTCCGTAAAGATTTCTTTGCGTCATTAAAAGCATTGATTTTAAAAGGGAATGTTGATTATTTCGATAAATCCATACAGTTTATTCAGCCACCCAGGGTCTTGTTGCTGGGGGCTATGATCATTTTTAATTTCTTTTTTATATTTGTTAATGTACTGATAGATAGATTTATATCATACAATTATTTCTGGCTTTCAATGGCAGGAGTTTGTCTGATGGCTTTCCTGTTCTCAGTACCTGCTTCTTTCTATAATATAAGAACATTAAGAGCCCTGGCAAGCCTGCCTAAAGGCATGTTGCTGATGCTTGGGTCATTGCTTAAAATCAAAGGGGCAAACAAGCAGTTCATTCATACCAAGCACAGTTCGGTCAAGTCAAAAACAGACTTATAAATGGCTCAAAGTCATCATATAAAATACTTACTATGAAAATAGGAATAGAAGGACAGCGGCTTTTTCGACAGAAGAAACACGGGATGGATATGGTAGCCCTTGAACTGATTCGTAACCTCCAGCGTATTGATCATGAGAATGAATATATCATCTTTGTCAAACCGGATGTTGATGATAAAGTTATCAGTGAAACTCCCAATTTCAGGATCGTCAAGCCAGATGGTGGTTTTTACCCCCAATGGGAACAATTCGCCCTGGCACGTGCTGCACGTGAAGCTGGATGTGAGATCCTGCATTGTACCAGTAATACCGCACCGATTAACACAAGTATCCCTTTGGTAGTGACTTTACATGACATTATTTACATGGAAAGCAGCTATTTTCAAATCTTAGAGGGAAGCGGAACACCCTATCAAAAATTCGGAAATGCTTATCGTCGGATGGTGGTCCCGCGTATTGTACAATCCAGCCGCAAGATCATCACCGTTTCTCATTTTGAGAAAAACAGGATTGGTGAATTTTTCGGAATCCAGGGTGACCCGCGGTTGACAGCCGTATATAATGGTGTTAGTGAGCATTTTAAGCCTGTTTCAGACCTATCTGAATTATCAAGGGTCAAAGAAAAATATCGTTTGCCTGAGCGTTACTTTTTTTTCCTGGGGAATACGGATCCCAAGAAAAACACGAAAGGAACCTTGAAAGCCTATTCAGAATTTGTAAAAAAAACCGGCAGTGACATTCAATTGGTAATGCTCGATTACGATGGTGCAGCGTTGATTAAAATCCTAACTGATATTGGAGATCCGGGCTTGATTTCCCGGATTAAGCTGACGGGTTATGTCGTAAATACGGATTTGCCTGCCATTTATAGTCAATGTGAGTTGTTTCTCTATCCATCACTGCGAGAGAGTTTTGGCATCCCGATGCTGGAAGCCATGGCATGCGGTGCTGCAGTGATAACTTCAAACACATCCTCTATGCCGGAAGTAGCAGGTGATGCAGCCCTTATAGTCGACCCCTTTAAACCCGAAGAGATTACCGCGGCCATTATAAAACTGATTGAAGATAAATCACTTAAGGAATCCTTTGTACAGAAAGGCTACGTTCAGGCTGCCAAATTTTCATGGAAAGCAATGGCTGAAAATGTACTTGAGATCTATAGAGAAATAAGTTCCAGCAAGAAATGAACGGGTAAAAAATTATCGCTATGATCAAAAACCGCGACATCATTGTAGTTGGCATTCAATCCTGGGACATTGAAATCGGGAGTAATTGCAAGAATATTGCCATTGAGTTTGCGAAACATAACCGTGTATTGTATGTGAATTCGCCTCTTGACCGGATGACGATATGGCGAAAAGGGAAGACACCCTATGTTAAGAAAAGACTGGAGATGATCAAAAGCGGTGCTGATGATCTCGTGAAACTCGATGAGAATCTTTGGAATCTTTATCCGGCAACGATCCTGGAATCGAATTCCCGTATACCCGGCAAGATATTGTTTGAGATTTTGAATCGAATCAACAACAAGCGTTTTGCAAAAGAAATTGCCAAGGCGGTGAAACGGCTTGATTTCAAAGATTTTATCATCTTCAACGACAGCGATATGTTTCGTAGTTATTCGCTTGCTGATCTCTTATCTCCCAAACTTTACACTTATTATACACGTGACAACCTAATGGCTGTTGATTATTATGCAAAGCACGGCTTTAGGTTAGAGCCGGCTTTGATGGCAAAATCAGACCTTGTCGTGGCGAATTCGACCTACCTGGCAGCATTGGCAGCAAAGTACAATCCTAAGAGTTTTTACGTCGGCCAGGGTTGCGACCTGAGTATCTACGACAAAACGAAATTAAGCAATGTCCCGGTTGATATGACCGCTATCCCCAAACCGATTATTGGGTATACCGGCGCTTTATACAACATCCGGCTCGACATTGACATCCTGGTCCATATTGCCCGAGAAAAGCCTGAATGGAGCCTCGTCTTGATCGGACCTGAGGATAATGACTTTAAAAACAGCGATTTACATAAGATGTCAAATGTGCATTTTCTTGGAAATAAAAAGCCTGAGGAATTGCCAGCTTATGTCAATTGCTTTGATGTAGCCTTAAACCCGCAAAAGCTGAATGAGGTGACGCGCGGCAATTATCCCCGTAAAATCGATGAGTATCTCGCAATGGGTAAACCAACCGTCGCAACAAAAACGGAAGCCATGTCGGTATTCGCGGATTACACTTATCTTGCGGCAAATAACCTCGAATATATTCGATTTATCGAAAAAGCACTTTTGGAAAATTCGCCTGAGCTTGAATCAGGGCGCGAGGCTTTTGCGCGAAGCCACTCGTGGGAGAACAGCGTAAAGGCTATCTATGAACAGATGGAGAAATTTTTATAAAAAGGAAGACAATGGGATCGCAAAGCATGATTTCAAGGGTTAAGTCAAATCCATCACTGAAGAAATTGGTACTTTGGTCGTTGATGCCTAAAAACCAGGCCAGGCCGAGGTTGTGGGTCAAGTGGTTTGTCAATCCATTTGTTCATCATCATGGAAAACGGAGCCTTGTTCGCCGCAGGACACGCATGGATGTGATGCCGTTCAATAGTTTTTATATTGGTGATGACTCTACCATTGAGGATTTTTGTACGGTAAATAACGGTGTGGGAACAGTGAAAATCGGTGACAGGACTCGGATTGGACTGGGTAGTGTTTTAATTGGTCCGGTGGAAATTGGCAATGACGTTCGCCTTGCCCAGAATGTCGTAATGAGTGGATTAAATCATAATTATGAGGATGTTTCAAAGTCAATCAGTCAGCAAGGCGTGAGTATGAAGCCAATCCTGATCAGCGATGAAACCTGGATCGGCGCCAATGTCTTCATTTCCGCCGGGGTCACAATCGGGAAGCATTGCGTGGTGGCAGGAGGAAGTGTTGTTACCAAGAATGTTCCTGATTATTCAATTGTTGTTGGGAATCCTGCCAAAGTGATCAAACAATACAATTCGAATTCAAAAAGCTGGGAACGTGTGAGTTAATTAAGAATTATTCAATAAATGAGAAAAATACTTACCTATCTGGCTTATCTGTATGATTACTTGAAACATGGAGACCTTACTTCTGTTTATGCCTCCATTAACTATATTTTTAACAAGAAATCACATCAGAAGGATAGGGTTATCATCACTTCAGCGGGAACATTCTTCTGCAGGAAAAACACCAATGACTTCCAGTTTGCCAATTACTATTATGAGTGGACCGTAAGAAAGTTCTTTGTAAATCACCACAAAGAATTTAGTGTATTTATCGATGGAGGTTCCTGTATTGGTAATTATAGTGTATTAATGTCAGGATTGGGTTTGCGTTGCATTGCCTTCGAGCCCATGAGCAGCAATTATGATGTACTTCGTAAAAATTTGGAATTAAACAATTTACAGCAGAAGGTAATGGCCTTGCCCTATGGATTGGGTTCTGAAAACACGACTTTGAGTTTTGCTTTTGATACAGTGAATACAGGAGCATCACATAGAATCAGGATCAGTTCCAACAATGTGCAGCAGGTTGAAATCAGAACTTTTGACTCTTTGTTGCCGGAACTTTCTCTTGCATTGACAGAGAAAATTTTGTTTAAATTGGATGTGGAAGGTATGGAGTCAGAAGCCATTCAAGGGGCTGCTCAATTCATTAAAACATACCCGAATCTTACTTTTGTTATTGAAGACAAGCACAGCGGAGAAATCCGTATTAAAGAAGAGCTTCTCAAAATCTGCAAATTTGAGTTTGGTGTTGTAGATGAATTCAATATTTATGCAAGAAAAGTGAATTAAAATCATTTTATTCTAAGCTTATGCTGGCACTTAAAATTATCTTCTGGACCCTCTTGTTTATAGTGTTCTATGCATATATTGGATATGGCATATTGTTATATATCCTGATTAAATTCAAGCGATTGTTATTTCCCGGGAAAGGAAATGCTCAATTCCCTGAAGTCGAGCCTGAAGTCACACTTTTTATCACAGCTTTTAATGAGAAAGCTATGGTTGCCGATAAAATCAGGAACTCACTTGAGTTGGATTATCCTGCGGAAAAGCTTCATATGGTTTGGGTTACTGATGGTTCCGATGATGGAACTCCGGAATTACTCAGGCAGTATGAAGGGATCTCAGTATATCATAAGCCTGAGCGTAAGGGAAAAATTGCTGCCATGAATCGTGGGATGGAATTTGTAAAAACCCCGATCGTAGTGTTTTGTGATGCAAACACTTTATTGGGGAAGGAGTCGATTCGCCGTATCGTCCATCTCTTCAATAATCCTAAAGTAGGTTGTGTATCAGGAGAGAAACGGATTTTCAGCAAAGATAAAGACAATGCTGCCGGTGCCGGCGAAGGTCTTTACTGGAAATATGAATCGACCTTAAAAAAATGGGATGCGGAGCTTTATTCTGTGGTGGGTGCTGCCGGTGAGTTGTTTGCCATTAGAACCCCTCTGTATCGTGAAGTGGAGGGTGACACCTTACTCGATGACTTCATCGTTTCATTAAGGGTAGCCATGGAAGGATATACCATTCAATATGACCCTGAGGCCTATGCCATTGAGACTGCTTCTGCCAATGTTAAAGAAGAGCTAAAACGTAAAATCAGGATATCTGCAGGTGGAATTCAATCAGTAATTCGGTTGAGTCCATTGCTCAATGTGTTCAAATACGGGACTTTGTCATTTCAGTATATTTCTCATCGTGTTTTAAGGTGGACTTTGGCACCCTTGTCCTTACTCTTTCTGCTTCTGATCGGTTTCTGGCTGGCCTTTAATGAAGGCATGCTTGCAGGCGGTTTTTATGGGATTATTTTTTGGCTTCAGGTTGTGTTTTACCTGGCCGCTTTGTTGGGTTGGTATCTTGAGAATAAATCCATACGTGTGAAACTACTTTTTGTGCCCTATTACTTTTTTATCATGAACTTATCAGTTTTCCTGGGGTTTAATCGTTATGTGAAACGGACTCAGTCGGTGAACTGGGAACGCGCCAAACGGGCGGGTTAGCTTCCTGTTGATTTAATTAACCTCTGGAATGATCATTTTTAAGCACAAATATTTATTACTCATTTTTGCCATCATTGTATGCCAGGCCAAGCAACTTGAAGCCGAAGTTAGCAGCCTGGTCGTTGACAATCTGACAACCTTCGTTGATGGGAATGCATCACCTTATAACCAGTTAGGCCCCGGAGATACTCTGTTTATACTATCCGGAACGAGAGATTTTCTGCAAATCAAGAACCTGACTGGGACTGCAGCAGGTCCCATTATCATCATCAATAAAGGAGGTGTTGTAAGCATTGATGCGTTCAACTATTATGGGATTTCAATCCAGAACTGCCGGTATTTTCGACTGACAGGAACCGGAAGCATTGGGAATTTCTATGGGATTAAAATTATTTATGTTTCCGGTGGTGCTGGTCTTGGAATCGGTGGTATGAGTTCTGATTATGAGGTTGACCATATTTCTATAGAAAATACATTCATAGGCGGATTTTATGGGAAAACGGACCCTGATTGTACATTTGCAGCGACCCGTGATAATTTTACTCAATTCAATACTCGTATTCATGACAACTACATTGCCAATGTTGCCAATGAGGGGATGTACATTGGAAGTACAAAATACCATGGACAAACAGTTAACTGTAATGGTCATGATACATTGCTGCTTCCGCATGTTTTAGAAGGTGTTTGGGTTTACAACAATATTATCAATCACGTCGGATGGGACGGGATTCAGGTAAGTTCTTCCGTTTCTGATTGTCATGTTTTCGGTAACCTGGTTTTGTATGATAGCCAGGAAGAATCCGTAGGACAAATGTCGGGCATTTCCCTTGGCGGGGGCTCGAAATGTGACTGTTACAACAATTATATCAGTCAGGGTAAGGGAAATGGCATTGAAAGCCACGGACTTGGGGGTTACAGAATCTTCAACAACATTATTGTGGATGCCGGGAGGACTTTTCAACCCGGCGACACCACCTTGATGAAGCATGGGATCTACGTTTCAGATGTTTCTGTTGAGGCGGATTCTTCGTTTTATATTCTATATAATGACATTATTAATCCAAAGTCTGACGGGATACGATTTAACAGTATGATCAGCAGGAATAACCTTATCGCCTCTAACCTGATTGTCAATCCTGGTAATTATGATTATTATGAAAACGGGAATACCAGTTTCACTGGAAATGATGCTTATATCATGATTCCGGACACAATTTCACAAGTTGATCTTCAACATAATTTTCTGACACGATATCTCGACAGTGCTTTAGTATCACCCGTTGATTATACCATTCTGCCTGGTTCTCCGCTTATTGATGCTGCATTTTCCAACAGCGTAGGAATCACTTTTGATTATTATCATCATCTGCGACCTTTTGGCATTACGAACGATATAGGTGCATTTGAATTTGATCCGGCAGTGGTGGGCATTAAGCCAGGATTGCTCTTACAGACCAGGCAGGCCGTTGTTTTCCCGAATCCTGTGAAGACTGTTCTGACTATAAAATATCAATCTGAATTTGCTGCTCCGGTGATTCTTTCTGTGTTTAATCTGCAAGGAAATCTTCTTTTGCAGAATCAGAGGAACAATATGCCTGGTGAGGTGCAACAAATTCAGATTGATGTAGGAACCCTTTCCCCCGGGCTATATCTTTACCAGCTTCGTAATAATGACCAGCTTTCATCTGGAAGGTTTATTAAAATTAGATAAGTTAAATGGGCAAATTTTGGATGTTTCTCAAAGCAGTTCAGCCCTTAACCCCTCCAGGCGTTTAGTTCTCTTTGCACCTCATCCCCCAACCCCTTCTACTGAAGGAGAAGGGGAGTAGGACACTGCTAATATTTACCATTATTACTACTATTATGAACAAATATTAAATATAATAGAGTGATGCATCAATGCTAAAATTTCCGGCAATCTGCCCCCCTTCTCCTTCAGGAGAAGGGGTTGGGGGATGAGGTGCCAAGAATAAATCTCCTTCAGGAGAAGGGGTTGGGGGATGAGGTGCCAAGAATAAATCTCCTTCAGGAGAAGGGGTTGGGGGATGAGGTGCCACAATTAATTCTCAATAAGTAGAAGGGGTTGTGGAATGAAGACCACAACCCCTTTTAGTACAATTTAAGATGTTTCGGTTGAATTATCTGTTTTGTCAGTGGGTGAAAATATTGCTCAAATTCCTGTATCCTGTCATTGGCTTATACCAGTCATAGTAGTCCATTCCTGAAGATTGACCCCAGGTAAAGAACTTTAAATGAGCCTGGGTAACGACTACTTTTTCTTTCGGATAGTCGAAAGGACCGGCAATGTCGATGGCATAGGGGAGATTGTTTTTTGTCACATAAAACCTACCCTGAGCTGGTTTACTGTCATCCTGGCCCGTACCTAAAAAGGAGGTGTTGGCGAGGTCGGTTGGTTTGTTGTCGATTAAGTGTACTTCCTTAGTACGGTCTTCATTGATAATCATAAAAGGATTATACGGCGGCGTACCGAGGGTGGAAAGATTTACGGGTGACGTAAGATTAATCGTGATTTTCAAGGTGTCTGGCGTTACATAGGGAGCGCCTACTGTTGTATTTACCCCAACCGCTCCACCTCCCGGGTATGGAAGTTCATTGAAGGCATTGTCGTAGCAGATAATTACAGCTTTAGATTGACTGGCTTCTGTACCATTTGCATTTCTTACAATATAAGATTCTTTAATAGAAGTTCCGGTGACACTCGAGATAAGACTTGGGCTGATTGGCAATTGAAATCCAAAGCCGTTTTGATAACTGGCTCCGATGGCTTTCAGGATAATCTTAGCCTTAATTTGAACGGCCTGATTTTGGCCATTGGTGATTTCATTGAAATTGTAATCCACAACCATATCATTAAAGTCATAGTCACCTTTAGAAGGCCAGAGGTCTTCAAATGCAATTGTTCCGACAGCATTTTCTGAAGGATAAAAGTTATCAAAAGCTTTGGTGGCATCAGTAGGATAGTCATCAAAATTGTCGGATACTCCGTCATGATCTGAATCTGTAGCTGTATAATTTGGTAGCGGAATATTCGTGGTCTGAATATTCTGAATAGGATCAGCCTTTACATAAAAGATAGCGTCATTAAAGTCATTGTCTGTAGTGCCGTCACGACGCTGGTCTTCGAAGCTTAACAAGAATTTTCCACGTCCAAGATCGTTCAGAAGGATTGAGTGTTTCTTTAAACTTGGATTTGTCTCAGGATTGAGGTTGGTATTTGAGTAGAGCATTCCCAGGCCATTTGTAATGGTAGTTCCGTTATAGCCATTGGCGATGAGTACCCATCCAATTGTGCTTCCAGGACCAAAGGTTCCGATGTGTACTTTGTTTCCAGAAGCCAATCCGCCACCACTCCCGCTAAACGAAACATTTGGGAAAATAATGTGAATAGTGTCAATAGCAGCAGCAGTAGCAGGCGGGTTGTTTGTATTGTACCTGTAATATCCCATTACATTGCGGTAACCTGCACCTTCGTGCACAAAGGATACCCATACATTACAAGCATCGGTAATGACAAGGTTTGGCTCATTAGATGCTATAAAATATTGGGGATGACTTGTTGTAAGTGCCTGGTATTCAGGAAGTGTAGCATTGATATCTGCCAGTGTCGCGGCATCAATCACATCATTCGGGAAGCTCAGGTAATTCGGGACACCGTTGCTGTTGTATGTCCCCAGTGGCTGGATAATAGAATTGGTTGTACTGAATAAGGACTCAGAACTTTTCAGTATCTTTACTTGTTTCCCTCCTAAGGTTAGGTTTACACTACCCGATACAATTTTTACTTTTTGCATATTGGGAAATCCCAGGGTTCTGGTTCCTATAGTTAATGAGTCTACGCCAGCCGGAATCCGGTAATTGGCTTTGTATTGACCGCTGGCGTCTGTAATGCCGCCTAAAATCCGGCTACCTCCATTGGCTGGTAGGTCTGAATAAATATCAATACGAACGTTGGGCACTGGTGCATCCATGTTATCCAGCGCAGTTACATTAATGTTAATATCCTGGGTTGTTCTGAATTTGAAATTTGGACTAACATTCATGTTTTCGATGTTTGTTTCATCAACAGACGGAACGTTATCAAATTTCTTGCAGGAATTTAATGAAAGCGCCAGAGAAATAAGAATGATCAATAATAAGTATGATTTTCTGCTCTTGATTTTCATTTTAATTGGTTTTGTATTTGTGAATAGTAGCTTTATCTGTATTTTTATAGAAAGGAGATTTGCGAAATCTATGCCATGGTCGTAATGTATTGAATAGCAGGAATATGCACTTGAAATGCTTTTACTAAAATGTATTAAAAAGATACAAATGTATTAAAATGAGACACTTTGGTTTTTAGCCTCATCCCCCAACCCATTTCTCCTGAAGAGAGAAGGGGAGTAGGACACAGCTAATATTTATCATTATTACTACTATTATGAACAAATAATTAATATAATAGAGTCATGCATTTATATCAAAGTTTGTGGGGGATGAGGTGCCACAATTATACCATCTTTAAAAGAACTGGTTAGAGAATGAGGCTTATGACAATTTTATTTCAAATATTTACTGATTTTATCATACAGATCTTCAGGATTAAATGGTTTTGAGATGTAATCATTCATGCCTGAGAGAAAAATTTTCTCAAATACATCAGCTTTTGAGGAAGCTGTCAGTGCAATAATCGGAATTGTAGTATAGGGTGCAATTTTCAGTTTACGAATCTCTGAAGTAGCCTGATAGCCGTCCATTTCCGGCATCTGAAGGTCCATCAGGATTAGATCAAACGAGTGTTTTGTTATTTTATCCACTGCAATTAATCCATTTTCAGCAGTGTCCACTTTTAGATTCCAATCAGAAAGGAATTTACTGGCAATGAGCTTATTTACTTTATTGTCTTCAACAAGCAATATTCGTTGTCCTGTAAATTGTTTGAATACATTACTGGTATTCTTAGGCTCAATTGTGGCATTTGTAACCGAACCTTCGTTGAAAAGAATCGAAAAGTAAAACCGGGATCCTTTTCCAAATTCACTTTCAACATATATTTTACTGCCGAAAAGCTCGAGAAGCTTACCGGTAATCGTTAAGCCCAGACCAGTTCCTCCATATTTTCTTGAGGTCTCTGAACTAGCCTGCGTGAAAGCATCAAAGATACTTTGAAGTGTTTCAGGCTGCATCCCTATCCCGGAGTCGGTCACTGAAAAATCAACTATAATTTGTTTTAGCTTGTTGGAATTTAGCTTCAAGGCAATAGTGACTTTCCCGGTTTCTGTAAATTTCAGTGCATTACTCAAAAGGTTATTAATGATTTGAGACAGGCGAAGTGGATCTCCGATTACATTTACGGGAATGCTGTCGTCAAAATCAAAATTAAGTTCAATATTTTTCTCCTGGGCTTTACTTGTCATGGATGAGACAATTTCCTCGACAATCGTCCTGAGGTTAAAATCAATATACTCAAGGGAGACTTTCCCAACTTCTATTTTATTGAAATCTAGGATATTGTTGATAAGAGACAATAGGTTTTCTGCTGAGAATCTGAGTATCCTTAAATCTTCACTTTGGTCAGGTCTTGGATTATTTTTGAACAGTAAATGTGAGGTTCCAATCACAGCATTTAGTGGTGTTCGTAGTTCATGACTCATCACTGACAGGAATTCACTTTTTGTTTTCAATGCTTTTTCAGCATTAATTTTTGCCTGTTCCAGTTCAATGTTTGTCTGTGCCAATACCGCATTTTTCATGATGATACTTTGGGATTGCCCTTCAATTTGTTCTTTTTGAATCAAGATTTCGCGTGTGCGTTCGTTGATGGCTTGTTCAAGTTTGTCGTTGTTTCGTAAAAGATTTCGAGTGTATAATTTGAGGCCGACCCAATAAAATAGCAAAAGAAATATTCCCTCGAGCAGGATGACCCACCACAGAAAATACCATGATTTACTTACGTGGAATTCCCATTTCAGCGGACTGGAATAAAGATAATTTCCATATTTTTTTGCACGAATATACAGGGTGTATTTGCCTGATGCCAGGTTTACAAGGTCAATTTCCTGTGTTTTGTCTACAGGAATCCAGGAAGTATCCCGGCCCAGTAACAGCATTTCGATTTTTACAAATTTTGCAGGATAATCCGGGACACCCAGTTTAATCTTCAGAAAAGCCCGTTGGTTGAGGGTAATCCCATCTGTTTTGTAATTAAAGGGGTTGTTGTTGATCAGCATATCAACGATAACAGGCTTTACTGTTCTCACCGCAGGCAAAATGGGTAAGGAAACAGTTATTCCATTGACTGTTCCAGCCCAGATCCTGTTATATCTGTCAACATGGATGCTTCGATAATTTATTGATTTAGAAGGCATCCCTGTTCTTTCATCAAACGACAGCAATTCCCCTCTTACAAATTGATGCAGACCCAGGCTTGTTCCGAACCAAACATTGTCGTCTCGATCAAGAGTAACCGCTTTTACTGAAGCATCTGTCAACGACGAAATTTGCATGCGGTTAAAAATCCCATTTTCATATTTTATCAGGCCAAAAGAAGAGCCTAGCCAGATTATTCCCTTTTTACTGAAAGCAATATCATTGATATTGATGTCGATATTATGTTCAAAGGTTAATGGTTTGCTTAAGTTGGTAAACCTGTCAGTAGTGGGATTATAAGCAAACAAATATGCCTCATCTGACATCCCGCCTGCATAAATATTTCCGGCATGGTCAAGCCCAACGGTAAGGGGTCTGGAGGCAATCCCTTCATTAACACCATATGTTTTCACCGAAAAGTCAGGAGAAATACAAATCAGAGACTGGTTCAGATCCTGGCATGCCCAAAGTCTTCCCTTGTGGTCAAAGGTCAGATAAAAAACGGCATGCCCTGAAGAACGAAAATCAAACCGTTTTTCGATAAGGCCGGCGGTATTTTCAAACCATACGAATCCACTCACATCAGCGTACCAGGTCCCATTTTGAAGTGGAATGGCTTGAAGGATTAGTTCACGTGAGCTTTTTATTGTTAATGGGGATTCTGAAATATCCTTTTTAGTGGAAAACACTTTCTCCCCGTCGGTAAAGCAAATCCTGCCATCAGGATATTCTGCGATACTTTGAATATATTTTGAAGTTGAATTTATATAAGGCGAGCTAAAGAAGTAAGGTCGCATCAGGTACAGGCCATTGTCGGTTGCAACCCATAAATTACCGTCAGATTGCAGACAAAAGTGGTTGATCGTTTTTTCCGGGAATTCGGTCATCGGCTTCACTGAATACCCGGATTCAGTGAAGCTGATCTGATAAAGGCCATTTGTCCAGGTGCCTGCTAAAAACAGATTCTGTTTGACACGGATGAGCGTTGAAGCCTCAATTTGGGTGTCCAGCGCTATTAATTTCGTACAGGACCCCTCTTTATCCGTTTGGAATTCAAATAATCCTGTATGCGTTCCGATAAAAATTTTGCCGACATCAATATTTACAACACTTTGAATGCTAGATAATTTCAGGGGAAGATTGATCTCAATTAACGCATTTTTGTTTTTATCAAAGCGATAGATAAACCCAGGCTCAGAGAATATATATAAATTGCCAAAACCATCTTCCGAAAAGGAGAATGTTCTTTGGTAGTTGTTCGAAGAGGCTTTACTTCCGGGAAAAAATGACTTAATTACTTTGTCTTTCAGACAGTAAATATTTTGGTTATCACAAAACCACAAATACTTGTCTTTATCTTCATAAATAGTTTTGGGAAACCATACCAAACTATCTGCTTTTTTTATTGATCCCCGTTTGAGCAGATTAACTGTCAGAAAAGGAGGGTTATTGAGAATCTGTACCACACCAAGATCTGTGGATGAAATGATGTCTCCATTGGATCTGCAATAGACAGATTTTATAAATTGGCTTGGAAGATCGTTTTGAATCTGTGTAAAATAGCGCCCATCGAAACGGAAAAGACCGCCATCAGTTCCTACCCAGATGAACCCGTTTTTGTCAGCAGTAACAGATTTAACCAGCGAATTGCTAAGGCCTTCGTCCTCACCATAGCGGATAAATTGAAGCGATTGTCCATAGCACTCGTGAATTTCCGGGAAAATTAACAGGAAAGATCCCAGGAAAAGAAAAATATTCCGCTTGCAGAATTTTATAACAGCAATTAAATTCAAAACGAATAGATTTAATCAATTTAAATGTAAATATACTGTTTTCTTCTTTCTATTCTACAACTAAGGTTTGTATTGAATGGGGCAAGCTTGTCGTTGCTGCACCTTGTCCGCTAATCCAGATCCGGTAAGGGATTTTATCGTTGGTTTGGTTCATGACCACGATAACAATTTTTCCATCTGTATTCTCAAAAGCTGTGGTTAGTAATTGTCCCCGGCTTCCGGCACTGATGATACGTTTGGCTCCCGGCCTGATAAACTTCGAGAAATGCCCGATATAATAAAAAGAGCTGAGGTAATAGATTTCACCCGTTTTGGTATTGGCGTGAACCGGTGCAAAACACAGGTTTCCAACGTGGTTTGGGCCACCGGTTTCGTCGAGCAGAACATTCCAGTCTGTCCAGCCCACTGTGCCGTTGTTGAAGTCGTTGATCATGGATCTTCCATATTTTTCACCCCATTTCCAGTTATTCATCTGTTCAAAATTGAAACTTTCTGCACAGCCTTCAGTAAAGAGGAGATGCTTTTCCGGAAATGACTCATAAACACGTCTGACGTTGTCATAAATATTCCCGCCACCAGTCCAGTCTTCATACCAGTGAAATCCAATACCCCAAACAAATTTCGCAGCTTCCGGATCTCCCAGAATGGTGTTTGCCCTCTGATAAATCAAGTCACGGTTGTGATCCCAGGCAATGAGTTTCTTTTCTGCCAGTCCTGCCTGCAGCATGGTCGGGCCGAGTACTTTTTTAATAAAGTCTCTTTCTTCTTCAGCAGTGAAGATACAAGACTCCCATTTTTGTTTGGCCATGGGTTCGTTTTGAACACTATATCCCCATACCGGAATACCTTCTGCTTCGTAGGCTTTGATAAATTTCACAAAGTAGTTGGCCCAGCTCTGATAATATGCTGGCAGAAGTTTTCCTCCTTGTAACATGTTTTTATTGTCTTTCATCCAGGCGGGCGGGCTCCAGGGACTCGCATATAAAGTGAGCTTTCCCCCGGTGGCAGCGATTGCCTGTTTGATAAATGGAATACGGAATTGCTTGTCATGGGCGATACTGAAGGAATTTAGAAGCACATCATCGTCATTTACATATGTATAGCTTCCGCTTGAGAAGTCACAGCTATGGATGTTTGTCCGGGCCAGGGTATAACCAATTCCTTTGATGGGATCAAAATACTGTTGCAGGATCTCCTTTTGCTTGTCTTTTGGCATTTTGGCAAAAGTCTCTGCAGCAGCATCTGTGATCGCGCCCCCGATTCCGATAAAGGTCTGGAATGTCTTCGAAGGATCTACAAAAACACAGGGTTCTGTTTCCAAAGGCTGGGGAAAACTGCTGAAATACAGTGTGTCAGTGAGAGATAACCTGAATTTTGTACTGTCAGCGGTGGTATAAACGCTTACTTTCTTTCCTTTTGCTGAAAAGATGCGGGTTTCAGGATTCCCTGCAAGAAGGGACCCTTTCATCAAAAGAAGGATGATGCAATAAGATAAAATATGTTTCATAACAGAATCAATGGATTATTGGACAGTAAGTTTCGTTTTCCAGGTCGTGCCCGGCAACTCTAATTCTATCAGGTACATTCCTTTCGCCAGGTCCCCGATAAATACCTCTTCGGATTCTTTGCTGGCCGACAGTTTAATTTCTTTTGCGAGCATTCCGTTCAGGGTCCTGAAGTAAATTGTTTTTTTTGAACCGAGATAGCCGGTAGTTTCGACCGTGATGGCATCAGAGGCCGGGTTGGGAAAGACTTTGATTTGCTTGATTTTCTGAGGAATTGTATCAATAATTTTTTCGGTGAATTTATACCAATTCATGTTAAATTCAGGCTGAATGACTTTAACCCTTAAAACAGACGGGCCGACATTCAAGGGTATTTCAGTAAAAATGCTCTGCCAGCTTTGCCAGCCTCCGGTAACAGGAATTACAACATTGACTGAATGAAGGATGATGCCCGAGTCAGAGATTTGTTGAACCTGAATCATCCCTGACTGGCTCATACAGGCAATCCGGACCTCCATTTTATAGGTAGCCGTTTTCATCACCTTGACTTTATAATCAAGATAATCACCGGCGTTGGTGTACGCAATATTTTGCCCGCCACCAAGGTCGGTGGTGTTCTCAAGTTGCAAGCCCTGATTAAAGCTAAAGGCTTCAGCTTCAATCTTTCCGGGGATTGAAAGTAAAATCGGTAAATTGTTTTTCACGGGAAGATTGAGAAAATCCTGGAGCAAAGTGCCATCTGTGGCAGTCATAGCCCCATTGTTATAGTTTAACAGGATGACATCTCCTGAAGTCAATAACTGACTCAAGGTTATGATGACCCGGAACGGGTTTAACGGATCCGGGAGGAGGCTGGAGATGTTCACCGCATTGCCGTTTACAAAACAGCTAAACCCTTCTGGTTTTATGGTGGTGTCGACAAGTTTCTTGTTGAATGTGCAATAAATAAGCTGAGTCTCATTGTAGGTTTCGGCTGAAAGGGCTTTCAGTGCAACATCAGTGATTTTTTTACTCAATGTAAAATTCAGGAAGCCAAAATTCAGACCTCCGACTTCAAATTTCATTTTGAGGCTTTGAAGTCCTTTGTAAAGGATGACATCATTGATCATCAAATTGCTCCAGAGTTGATTTCCACCTGTTGCAGGAATGACAATTGGTCCGGTAATATCTGCATCGTCTGCATAGAGGATTATTTTTGAACCGGAAGCAGGGGCAGCGTATCTAAGCTGGATGTTATAGGCAGCAGCAGAATCGACCCTTGTTAAATATGTCATCCATTCATTGTTTGATGTCCAGCCGACATTATAACCGTTGGAAGCTGTATGTGTATCTAATGATTTCTCAATATCAACGCCATCATTCCGGTAAGTTCCGCCACTGTTCCAGGTGGTGTATACCCCGGTACTCACGTGGTAGTCAGCAAAATCTTTGTCCCACCAGGCTTTATTCATTCTTCCGAGGTCATAATCTGAGGCATGGATAACTCCCGGAATTATATTATTGGAGAAAGCCATGTTAGTAGAGTCATGGACCTGTCTGAACATCGCATCAATGAGATCTTTGCGGTAGGTGTTAGTGGAAATATTAGCGTTGGATGCCATCTGCATCAGTGTATAGGCAGCAAATCCTGCATTAGGAGCGGTTCCCCCGTTTTCCCAATAGTCAAGTAAGGACTGGTATTCCGGAGTTTTCCTGATGGTGAGCGGGCAAACCACGGAATTGATTTTTTTCAATGGCCACCAGGCCCAGCCAATTTTATTTTTCTCTGCCAAACTGATTGCGTCGGTAAACCATGCATTTGAATTTTCCCCGGATTCTCCCAGCCATATGGGTACATTATACTGGTTTCTCAGGTTGATAATTCCCTGGATAGAGCCCTGGTCATTGGTCGACCAATATTTATGAAAACTCAGAGCCATATTGGCATCCCATAAGGGAAACATACCGTTGTAGTTGTTTCCCCAGCAATTCCCCTCGATAATGATCATATGAGTTGAGTCCACCTGGCGGATTGCATTCGTAAGGTTAATATAGAGTTGACGCAGGGGGGCATTGGAGTTTTCAGAGCATCCGTTTGGATTGCCTCCGGATGTAAAGCTCCAGTTCGGTTCATTGATCAGGTCATAACCACCGACCCAGGGTTCGTTAGCATAACGCTGGGCAAGTTTTACCCATAGGGCAATTGTCTTTTGTTTGTTAACATCACTTTCCCAAAGCGAAGGTTTTGCAGGGTTTCCATCGCAGATGGCATAGTCTTTTCCCTGGCCTCCGGGGGCCGCATGTAAATCGAGGATGACATAGATGTGATTTGCGGAGCACCATTTCACAAGACTATCGGTAAGTGCAAATCCCTTGGTGAGCCAGGTCTGGGTTCCGGGAATAGCTTCGTCTTCAATAGGCAATGTGAATAAGTTATAATGCATGGGAAGCCTGACAGAGTTGAATCCCCAGGAAGCCAGGGAATCAATATCTCTTTTCGTCATATGGTTGGCAAGCCAGGCATCATAAAATGTATTGGTATTGGCCGGGCCAATGAGATCCTGAATCTTTTGCTTTATTTGCCATTGAGCACTGGCAAAACTGCTCATTTCCATCATATAAGGCTCCTGGAGCATCCATCCGCCAAGGCCCATACCTCTCAGGATGACCTCATTTCCGTTCTGGTCAACGATTTTCTTTCCGCTCTGTCTCAGACCCTGAGCATTAGAACTGATGGCTATCATGAGAATCGCTATCAGTAACAGGAATGTCTTTTGTAAAAAAGATTCACCGCGGAGGCGGGGAGAACGCAAAGTTTCGCAGAGGGTTTGATTGAACATTATGAATATTATAATAATAAATAAAATTAAAATAATATTCCGAATCAAATCAAAATAAATCGGTTCTCTAACATTCTCTCTGCGGAACTCCGCGTTCTCCGTTTCTCAGCGGTGAGTCTTAAAATCAATAATTCGGATTTTGTTTCAGTTTTGTATTGTTAAGCTCGGTTAATGGAATTGGAAGGATCTCATTTTTACCGGTAGTAAATCCATCGGCAGCCAGCACTGTAGCGGCTTTCCCGGTGCGAACGAGGTCAAACCAGCGATGTCCTTCTGTTGCCAGTTCCAGCCTGCGTTCCTTGTAAATATTGTCAAGGGTGGCCGGAATTGATGGAAGCCCAACACGGGCACGAACCTGATCGAGGTAGTACTGTGCTTTGGTAATATCTCCACCGGCACGAACCAAAGCCTCTGATTCCAGCAAGTAGGTGTCAGCAAGGCGGATTTCTATATCATTGTTGGGGTAGTTTAACATCGGGTCGCCTCCAATGGAAGAATAGAACTCCTGAAGCGGTGCAAACTTGGCGACGAAATAACCGGTATTCTGGAAGCCTTTTTCATAGTTGGCAACGCCTGCAGTTTTCAGACTATCCACATTAACGATAGTGTATTTGTATCTCGGGTCATTTTTCATCAAATTAACAAGATCCATTGTTACGGGTGTAAATCCCCAGCCTGCTACATAGGTAATGCCAGTATAAGCCCGTGGGCCACACATTTGGGTGTAAATATTACCTTCGACATTAGGCCATAGTTCCCATCCGTTCAATCCCTGGGCAGTATGTACGACCTCAAAAATTGATTCAGCATTGAATTTATTGTCGGCTCGGAAGACCATACCATAATCTGCAAGCAAATGATATTCCGTTGCTGTGTTTACTGATTCAAAAAGGTCGGCAGCTTCCTGCATACGGCTTTCGTTGTTTTGGGTTAAGATTACTTTTCCCAGTAGCGCTTTGGCAGCCATTTTTGTAGCACGTCCATTTTCGTCAACAATGACAGATTGCGGAAGATCAGTGATTGCCTCGTTCAGGTCTTTTTCTATCTGGGCCCATACATCTTCAGGTTTGGCCTGGGTTGCAGTAAAGAATTCACTGGGTTCAAGAGGTTTGGTAAACAGGGGAACATTTTTGAATAAGCGAACAAGGTCAAAATAGAAATATGCCCGCAAGAACTTACACTCTGCGGTATAGCGTGCTTTAAGTTCATCACTCAAGCCCGGAACTCCATTGATTTTTGTGAGGAGCAGGTTGGAACGGTAAATGCCAGTGTAGTTCCTCCCCCATAAATCGATCTGAGGGCCCGTGGCAGCATCGATGGTATAGTTATCCCAGGCCACCCATTCGATCCTGTCAGTGGAACTGCCTCCACCTGCAAAACAGTCATCAGAGGCAGCGTTGAGCAGTCCGACTCTGGGAGCATAGGATTTTCCTAACGCCAGACCCAGAGGATCATAGCAGGCAACCAGGCCATTTAATGCCTCCTGGGGGTTTTTATAATAATTTGTTTCCAGGGCAGTTCCAATCGGGTCAACTTCAAGGAAACTCTTTGAACATGAATTTAACAGCAGTACTGCTATCAGTGTCAATCCTAAATGTATGTTTATCTTTTTCATGGTTTTCATTTTTTAGGGCTTAAAAAGTAACGCTTAATCCGGCCATAAACGATTTGGCTTGTGGGTAAACGCCACGGTCGATACCAAAACTACTTCCGCCGATTTCCGGGTCATATCCCTTGTATTTTGTGAAAGTCAGTGGGTTATTGGTGCTTATATAAATACGGAGACTTTGCATGCCAAATTTCTTGATAAGGTCTTTTGGCAAGGTATATCCAAGCTGTATTGTTTTAACCCTTAAGTAAGAACCATCGGTTAAAAAGAAAGTGGATGGGTTACTGAAGTTTTTGTTGGGATCGCCGAGGACCAGTCGTGGGTAATCGGACGAAGTGTTAATTCCGTGCCAACGGCCCAGGGCATCCGTAGTCCAGTTTGCAGAAGGCATGTCAAGACGGCGTAATCCGTTAAAGACATCATTCCCTGCGACACCCTGGCAAAACAATACAAGGTCAAGTCCTTTCCAGGCGGCATTAATAGTAAACCCAAATGACCATGTCGGGGTAGGATCTCCAATAAAAGTACGGTCATTGGCATCGATTTTACCATCGCCGTTCAAATCAGCCCATTTAAAATCACCAGGTTTGGCATTGGGCTGAATCATGTTGCCATTTTTATCAACATAATGCTGTACCTGCGACATAGATTGGAAAATGTCCAGGACCTCAAAGCCATAAAAAGACCCGATGGGATGGCCAACTTGCAAACGGCTGATTTCATAACTGCTTGATTGGAAACTTGCTCCGGTGATATAGTCCACTGTACCCAGGTCAGTGATTTCATTTTTCAGGTAAGAGACATTACCGCTGACACCAAGATCGAAATCACCAAGTTTGGTTTTATACCCGAGTTCAATTTCAACACCTTTGTTTGACATGGAGCCAACATTCCCGGTTGGATACCCTGCAGTACCTACATAAGCAGGCAAAACGACATCCTGGAGCATTCCTGTGGTTTTTTTATTGTACCAATCGAATACAAGGGTGAGACTTTCGAAAAATGTTGCCTCAAACCCAAGATTTAACTGGCTGGTTTGTTCCCACTTCAGATCAGGATTGGATGGGGCATTGGGGCTATACCCAATGGTATAGATATCCTGGCCAAAAGTGTAGTTTCTGCCTCCGCCAACGGTAGCCAGGTAGCGGAAATCACCGATATTGTCATTGCCGTTTACGCCGTAAGAACCGCGAATCTTGGCAAATGTGACGACATTGTTTCTTGGCCAGAAGTCTTCCCTTGAAGTTACCCATCCCAAAGAAGCAGAAGGGAACATCCCGTATTGGTTGTTGCTGCCGAAGCGAGAGGATCCATCACGACGAACGATCCCTGTAAACAAATACTTTTCGTCATAGTTATAAATCACACGGGCAAAAGTTGAAGCCACCTTATGAGCTGCTGATTCCCAGCCACCACCAACACGATCTGTAGCAATAACGCTATAATTCATGGAAGCTTCATCAAATGTGGTCACAGGTAAATTTTTATAAACAGCATTTACTCCGGATGCATGTTCATAAAATGCACTCATCCCTAATAACACCGTTAAATTATGTTTTTCAACAATTTTATTGTAGGCGGCTGTATTTTCCCAGTTCCACATCAAGACCTGGTTGTTGGCCCGGTAATAGGAGTTTATGGCTGTATAAGTCGAAGCATTTAACCAGGAAACAGGAGTAAAACTTTCATCTCCGTAAAACGCCAGTTTTGAACCAATGTCAGACCGTAATTTCAAACCTTTGATAGGCTCAATTTCTGCGAAAATGTTCCCGATAAGAGCATCAGACCATCCATAGTTTCCTTGTCTGGTTTTAATGTAAGCCAATGGATTGGTCATTTCCTGTCCTACGTATTTTGATATGGCATAAGGGTTGCCATTTTCATCTCTGATTACAGGATGATCGATATAGGGTGACGTATCAGCCACTGCCGGATCTGTAATGATCACCGGAGTGATCGGGTCGAGGTTGATGGCAGAGGAGAGTGGTCCGCCAAATTCACTGTTGGTATTGAGTGAACCCTGGCTCTTGATGTGTGAATAACCGATATTGTTTCCAAATCGCAGCCAGTCCTTTAACTTATGTGTTGAGTTAAACCTCAGGTTAAGCCTTTTATAGTTTGAAATTGAAGACGCGACCACACCTTCCTGGTTATAATATCCCATAGAAGTATAATAGGTCGATTTTTCGTTTCCCCCACTTACACTCAGTTCATAATTTGCAATACCGGCATTGTTGTTAAAAATGGTGCTTTGCCAGTCAGTTCCGCTACCAAAAGATTCCGGGTTCTGGAAAATTATTGAACCTCCGCCATTAACTGCGGCTTCATTTCTTAACGTTGCATACTGTGTGGCATTCAGCAGATCCAGTTTTTTTGCTGGTTTCTGAGTTCCGATATAGCTATTAAATGACACCTGAAATCCGCCAGGTCCGGTTGATGTACCTGCTTTTTTCCCTTTTTTGGTGGTTACGATAATTACACCGCTGGCAGCACGTGTCCCGTAAATAGCGGCTGAAGCAGCATCTTTGAGAACTTCGATGGATTCAATATCATCAGAATTCAAATAGTCAATTCCTCCATTATCAACAGGAACACCGTCAACCACGTATAAAGGGTTGCTGTTGTTGATTGTTGTGGTGCCACGGACTCTTACTGTTGAGGAAGCGCCCGGCTGACCTGAACTATTCGCAATGGTCAGACCTGTTGTCCTCCCTTGTAATGCCTGCTCAATACGAAGTACGGGCATATGCTCCAGGTCGCCGGCCTTAACCTGCGAAATTGCACCTGTTACAACACTTTTTTTCTGGACGCCATAGCCAATGACAACAAATTCATTCAGTACAACGGAACTGGGCTCCAGGACAATTTTCAGGGGAACGCCTGCTTTTGCCGAAACCTCCTGTTTCACATAGCCTACAAATGAAAATATCAAGACGTCTTCAGATTTTGTGGATGTCAATTTGAATTTTCCCTGTATGTCAGTTGAAACTCCAATAGTAGTGCCTTTAAATACGACACTGACACCCGGTAAGGTTTCCCCTGTTTTGTCAGACACTGTCCCGCTATAATCATAAGTTTTTTGCGCAAACAGCGAGCTGGTTCCAAGTAAGGTAATCAGGGTCAAAAGCAAGAACATACTTCTGATGCTGTTACACTTGAAATTACTTGCGTAAGGTTTTTTCATGGTTGCTGAATTTTGATTTATATTAATATGAGGGTTATTGGGATTCATTTCTCTTTTTACCATACCATGGAAACTACAGAAAGTGCTGGAATTGTGTAGTCAAAATTGTGTTTCCCCTGGGATACGCTGAAACTTTTGGAATTGCTTCCATAATTACAAATCACCATGGTTTTGGTCCCGTCAGGATTGGTAAAGGCAACTGCCCCTACTTCCGTGAGCCCTGCAGGCAGGCTTAATCCTACTCTAATGGCCCCCGGTCTGACGAATTTTGAGAAATGAGCAATTGAATAATATTCTTCGTTAAAACTAACCTGGCTACTGGATGAGTTAATGGTAACCACCCCCCGGCAATTACTGCAGCCATTGTTGGTTGGCCCGTAATTCTGATCGAGTGCCAGGTTCCAAAGGAGGGCACATTTCGACCAGTTCTGCATCGTGCCGATAAAGATGTTCTTCATGTTCCACATCAGGTTGCCACTAAAGTCTGAAGCCCAGGCCCCACCTGAGATCTCTGTGAAATAGAGACCCTTGTCAGGATAAACATTGTGAACCGTACTCATTGCCAATACATCACCGGCATAGGCATGAAAGGCTGATCCAGAGACATATGTTTTTGCAGCAGCATCATTAAGAATTGAGATGGCATAAGCTGTATTGTCCCAGTTATGATCGTAAATGATTATTTTACTTTGAATGCCGGCCGCATTGAATATCGGACCCAGGCTGATCTTGATGAAATCAGCCTGCTCTGTTGCTCCCATACTCATGCATGGATAGTTTGCCGTGGAATACAAAGGTTCATTCTGAGGTGTGATAGCTGAAATAGTGATTCCCAGCGCCTTCATTTGCTCAATATATCTGACAAAATAATATGCATAAACTGCATAGCAGTTTGTTTTCAGTGCTCCGCCTTTCAGGCTGCCATTGGTTTTCATCCAGGCCGGCGGGCTCCAGGGAGAGCCAAGTAAAGCCACTGATGGGCTTATTTGAGCAATCTCTTTCAGAATCGGGATCACATCAAGGGTATCCTGTGCCAGGCTAAAGTGATCCAGTGGAAAATCAGTTTGCCCGGCGGGCATGTCGTCGTAAGTAAAATCAGAAAGTGAGAAATCGGAAGCCCCAATTGTTAACCTGAGAAAGGAAATCCCGGCGCCGTTCACCGTATCAAATAATTTTAACAGAAGTGTCTGTCTGGCACCTGTACTAAGCTTGCGATTTATTAGATAGGCAGAGGAACCTGTTAATGCAGCACCAAAACCCTCAATTGTTTGATAATGCATCACAGTATCGATAGTGATCACAGGAAGCCCGGATGTTGGCTGTGAGTGAATCAGGAGATCAGCCCCGCGACTCAATAAAACTGATTTATCACCTTTGGTGAGCCAGACCTTTGCCTTACCGCTGTCAGCAGGAGTTTGCGGCTGTGGGTCTGCTTTGTTTTTACTACAGTTGAGCAGACTTAATACAATTCCTATTAAAAAGATAGTCTGGAAGTTGAGTCTTTTTTGTTTCATGGGGAATCTCCGGATTAATAACCCGGATTTTGCACCAGTTTCGTATTCTTATCCAGCTCTGATTGCGGAATAGGCCATACCAGCCGGTTTGTGGTTACATTATAACCTTTGGGAAGTCCATCTGCCCCAACGGCATTCGTCATGACCGGAATCAACCTCCCGTTACGCTTGAGATCAAACCAGCGGTGAGCCTCAAAAGCAAGTTCAAGCCTTCTTTCTTTTTCGATGGCCAGGCGCATATTTTCAGTCGTTGTGGCAGTAGTATTTGGGAGAAAAACCCTGGTCCTTACCTGGTTGACAAGAGCAGCAGCTCCGGAAACATCACCCAGTTCGTTCAGTGCTTCTGCCTTCAACAGCAGGATGTCAGCCAAACGGAGGAAGATGTAGTTCTGGTCACTGCCTTCAGCAAAGTTCCTGTATTTGTTGATAAAGGGATAATGAGTCTGTGGCCAGTTGGGATCAGACCAATGTCCTGTGACATCCTCGAAAACAATGGAAGCGTTTTTTCTTAAAGTGTCATGCTCATCATCAAAAGCTTTAACCAGGTCGTTGGAAGGCAGGTTGAATTTTTTCCAGTCCATCCCCCTGAATATCTTTACACCCCAGTTGCCATCAGAGGATCCCCCTGAATAGTTGATTTCAAAAATGGCTTCTGTGGAATTCTCATGCAAATTGTCCCACAAATCATTATAATTCGGGACAAGATTATATCCCCCTGCGATAACGGCAGCACAATAATCTCTCACTTTTCCCCAATCATGTGGTTCCTGTGTGGCATAAACGTTAGCCATCATGGCATTGGCAGCCCCTTTCGTAACATAGCCTTTGTTTACGGCTGTAAGTGGGGAATTGGCAACAGCGGTGTCAAAATCACTTATAATCTGGCTGTATATCATAACCATCTGAGTTCTCGGCGGGAATAAAATCGGATAAATCTGTTCAAGGTTAGACGCGCTGATGGAGGTAACTTCCTTGAGCATCAATGGCGCATCTCCCCATAGCTGAACAATCTGGAAATACATGAAAGCCCTGATAAAACAGGCTTCGCCAACGATCTCCTTTTTACGCTGAGGGGTCAGAATCGGATCCGGACAATTATATACATTGTTGATGATGGAGTTTGTTTTGCCAATAGTCGAATATAGATAGCCCCAATCGCGGCTCACATTTTTATTGGTTGCATCAATTTTAAACTCATCAATCTGTATGTTAGCCGGGTTATCACCACCAGCATAAGCATCGTCGGATTGGCCATCTCCGTTTACAAAATAGTCAAGCTGGTAATATTCGTTTTTGAAATCGCCATAAGCCCCGCCCAATGCTGCTTCAACTTCATCTGCGGTCTTATACAATACGGAATCGGAACTGTTATTCTGAACGGCAATTCCCTGGGAAACCGGCTTCAGGTCCAGAAATTTCTCGCAGGACTGAAAAGATACCGCAAATACCAAAAGTGCTGAAATTATATATACTCTTTTCATAGTAAACATATTAAAATTCAATGTTTAAGCCACCGATAATATTAATCGACTGAGGATAAGTTCCATAATCGATCCCCATTTCAACAGCGTTGTTTCCATAGGCGCTCACTTCAGGGTCAAAGCCTTTGTATTTGGTAAAGGTCAGCAGGTTCTGGCCTGTGATGTAAACCTGGAGCTTTGAAATCCCTTTTATTTTCTTCTTGTTTTCGATGATTTTGTAGGAGAAGGTGATAGACTTCAGCCTCAGGTAAGAACCATCCTCAACGAAGCGGCTTGAGTTGTATACGTTATATACGTTGTTATTCCCAACAGCTTTTGGAATATCAGTATGTGTATTGGTTGGGGTCCATCGATCGAGCACCACTGTGCTTTGGTTTTTTGAATCGAACATCCCTTCAAGATCTACCCTTGTTGCGTTGTAGATGTCATTACCAAAGCTACCCTGGAAAAAGAATGAAAGGTCAAACTTCCCGTAGCTCATGTTGTTAGTGAAACCCAGGAAGCATTTGGGTTGGGCATGACCAATAACGGTTCGGTCGCCCGGATCAAAGATGCCATTGTGGTTCAGGTCGGCATATTTCATCATGCCGGTGGCAGGGTCAACGCCTTGTGACACATAGCCGTAAAAAGTCCCTAAAGGCAAACCGGCTTTCACGATAGAAACGTCCTGGTTGTTGCTGTAAATATTGCCAAAGTAATAAACATCAGAAATCTTTAACTCTTTCACCTTATTGCGGTTGAAAGAGATGTTGAAGTCAGTATCCCAGCGGAATTTCTTGGCGATGTTCACGGTATTCAGGTTCAGTTCCAGTCCTTTGTTCTCCATGGTACCGGCATTGGTTTGTATGCTGGAGATAGGCATGGAAGTTGGAAGCTGAACATTCAATATTTCATCTGTTGTATATTTGTAATAGGCATCAATGTTAAGGGTGATCCGGGAATTCAACATCGACAGGTCAATTCCAATATTGGTTTGTGCTGTGGTTTCCCATTTCAGGTCAGGATTTCCATAAGTCGTCTGAACGGAAGAGGGGCCCGACAAAGGATTGGTGGGTGTTCTCCGGTAATAATCGGTGAGCCCGTACCTGGCATAATTGGGAATGCCTTCCTGGTTACCGTTTTTACCCCAGCCACCGCGCAGTTTAAGGTCATTGATGATGGTGACGTCTTTCATGAAATCTTCACCCGAGATTCTCCATCCTGCGGAAAAAGCAGGCATGGTGCCCCAGGGGTTCGCCAGCTTGGAGGAGCCATCGCGACGAAGACTCAGACTCAAATAATATTTGCTTTCATAGTCATAGGTTGCCCGTCCAAAGAATGAAGCCAGCGCCCATTCCTGAATATTGGTTGACGCACTGATGATATTCGCTGCATTTAAGGTAGTTACAGAAACATCAGCAGGGAAGTCATTGCCACTGATATAGGAATCATTGCCTGAAAAATGCTGCATACTCGTCCCAACAAGGCCAGTAACTTTATGTTTGCCAAATGATTGCGAATAGTTAAGGGTGTTCTCCCAAAGCCAGGTCATGTTGTTGTATTTGTCGGCCCTGCCAACACCATTCATGTTACGGCCATAATTGGTCTTCCATGAGTCGAGGTAATAATCCCATTGGTGGGTGTTCATATCCAGACCAAAATTGGTCTTGAAGTTGAGTTCTTTCGTAATCTCAGCAGTAGCATTTAAAGTCCCGAAGAAGCGGAAGTCCATGGCTTTCTGGCTGGGTCCTTCCATATAAGCAATAGGGTTCTCCCAGGAATTCTGGAAGGGGTTAGGGTCATACTGCCCACTGCCGTCTTGCTTGTAGACATGAAGAAAAGGAGGTGTATTCAGTGTACTCATGATAACTCCGCCTCGTCCCGAACTGGCATTGTCCTGGGTGTCTTTGGTCTTGGAATAAAGGATATTGAAACTACTTCCAAGTTTCAACCAGGGTCTGAGTTCATTATCCAGGTTCACCCTGAATGAATAACGCTTGAATTCAGCGGGTTTCACCATACCAACGTCATTTAGGATACCCATTGAGGCGAAAAATCGGTTTTTCTCATTACCACCGGAGGCTGAGAGCTGGTAACTTTGGTTGTTACCTGTCCCGAAGACTTTGTTCCCCCAGTTGGTATAGTCTGTCCAGGATGGATCAAGCGTCCCTGGCGCAATTTCATTGATCAGTGCGCGGTATTGTTTGGTATTGAGCACATCTATCGGTTTACGAAGCCAGGAAAAACCGAAATAGGTATTAAATTTAATGACAGGTGTATTTTCTTTTCCACGATATGTGGTGATGGTCACGACGCCATTGGCAGCCCTGGCTCCATAGATCGCAGCGGAGGAAGCATCTTTAAGAACACTCATGGAGGCAATATCCGAAGGATTTAGTCCACGGATATCTGTTGTCGGGACGCCATCAACCACATAGAGTGGCTCATTGCCGGCAAGTACCGAGGTTGTTCCGCGGACATGGACTGAGATGTCACCACCAGGTTTCCCGGAAGGCTGAACTACTTGTACACCTGCTGCTTTCCCTTGCAGAGCCTGCGATGCCGTAGAAATAGGTCGTGACTGAATATCTTTTTCACTGACTGTTGAAACAGCAGTGGTCAGGTCTTTCTTGACTTGTGTTCCATAACCGATTACAACAACTTCATTGAGGAGGTTGACTTTCTCCTGAAGCACTACGTTGATTATGGTCTGGTTTTCTATCTTTATTTCCTGTGACATAAAACCGATAAAGCTGAATTTCAGAACACCTTTGTCGGCGCTAATTTTATACTGCCCGTCGATGTCGGTCGTCGTCCCTTTACTTGTCTCAAGTAACTGTACCGTAACTCCTGGAATAGTGATCCCGCTTGCATCCGTCACTTTACCTGTGATAGCACGGTTTTGGGCGAATCCGGATAATGACAAAACGAGTAGAAAAAGCAGGGTAAAGGTTCTAATCATATTTAAAGGGGTTAGATATTATTGAAGAATTAATTTATGGGTTTGGGTGCTTGAGCCTGCTGACAGTGTAATGAAGTACATTCCTTTGGGCAAGGAACTGACATCAAACGTATTTATGTCATTACTTGCTTGAAAATGAAACACATCAGCTCCAGTTAGGTTGTAAATTGTTCCTTGAATCTTTTTTCCAGCGGGGATCTTGATCTGTATTTTACCATTGCTGGGGTTAGGCATAAATGATAGGGTCTTCCCATCGTTCGAAGGAAATTCTTCGATGGCAGAAGAGGGTGCATAAACTCTTACATAGTCAATTTCCATACGAGCTACGCTGAGTGCAGGATCTATTCCATTTTTTAAACCATTGGTTTCATACTGTGGGTCGCTGCCCCAGTTGCCACCCATGGCGACATTCATGATGATAAAACAGGGATTGTAAAAAGGCCAGGTGGCGTTGTTTTTAACAGGAGGGTTATAGGTGTAAAAGATGTTCCCGTCGATGCTGAATTCAATTTTTTCAGCAGTCCAGTTGGCTGCATAAACGTGAAATTGAGTCGTTGCGTTATAGATAAAGGTATTGCTGGTGTTGATGGTATTCCCACTACTGGAGGTGGTATGGATAGAGCTGTGGATATATCCCTGGTGTTTTCCTACATGTTCCATCACATCGACTTCTCCGCATCCAGGCCATCCGGCACCGGTGAACAGGGATTCTCCGAGCATCCAAAGTGCAGGCCAGGTGCCGATTCCAGCCGGGATTTTAGCTCTGTATTCTATCTTTCCATAAGTAAAATTGAATTTGTTGTGGGAGATGAGCCTGGCAGAAGTCCAGGCATTCCCTACTTTATGCGCTTCAATGACAAGATTCCCACTCTCCTGGCGTACGTTATACGCAACGCTGGTATAGGTTTGAATTTCGTTGTTACCCCAGCCTCCGGCTCCAAGGTCAAAACCCCAGTTAAGGGAGTTAGGAGATCCGGTTCCATCGAATTCATCGGACCAGATAAGCTGCTCTTGTTGTTGAGCCTTGATGCTTGTAGACATCAGGATAAGGAATACAATAACAAATACTCTCATAATACCTGTGTTGCATCATGATAAAATCAAGAGTGAGACAGATTGCTCACTCTTGATTTTTACCAGACAAATTAAAAAAAAATTCTAACGTTCCAGAATCACTGACCAGGCAGCGCTTCCGTCATGCCCTGCAGAGATGTCAACAGAAACAAGAAGGTACTGATGTGTGCCTGAGTTGGCATACGCAATAACTTCATATTTGTTGGTTGGATTTCCTCCATTGGGTGGGTTTGCACCGGCAGTGTTTTCTCCACCATAATATCCTTTGTAGAATCCAAGGAAAGCAGCTTTACCAGCACCATTGGTCAGGGTTATGATTGGATTTGTGCCGCCTGCAGCAGGCGTGAACACATACGAATGGGTACCGCTTCCAAACATGGCACCATTGCCACTGGCTGCGATTGCGGCGTCGTCCCAGCATCCGTTAGGCGCACCCATATAACCATCGTTACGGGCAGTGCCCATAGTAGCATAGGTAAATACACCACCAGCTGCGAAGGTAAATTGGTCATCGGGCATACAGGTCCAGTCATCAGCACCGGTACCACTGATCAGGTTACTCTTAGGGAGACTCCACCAGTCACTCTTTCCGAGTCCTGAACCTACAAAGACACATTTCTCTTCAGCACGAACTTTCCAGGCAGCTCCTTGTAACATAGCTTCTGTTAAAACGGTATTGGAAAGGAAAATAACAGTCGAAGCGGTAGCGCTTCCGTTTGGATTCGTAGCAGTCATGCTAATGGTATAGATTCCTTCAGCAGCATAGGTATGAACCGGGTTTTGTGAAGTTGAAGTCTGGCCATCGCCAAAATCCCATGCATAAGTAACACCATTAACTGAGGTATTTGTGAAGGTAATTGCCATGCCGTTTTGTGCATAAGTGAAACTTGCTGTTGGTGATGGTCCGGGAATTGGTGGCTCATCTGCAGCATTGTCATAATGCATGAGGGTAAATCTCCAGTAACCACCGGCAAAAGTTGGGTCAGCTGAATGATAGTTGCCTTCGATAACCAGGGTGTCAACGGCACCGTCGGTAAGTTTTACGATATTATAAGTAACAGAAGCCAGCGGAACTTTAGTCTCAGCATCGTTGCCTAATTTGAAGAAGCCGATGAAAGAGCCCATACCAACAGATTTAAGGGTAGGAACTGCTCCAGCCGTATATACATAGGTAAAGTTTCCACCACCCCATGCGCTAAGGTCTTCGCCGTTTGGTCCAACCATGGTTGTGGTAGCAGCACAAATATTGTCAGGGGTGAATACACCACCTTCTGCCCAATAGTCACCTTTTGGGTCATATTTCAAAGAACCATCGCGACCAAATGTCCACTCATCGTTTAACATACAAGGACGATTGGCAATTTCATTGTTGCCCAATCCCATAGCCCACCAAATGGTTGAGTGGTCAATCGGACCCACTTCCAGTGGATAACGACCTGTTGAAGTAACACGTAAGAGTTTCCATGTTTTAGAAACAGAGCCAGCCAGCTTGGTGAGCTCCTGGTTTGGATCAGAAACGGTGATGCTAACTGAATATGAATCAGTTCCGCCACCACCGGTAGCAGTGAGAACGACAGTGTAAACTCCGGCAGCTGGATAAGCGTGAACAGGATTAACTTCAGTTGAAGCTGCGGAAGCATCGCCGAAATTCCATGAAAGACTTGAATAATTCTGTGACTCATTGGTAAAATGAATCTTCAGAAAGTCAGTCGCATCAGCAGTATAGGAAAAACTTGAAATGACAGCGTTGTTAGAGTCTTTCTTCTTACACGAGGTCATAAAGACTACAGCCGTAAGCGCAAGAATTGCCAGGCTGTACTTGGTAAATTGTTTCATTTTTGTGTGAATTTAAAAGATTAATAATCAGGGATTCTGGGGCCAAATTTATAGAATAATAAATTGGTTAAACAAATTTTAAAAGGATTTATTTTTGTTTTTTATGATATTCAGGTAGTCGCGTACCGTAATCGATTTGTTTTCAGCCTTTAAATATAAAAAATATTTTTATGCAACGCAATTTTTATTTTCAGTTTGAGTACAGAATCTATAAATTCAATTTTATAGTTATAAACGCATCTAGATAAATAGATATATGGCATTGTTTTTGTATTAAAGTCGCAATTACTTACCTAAATACATTATCCATGAAAATCTTAATCCTTCTTGTAGGTTTTATGTTGTTTGTTTCGATGCAGCAGAATGTTCCCTGGACCGCTCCTGCCAGTGCTGATGCGGTTTTGAATCCTTTGGCCGGCAATGCAGAAGCGGCCAAGGCGGGTGGTATGCTTTTCTCCAAGCAATGTGTTATTTGCCATGGGAATAAAGGAGTCGGTGATGGTGTTGTGGGAATCAACCTGAACCCCAGGCCAGGGAATCTGCTCCTGCCAAAAGCTCAAAAACTTACAGATGGTGCACTTTTTTGGAAAATCAGTAATGGCAAAGCGCCCATGCCCACATTTAAAGCCGCCCTTTCCGAGACCCAGCGGTGGCAGCTCGTAGATTATGTGAGAGAGTTAGATAAATTGTATAACAAACATTAATCCCAGCGTCATGAAAAAATCATTACTCCCAATTGTTTTTGTTTTACTTTCATGGGCAGCGACCCCATGTTTTGCACAGGATTCAACGTCGGCTCAAGCGAACAACCCCACTTGGGGAACAAAAAAAATGATCATTGTCGGAGGTGCTGAAGCGACCTTTATTTCAGACAGCAGCCAAAGTAACTTCCGGAATATGAAATTTCATCTCTCGCCTTTGATCCGTTTGAGTGAGAAATTATTTCTTGTTTCTGAAATAGAAATTGAGACACGTGATGGCATTGCTGATTTCGGCCTTGAACAAGTACATTTATTTTATGAACTGGCACCAAATCTTAACTTGTATGCCGGTCGGTTTCTTCCAAAATTCGGCCATTACAGAGGGATGATCGGTGAAGGTTATATCAACCGTTTTCCTACTGATCCGGTAGGATTCGGAGACGGCGGCATCGGACCCATGCTTGAAAATGGCTTAGGAATCGTCGGAGGCTTCCAGCTTGGCTGGTCGAAGATAAATTATGACTTTTATCTCTCAAACGGCCCGGCCCTGATCACCGGTGCCAACGGTTCAGACCCTGCCATGGCCGGGCAATTCGACTATGAAGCCTACCTCGACAACAACAAAGGCAAAGCCATCGGGGGGAGAGTTGGTTTTCTACCATTCTCAAACTCAAGTGTTGAAATTGGGGTTTCATTTATGAGAAATGCTAAAACTGGTGATCCTCATACTCAGTGGGAAAATGTAGGCGCTACCTGGTATGCCTTCGATGCCAATTATTTCTCAGTGATCAACCCGATCAGAAGTACATTACGACTCAATTTTGAATACAAAAATATGATGGTTGACAAAGCCTATTATCCACTTCCTGATGCCTCTCCCTATACCTTTGATAATAAGAGCTCTTGCTATTATTTCCAGGTGAGTGTCCGTCCCAATTCGCAAAATAAGTTTCTCAGTAGCCTGGAACCCGCTTTTCGTTATTCTGAATTCAGCGTCCCAAAAGATGCTCCCTGGGGAGGGAAAAATCTTACACAAACCGCTGTCGGCCTGAATTACTGGCTTGCCTGGGATTGTGTCCTGAAACTCACTTACCAGCAGCAAAGTAATATGACCAACACATTCCTCGCTCAGGTCATCTACAGATTTTAGTCTTACAATTAATCCAAAAGTCATGAAAAAATTTAAAATCATATTTTTCTTTGTCAGCATGGGAATCTTAACCATCACACTGGTAAATAGTTGTAAGACTCCGCAGGCAATCCTGGATAAGTCGGGTGCCCAGCTCTGGGGCGAGAATTGTGCCCGTTGTCATAATACCCCTTCACCCGCTGCCTACAGCGACGATCAATGGGATATCATCACGGCTCATATGAAGGTAAAGGCTGGTTTAACTGATGTGGAGGTAAAGAAAATTTCAACATTACTGAAATCAGGGAATTAGACTTATTTACATGCTTTAATAGGTTTTAAAGGGAAACCATAATTTTGGCTTATTATTTGTAAAGCAATAGGTTACATTTGCAAAAAAAAATACAATATGGTAACTGAAGCTTCTGCTGAGCCAAAATCAGCAAAAAAGATAATTCCCCGTATTATTATTGGTGTCGTTGTTGTCATTGGCTTGATAATAATTGGCAAGCAAGTATGGTATGCCATTCATCATGAGGAAACGGATAATGCACAGGTTGAGATGCGTCTTATCCCAATCCTGTCAAGAGTCCCGGGATTTGTGGATAAGATCTATGCCGACGACTATGCTATCGTAAAGCAAGGCCAACTGCTGATGGTGGTCGACTCCAGCGAACTCGTCCTTCAGCTCGAAGAGATGCGTGCCGATTTCAATCAGGCTGTTTCCGACATCGACAACGCCAAGGCTATGTTGGTGAACTCGGAAGCTTCCGTGGCTTTTGCAAAAGGCAACCTGGAAGTCAATAAGTTACGCCAACTCAAAGCTTCCAATGACCTGGAAAGAGATAAAAATCTTTTCAAAGGCAATGCCATCACCAAAAAACAACTGGACGACAGTCAGTCGAACCTGGATATCAATGCCAAGCAATTGGATGCCAGCCAGATGGATGTCAGGGTGGCCGAAACCCGCCTTGAAATACTTCGCGCCCAGATAAAAAAAGCAGAATCACAGGCCGACATAAAAAAAGCCCGTATCGATCAGCAATGTTTAAAGCTTTCTTACTGCAAAGTTTATGCGATGGCTGACGGGAAGCTTGGAAAGAGATATATCGATGAGGGACAGTTTATTCAGGCCGGATCTCCGCTTTTTACGATTGTGAATACGCACAGCCAGTGGGTAGTCGCGAACTTTAAAGAGAGTCAGCTGAAAAACATCCATGTCGGGCAAATCGTTCAACTTAAAATTGATGGCTACCCGAAACTTGATGTACAAGGCAAAATAGTTTCTCTATCGGATGCAACAGGGGCTAAGTTTTCGCTCCTTCCTCCTGATAATGCCACAGGGAATTTTGTGAAAGTCACCCAGCGTGTCCCGGTTCGGATCGAAATAATTGATGAACAGAAATTTAAGGATGTCCTTCGCGCAGGAATGAGTGTCGTTGTCTCTGTTCCGATGTAAAAAACAGAATGGGACAACTCAGTAAGACTGCAAAGGCAATCATCGCGATTACCACGATCTCAGCTGCTATCATGGAGCTGATTGATACGTCTATCGTAAATGTAGCCTTGAACCAGATGGCCGGTAACCTGGGTGCTTCTATCGAAGACATTGCCTGGGTGATCACTTCTTATGCCATCGCCAACGTGATCATCATCCCGATGACCGGTTTTCTGGCTGCCTATTTTGGCAGACGAAAATATTATTTGGCGTCGATTGTCATCTTTACTGTGGCATCGGTTCTTTGCGGTACCTCAACTTCTTTGTGGGAAATCGTTTTATGGCGGTTTGTTCAGGGATTGGGTGGTGGCGGTTTGTTGTCGACCTCCCAGGCGATACTTTTCGAGACATTTCCCGGGAAACAAAGGGGAATGGCCGCAGCCTTATTTGGAATGGGTGTCGTGCTGGGGCCAACACTCGGTCCTACCGTGGGCGGTATCATCATTGACAGTTATGCCTGGCCGCTGATTTTCTTCATCAATGTCCCTTTCGGAATCATTGCCAGTATCCTGGCTTTCCGCTTTATTCCCGAAGGATACATACCTCCGGCCAAACCTAAGATAGACTGGTCCGGAATTCTCTTGCTTACCATCGGCATCGCGGCCCTGCAATATGTTCTGGAAAGGGGTGAAGCCGAAGACTGGTACGACTCACGCCTGATTATCGGACTTACCATTGTTTCTGTTGTCGGGCTGATCACCTTCGTATGGTGGGAATTGCAGCAAAAAGAACCCGTGGTCAACCTCCGGATCCTAAAAGACTGGGACCTGACAATCACCACTTTGCTGACTTTTATCGTGGGCTTTATCCTCTTTACTTCAGTGTTTGTCTTCCCGCTGATGTTGCAAAGGGTCTTGGGCTATACCGCCTATGAAACAGGAATCACACTCTTGCCTGCATCAATTCTATCGCTGTTTATGATGCCTTTTATCGGGCGAATGTTATCCAATGGCGTTAAGCCCCAGGTGTTTGTCGTCCTTGGGTTTATTTTTCTCATGGGCTTTGGCCTCCTGATGTCACAGGCAGATCAGAATGTCACTTCCAGCTTTTTTGCATTACCCCTGATGATCAGGGGAGCAGGCCTGGCCTGTTTGTTTGTGCCCTTGAATGCGATGGCCGTTTCCGGATTGCAGCCACGAGACATCCCCCAGGGTGTCGCACTCAACAACATGATGAGACAGCTTGGCGGTTCATTCGGGATTGCGATCATCAACAACTATATCGCACACAGGGCAGCCATTCACCGTGTCGACATGATCAGCAACATTTACAGTGGCAGCGCACAGTTTGCTGAACGCTACAACCAGATTTACCAGGGCCTACAGTCCAAACTTCCGATCACAGCCAACCTTCAAAAACAAACATACCAGATTATAGAGCTTACGGTAATGAAACAGACTTATTTGTTGAGTTACCTTGACGCTTTTTTGTATTCCACATTATTCATTCTCGTCGCATTTCCACTAATTTTCCTGACACATAAGCGGAAAATGAAAAAAGAAATTGCGGAGTTTGCAGAGGAAGTCTGATAAGTGAAAAACGAAAAGTGATAAGTGAAAAACGAAATACTCCGAAAACTTCCTTTGATACTCCTTTAATTTCCGTATTATAGGGTTTTAATAAATATATGCATATGCTAAATAGTATAAAAAAAAGATTCCTGTCGATCCTGCCCATCCTGTTTATTAACATTGCGTCAGCCCAACAGTTTGAGACACCAAAAGTACTGAAGCTATTGGTAGACCAGTCTTTCCAGAAATATCCGAGAGTTGCCGAGCTTAATGAAATGATCAAGCTGAATGTGGTAAGGGTCAGCCTGGGAAAAACTGCGTATCTCCCTGTCCTTAATGGGGATCTGTCCTACCGCATGATGTATCCCACCCCTGCAATCACATTCCCGGATGGATCCGGCGGGACCAAAGAAATTCATTTTCAACCCATCGACAATTACAATGCAGGCATCAACCTGGCGCAGCCTATCGTCGACCTTCGCGTGCCCGCAATGCTCAATAAAGCAAAAAGCGAATTGGAGACGACTCAAGACAACCTGGAGGGTTATAAAATTAAATTGGCTTACCAGGTAGCGCAGCTCTATTATGCCATCATCTTTCTGAACAAAAGCATTTTTGTGCAGGAAGACCAGATCCGACTGTTAAGGACGACACTGGACCAAATCGGCGTTCGTGTTAAAAACGGAGATGCTTTGAATTACGACCTTGTTTCTACCCAGGTAAAATACACCAATGCAGAGAATTTCCATACTGAATTACAAGCCCAGCTCGACAAACAATACAATGTGCTGGGGATGCTTACCGGAGTTTCCGGAAATACCTATCTCAATGATACAACGTTCAACGCCTATGTCTTTAGCATCTCAACAGATTCTGTTGTTGCCCAGGCTTACCGAAACAATCCTGAGCTGATCATTGCCAACGACAGGATCAAGACAGCCGGCTGGGATATCCTCACGGCCGAACGAAGCCGAATGCCCGTGCTAAACCTTCAGGCCGGCCTCGGTTACAAGAATGGATATATGCCCGATATCAATACCATCGCATTCAATTATTATGTTGGACTGGGCCTCACAATTCCTATTCTTCCAGCCTCACGTCCGTATTACCAAAAGAAAATGGCTGTCATCAACCAGAATACCTTTAAGCTGGCTTTGGAGACGCAAAAAGTAAACCTCAACAAAGACCTGTTGAACGCCATAAATGATATCCATAAAAACCAGAAAAAGCTTGCCAGTGCTGATACCCTAATTAAACAGGCCCAACTGGCAATGGATCTGGCCACAGACCGCTACAAATACGGTGTCATGACCAATTTGGATCTTCTCACGGCCATGACCAACTACAAAGACGCTCAACTCAGCCAGCTTCAGTTTGAATACAATTTGCTGCTTTCCAGGATGGATCTCTGCCAATTGGCTGGACTTAGGTGGTGGTAATCTGCTTATTTTACACTTCGCTTTTTCGGTCCTTCCGGATTATACCTTATATTTACAACAACCAATCCGACCCTATGCTATGAGAAGATATCTTATACTCGCAGTTTTGGCATGTGTTCTGCTTGTTGCTGTCCTCATTAAAGTTGTTCGTGATTTTGGACACGAAAAACAAAGTACCGCACAAGCCCAGTCTCCTCCTATAGAAGCCGAATGTTATCGTGCCCGTGACACAGTAATCCTTTGTCCGGTCAAAGCCGTTGGGAACCTGCGTGCCAATGAGAGGGTAGAAGTCGTTAGTGAGATGGCACGCCGTATCACCAAAGTGCTTTTTAAAGAAGGTAGTGTGGTGAAAGCCGGCGATTTGCTTTTCCAGCTTGATGATGCCGAGTGGATTGCTGACCTTAAAAAATGCCAGGCCCAACTCGAGCTCGCCAGGGAAACAGAAAAACGAAACATTGCGGTTCTGAAATCAGGCGGGATCAGCCAGCAAGTGGCCGATGAATCTGTTAACAATCGCGTTGTCCTCGAAGCCGTTGAAGAAAACCTGAAAGTCCAGATCGAAAAGGCAAAGATACGGGCTCCGTTTTCAGGGAAAGTGGGAATCAGGAATGTAAGCCTGGGCGCTTATGTAATTCCTGGAGCGGTGCTCACTATCGTGGAAGATCTGAGTTGTCTGAAGCTTATTTTTACCGTGCCCGAAAATCAGGCCAATGCCATAAAAAAAGGAGATCATCTCGAGTTTCGCCGCGAAGGCATCGCCCGCAATCAGACTGCCATCATCGAGGCGGTCGATCCTTCTGTCACTACAAATACTGGTGATCTACGCGTCCTTGCCCTCGTTCAGCATCCTGACCCCGGCCTGATGGCTGGCACCGCAGTGACTGTCTTCATTGAGACACATTCTGCTGTCCCGGGCATTTATATCCCCACACAAGCGCTGATCCCTACTCCGGCAGGCTATAAAGTTTATGTGATCGACCAGGGTAAAGCCAGGCTGAAACCGATCACCGCAGGATTCCGCTCTGATAAGATGGTCGCGGTCATCAATGGGATCAAGATCGGGGATCAGATCATGCTGACAGGTTTAATGAAAGTCAGGCCCGACGCCAACATTCATATCTCAAAAAGCTGGTAAGATGAGCCTCTCCTCCGTCTGTATCGAAAGACCCGTATTACCTATAGTGTTTTCGATTTTGCTGATCATCGCCGGCATCGTAGGCTTTTCTGTGCTGCCCGACAGGGAATATCCCGAGATGGATCCGCCTGTCGTCAACATCACCACCACCTATATCGGGGCAAATGCAGAAGTCATCAAAGCCCAGATCACGGAACCCCTGGAGCAGGAACTTAGCGGGATCGAAGGGATTCGGGTGATTTCCTCGACCTCTGCAGAACAAACCAGTATGATTTCCGTGGAATTTAAGCTCGGGGAAGACCTTGAACGCGCCGCCAATGACGTCCGCGACCGGGTCTCCCGCGCCGCAAGGTATCTTCCCAAAGATGTCGACCCGCCCATCGTCGAAAAACTCGATGCCAACGTAAACCCGATCATCTTCCTCATCATACAAAGCCAGGAACACAGTATCCTCGAAGTGAGCGATGTGGTGGATCGTTATGTCAAAGACCGCCTCCAGACAATTCCTGGTATCGCAGGGATTAAATTGTTTGGGGAGAAGAAATATGCCATGCGTCTCTGGGCTGATCCCGACAAGCTTCATACCAGGGGCATTACGCCGGCTGAGCTGAAACAGGCTGTCGACCTGCAAAACCAGGAACTGCCTTCCGGGAGAATCGAAGGCGCCAATACCGAGTTGAGCATCCGTACTCTCGGGCTCCTTTCAAGTCAGGAGTCTTTTAATGACCTGATTGTCAAATCGACGGATGGGCAGATCGTTCGTTTTCGCGACATCGGCAATGCCGAATTGGGCGCCCAGAATGAACGCACGATCTTTAAAGAGCAGTTGCACCCTGCCATCGCCATTGGAGTCGTTCCGCAACCGGGTGCCAACAATATCGCCATCACCGATGAATTCTACAAAAGGATGGCCCTGATCAAACAAGAAGTGCCCAAAGGATATGACATCAAGCTGGGATTCGACTTCACTGTTTTTGAGCGGAACTCCATCAAAGAAGTTAAGGAGACTTTGTTGCTGGCATTCATCCTCGTGGTTCTCATCATCTTTTTGTTTCTTCGCGACTGGCGTTCGACGATTATCCCGGTTATCGCCATCCCGATCTCGATCATCGCCACATTTTTTATCATGTGGATCTTCAACCTTTCCATCAACGTGCTGACCCTCATGGGGCTTGTGCTTTCTATCGGTTTGGTCTGCGACGACGCCATCGTCGTGCTGGAAGTTGTCTACTCAAAGGTCGACTCCGGCTTCCGCCCCAGGCGCGCTGCCCTCGAAGGCAGCAGTGAGATCTATACTGCCATCATCTCTACGACGATCACGCTGGCCGTGGTTTTCCTGCCGGTTATGTTTCTGCAGGGCCTGACAGGCAGACTGTTTAGAGAGTTCGTCATCGTGGTGGCAGGATCCGTGATGGTGTCGGCTTTCGTCGCCTTAAGCCTTTCGCCCATGATGGGTTCCCGTTTGCTGGTTAACCAGCATCACCTGAACTTCAACTGGTTGTACCGGAAAACCCAGCCTTTTTTCCTCGATCTCAACCGGAATTACCGTTATTCGCTTACCGCTCTGATGAAACAACGATGGCTGATATGGCCGTCATTGGTGTTTTTGCTCTTGTGTATCATCGTTTTATACAAAGGCCTTCATTCTGAGTTATCACCGCTGGAAGACCGCTCCAACATCAGGATCAATGCGCTGGCCCCGGAAGGTTCTACTTATGAGTTCATGGAGCAATATATGGATGCGCTAAGTAAGTATGTGGAGGATTCAATCCCTGAAGCGACACGGAATCTGTCGTTGATTGCCCCGAGTATCGGCAGCATTGATCCGCCAAACAAAGGGATGCACTTAATCTACCTCAGTGAGCCGACCAAACGCAGGCGAAGCCAGGATCAGATCTATCAGAAGCTCACCAGGGACATCACAGGCATTAGTGGCATCGGAATTTATCCCTTTCAACCACCTACTATTGGCAGTCGCTTTGCCGGACAGCCTTTACAGTTCGTCATCCAATCCCAGAGCTTTGACTCCCTGAAACGTATCCTCCCGCTTTATCTCACTGAGGCCCGCAAAAGCAAGATCTTGCGTTTTGTAGATGCCAACCTGAAAGTCAACAAGCCAGAGCTTCGTATTATCATCGACAGGGAAAGAGCCGCCCAGTTTGGGATTTCTGTGCAGGACATCGGGAAAGCCTTGCAGTTTGCGCTAAGTGGGCAACGTTATGCGTATTTCATTATGAATGGCAAACAATACGAGATCATTGGGCAGGTCGACAGGCAACACCGCAGTAGCCCGGAGGCTATCAGCAGCATTTATGTGAAGAATGCTGAAGGAAAGTCTGTCGCCTTGTCGAACCTCGTTCGCTGGGAGGAGAATGTAAGCCCGGCTACCATCTTCTCTTTCGATCGTTATTTCTCCGCGACGATCTCAGGAGGCGTTGCCCCGGGATATACCCTGGGAGATGGCATTGCCGAGATGAAGAAAGTTGCTGATAAAGTGCTGACACCAGTATTCAGAACTGCGCTCGCAGGGCAATCACGCGACTATGCTGAGAGTTCTTCCAGCCTGATGATCGTCTTTTTCCTCGCGATCGTGATCATTTACCTGGTGCTTTCAGCCCAGTTTGATAGTTTCATTGACCCGCTCGTCATCCTGGTTACCGTGCCCCTGGCTTTGTTTGGCGCTATGCTCTCCCTTTGGTATTTCAACCAGACCCTGAACATCTTTAGTGAGATCGGGATGATCATGTTGATTGGACTGGTTACCAAAAACGGTATCCTTATCGTGGAATTTGCCAACCAGCGCAAAAAGCAAGGCGAGAGCAAAAGTGAAGCCATTGCCAAAGCCGCGGTTACTCGTTTAAGACCGATCCTGATGACAGCTTTTGCCACAGTCTTTGGAATCCTTCCGATTGCGCTCTCACTGGGATCTTCCTCCGGAAGTCGCAGGTCACTCGGGGTGGCTGTGGTCGGCGGGATGATCTTTGCAACCTTCTTTTCACTCTATGTGGTCCCGGTCATATATTCTTATCTCTCAAAAGATACCCGGCCCAAAACCGATGAACCAGAGGAGGACTATGAGCCGATATTTAAATAGAATATTAACCACAATAACCACAATAACCACAATAGGCACATAGAACACAATAGGAATAAAAACACATATAAATAATATAATACTATGTGTCCTATGTGCCTATTGTGGTAAAAAACATTGAAGCATATTTAATACTAAATTGAAAGAAGAATGAAAACAAAAACATTAGGCTTACGGATCGCCGGATTGATGAAGAAAGTAGCCACCTTAAGTAGCCTGTTTATTGTCCTTATTGTCATTTGTCTTTTTGCTTCATGCCAGCCGAAAAGAAATAGTATAGTGATTGGTTATATTCAGATTAGCCCTGATCCTGTTTTAGACACTGCAAAAGCATCCTTGTTCAGGGTACTCCGGGACTCTGGCTTTGTTGACGGAAAGAACATCACCATTCTCGATCGCAATGCCCAGGGCGACTTGTCCATGATTCCAACGATTCTGCAGTCATTTATTAGTCAGCAGGTTGATTTAATCGTGACCAACAGCACACCATGCATGGTGTCTGCGGCTCAGATGGTAAAAAACATTCCTGTAGTGTTTACCGTGGCTACTGGCCCTGAACAACTTGAGTTTAAGAGAATCCCTTTAAACCTTTATGGCGTTTATGACCCCTACAAAACGAAAGAAATCGCCGACATTTTTCAGTTGGCTTTACCGGGCTTAAAGAAAATGGGGCTTCCTTTCAATAATTCTGAACCCAATGCTGTCTATTCTGCCCGAGTGCTTACAGAAGAGCTGACATCCAGGGGAATTGAGGTCATCAGAACAACAGTAAACACATCCAACGACATTATTATGGCTGGGGAGTATCTTAACACCAGGAATGTCGATGCTTTTGTTGTTACTGCCGATAACACTGTTTACCTCGGATTGAATGCCCTGGCCAGGATTGCAGAAAAAGCGCAAAAACCGCTTTTTGTTACGGATCCTATGCAAACAAGTAAAGGTGCGGCGATGGGGTTTGGCGTTGATTATAGGAAATGGGGTGAAATGAGCGGTCTTCTCGTTGTGGAGATCCTGAAAAAGCGCCCACCAGAGAAAAACAAGATCATCCCGATTGAAGCATATAATTTGATTGTCAATAAAAAAGCCTCTGAAGCACAGCATTGGCTAATTCCGCAGGAATTACTGGATCGTGCGGATCATGTGATTGAATAACTGAACTTAAGAAAGTTTGTGCCTGTTATAAGAGGTTGATCAGGTAAAAAATTCCGGCACCGATGATTGCAGAAACCGGAATCGTGAACACCCAGGCCACGACCATATTGGCTGCGACATCCCATTTTACAGCGGAGAATCTTTTCGAAGCCCCAACGCCAAGGATTGAAGTGGAAATCACCTGGGTAGTGCTGATTGGTGCTCCAAACATGGAAGCCGTCGAGATCACAAAAGTGGCCGAAGTTTGAGCAGAGAACCCATGAACCGGTTCCATTTTGAATATTTTATTGCCCATCGTTTTAATGATCTTCCATCCCCCGCTCATGGTGCCTACCATCATGGCCAGGGCACAGCAAAGCTTTACCCATATTGGCACATCTACAGTGGGTATCTGATGAAAGATAAACAAGGCCAATGTGATAATACCCATGGTTTTCTGGGCATCATTACTCCCATGGCTCAGGGCCATAAATCCGCCTGAAATAATGGTAAGCTTTTTAAAAGCTTTATTGGTACGGGCGGGCTTGTGCTTGTATGTCAGCCAGGCCACACAAAGCATCAGTATATATCCGCCAATGAAGCCTGCCACCGGCGAAAGAAACAAAGGCATGATTACTTTCCACAAGATAGATGTGTAATTCAAGGTGTCCCATCCCTTATACATGATAGCAGCACCCATAAGGCCGCCGATCAGGGCATGGGAGGAGGAAGAGGGTAAGCCCCAGTACCAGGTGAGGAGGTTCCAGCTAATAGCGGCTAACAGGGCTGCTAATATCAGGGTTTGGCAACCGGAAATCATCTCTGTATTAACGATCCCCTTGCCAACGGTAGCAGCGACATGGGTGCCGATAAAAGCGCCTGCCAGGTTTAAGGCAGCGGCCATTAATACAGCCTGTTTCGGAGATAATACCTTGGTAGAGACTACAGTAGCAATAGCATTAGCACTGTCATGCACCCCATTGGTATAATCGAATACCAGCGCGATAATAAGGATCGCAATGAGTAAAAGCGGGATCTCAAGCATTTTTCAGGGATATTCCTTCAATCAGGTTCGCCAAAAATTCAGTATTGGAAACAGCCACATCTATTTTGTCATAAAGGTGTGACCATTTTAAGGTATCCATCATGCTGAAGCCAGGTTCATTCTCTCCTTCGAAAATCTCACCCAGGGAAACCAGGAAAAAGACATCAGATTCCTTTTTTATATCCTGGATGATACGGGCATGCTCCTTTACCTCCTTCCGATTGCTTAGGAGTTCCATCATGATGGCGGTTTGCTCGATCATCGATTTAAGTTTTAATATCAGCTCTTTAGCCCCGGGCTTGATGCAACCCAGATTATATAAGCCAATGCGACTGGAGATCTCTTTAATGGCATTCAGAACGTTTTCCTGGGCAATATTGATCCCATAAATGTCTTCACGGTCAAGTGGCGTAATGAAAGTGAGGGCTAACTCCCGTGAGATCTCCCTGGAAATCTCATTCCCTGTTATTTCGGTGAGGATGATTTTTCTGCCTTTTTCCCCCGCATCCGAGTAATCCTGAATAATCTCATTCAATAGGGTGATACTGCTGACCAGCATCTCGTTTTGCCGTTTAAACAGGTCAAAGAATTTGATGGCTCTGGGGAAGAAACTTAATGACATATCAGTTCAGATTAAAAGAAGTGAGCTCAGTAACGGTTTGTAAAAAAGAACGGGTTGATAGGTGCCACCAGAATCCAGGGAGGCAATCCAAAATCCCTATAGGGCTTGACCTGACAAACATATTGCTTATTCCGTCATAAGTCATCACCGACCAGGTTTGATTCCACATAGTGGTGTCCTTCAGAATTTTATTGTAATGGGTGCCCTGCAGGGTGTCATTATGAGTCTCTTAATAATTCCTTTGATTGCCTGTTTTCAATGGAAAAAGATCCGTACTGGGATCAGTTTTGTCTTTTTTGCAGGAGAAAAGGCTAAGAACCATTAACGCACAAAATAACATACTTAGATTTCTCATAATGAACTCCTTATTTAAATAATTACATACAAATCTATGAAAAATTGGCTTTGTTCAGACCCTGATATAAAATAAATAATGTTTTAAATGATTATAAATAAAAGTTGCAATCTTTGTTGAGTCGCCTATCATTGTTTGTGTTCATAAGAAGATGAAATTTGTTTTCCACAATATGATCCTCACTCAAGCCAGCTTCCTTTTTAATTTAATTGCTGACTCAGACATAACTGCTATATAATTATACAATTAAGAACATTCTGTTGTATATTTGTAGCCCAATATTATAATTATGAAAACAAAACCATCAACCTCAGGTATCGATATTGAACTACTGGAGCAGGTTACAGACCGCCTGGTTTCTATGACGCATCCCATGCGTATTGCCATTCTTGATCTTCTTCAGGAAGGAACTTTTAATGTTACAGAGATTTACAAACACCTCAAGATTGAGCAGGCTGTTTGTTCGCAACACCTTAGAATTCTTAAGAAACATGGATTATTGACTTCAAAAAGAGAAGGCAAGAAAATCTTTTATACCACAAATTCCAAGTTTCTGAAAAAGGTAGTTGACAACGTAGGTCGCTGTAATGGATAATTAATCCTTGAAGAGGTAGTTTCTGATCATCTTCAATTGTGGAAGGAAGATCATGAGCATGGCTGCCAAAATGCCAATCCCGCTAAAGCCGATAATACCTATGTATGGCTTGACGTGTAACATGATATCCTGAAAGCTGAGCTGATCCTCAAGGGTCAGCTTGCTTTTTGTTATACCGGCCACGATGAGTGCCAACCAGAAAAACAGCAAGAGGATATTCATGGTCCAAAAACCCACTGACACAAAGAGTCCCTGGATCCGGTTAAACTGAACTCTGGCGATATCAGGAATCAAAAACAAACAGGAAGCAATTAAGATCATCGTATTGATGCCGATCGTGCTACCCATGGCATGCGCTACGGTAAGGTGGGTTCCATGCGTGTAGATGTTAATTGCCGGAATCGACAAAGCAATTGCCAGGATGAGGTTAAGCAGGATCCAGATGTCGGACGCCACAATGAATCGCACTGCCAGGATATGAAAGTCCTGCATGGCTTTTGAAAGTGTCCTTTTCCAGGTCCAGATTATCTTTCCCAGTATAATGAGCTCAGTCATGCTGATGGCATAACCGATATGCCTGACCCACATCGCATTGGGTACAATATATATATGGTGTGCCCAGTTAAAGATGAGGTTCGTGAGGCCCAGGAAATACATAACAAAAGCCAGTCGTGAGCGGGAGATGTTGTCGTCGTTTTTGATACGATCCATCAGGAAGAGCGCGGTGCCATAGATCAGCATATTCCAGGAGCCGACCAGGGAGCCATTAGACTTCCATTGTACAGTGATGTCGCGAATGAGATGATCCCTGAAATAGGGGAAAACCCAGAGCAGGGATTCCATATAGGTAAACAGGAAAAAGAAGATGCCGGTACCCCACATCCAGATATAGACAGGCCAGGCTTCTGTTTTTTTGAAAACGGTTTTGAAATAGTTAAAGCCAAACAGCAGCCAGGAGATAATGATCGGGATCGCCAGTGCGGGCGGAAACTCCCAATATTCTCTGCCACCGAAGATCCCGAGCATATAACAGCTTATTACCACCAGTCCGGTTAGCACAAAGATCCATAGGTGGACCACCGGAAGTTTATTGGAAAATAAAGGCGTTTTGCAGTATTTTGGAACATAATAATAGATCCCGCCAATAGCACACAGAAAGATCCAGGCGATGGCCAGTGAGACATGCAGGGGGCGGCTTTTAATGAAAGGGATGCTGTCGAAAAACCCGGGTATGATAAATTGGAAAGATGCGACAATCCCTAAAAGCACGCCACCGAACAAAGAAAGAATGGCAAATAAGACAAAATAGATACTAATTTCCTTTTTCATCGTCGTGTTTCCAGTTTACCGTGCCATTGTAATTAATTTTAAAGTCTTTCACCGGGGAGATCCCTGTTTTGTCAGTATAGGTGAGGTATGCGACGAGATCATTAACTTCCTCTTCCGACAAATGATAGTTGGGCATGCGCGTGGTGCCATTTTGAAGGAATTGCCTGACATAAACAGGCCCTTTCCCATTGGCCGAAATTACATTGGTAAGGTCGGGACCCATATAGCCACCAAGTCCAAAGAGCTGGTGGCAGGCGATACAGTTTCGTTTTTGGAAGACGAGTTTGCCTTGGCCCGACTGCTGGGTGATCCATTTTTCACCTTTATCAACACGGGTGCCGACGGTATAAATTACCAGCGAGTAGATGAAGAAGAAGGCAATTAAAATCCCTGAAATGAATCGTTTGGTATTCAGCCTCATTTTATGGTTTGCTTCTGTTAGTAAATCAGGCTCAAATATAGTGGTTTCCTATACATAAGCAGACCGGAAAGTATTAAAAATTTAATAATCAGGACTTAATTTTTACATACATGTGGTTTGATTACTGCTCATTGCTGAATCCGGATTTATCAGGGTTTTGTATCGTTATTGATTTTGTTTCTGGCAGAAATACTCGCCCGCTTGAAATCCTTAGAACGAAGTGAATAAAAATTTGTTCGTCGAACAGTCCCGTCAAAGGAGGAAGGTTAATACCTGTGATTTGAACATGCCGACTCCGATTTTTCGCGATGCTGTTTAGTGTCGGGATCTTCAAATCCCGTCTGTGAAGTATATTATATTGTTATTATTGTTTTTTGAAAGGAAATATTCATAATCTTTGAACTTATTAAAGGTCATATGTTTCTGTTTAAATTTTATGCCTGAGAATAACGTATCATTTCTCATCAGGAAAGGCTTGAATAACGGCCTGGCTTATCTTTCATTCACTTTTGTGTCCGGGCGCTGGAATGTGAAAATAATTGTGTTAAGCCTGTTTGTTCTGTTATTGGAAACGATGAGTCTACATGGCCAAATCAATAGCATCGGCATTCCATTTATTAGAAATATTGAGCGGTTTCAGTACCAGGCCGGTTTACAATCCTGGATGATCAGCCAGTCACCCAATGGCTTGTTGTATTTTGCCAATAATGACGGACTTTTAGAATTTGACGGAATGAACTGGCAGACCTATCCGGTTCCGAACCATACCATCGTTCACAGTGTTATGGCTGCGCATGACGGGAAAGTATTTGCAGGATGCTATAATGACTTTGGCTATTTTGAAGCGAGCGCTTCAGGGAAATTGCAATTTCATTCAATGACGTATTTATTGCCAGCGAATTGTCGGAACTTCGAGGATATCTGGCGGATCTATCAAACAACTGAAGGAGTTGTTTTTCAGTCATATAAGCAGCTATTTATTTTTAAAGACAATATAATAAAGGTGGTGGCTGCCCCTACTTCATTTCATTTCTCTTATTATGTCAACGAACGGCTTTTGGTCGACGACAAGAAAATGGGATTGATGCAATATGCCAATGGGAATCTCATTCCTTTAAGGGGTCTGGAACCCCTTGCGGGCAAAGAAATCTGGTCAGTGCTTTCGCATGGGAAAGACCTCTTGCTTGGGACTTCAGATGAAGGATTATTTACCTACAACGGGACGAGCCTCACGGCCTGGGTAAATCTGACTTCAGAATTCATTAAAAAGAAACAGGAGTATTGTGCCTTGAGAATCGATCAGAACCATATCGCCTTTGGGAGTATACAGGACGGCCTTCTGATTTGCGACAATAATGGACTTCCGCTTCAGCATATCAACAGGGATAATGGACTCCAAAACAATACGATCCTTTGTATGACCCTGGATAATTTCGGGAATCTTTGGCTCGGAACCGATAATGGGATCGATTACATTGAGATAAACTCCCCGCTGAGCAAGTTGTCCTATGAATATGACTTAAGCGCTGGTTATGCCGCTGCTTATCACGACGGAATCCTTTACCTTGGAACGAATCAAGGTGTATTTTATAAGAACTGGGGTAAGCTTAACGCCAGTGGCATGGAGAAAGAGAAGTTCAGCCTGATAGAATCAACACGTGGGCAAGTGTGGAAATTACAAGTGATTGATGACCAGCTGTTCTGTGGTCATAACAATGGGACTTTCATCATTAAGGGCGACAAAGCTGAAAAAATTTGTGATGTCCCCGGCTGCTGGACCTATGTTAACTTTAAAGACACACCCGATAAAATCATAGGTGGTACCTATGCAGGTTTGATTCTTTTTCAGAAGAAGGGGGGCAAGTGGTCGTATTCAGGTAAAATAAGTGGGTTTGATGAATCCTCAAGGATCATGGAAGATGCAGGCGATCACCGGATATGGATGAGTCATGGGTTTAAAGGAGTGTTTAACATTCAACTTAACAATAGCCTCGATAGCATTACTCATGTTAGTTTTTTCAATTCCAGAAAAGGATTTAAAACAGATTATGGCATCAATGTCACCCGATTGAAAGGGAAAATTGTTTTTGCAAGTCCGTATGGAGTGTATCAATATGATGACAATCAGGACAGTATGGTTTCCTCAAAATACTTCAATGAGCTGTTCTCGAATCAGGGGATCAGTTACGCAAAAGAAGACACTAAGGGGAATATCTGGTATTTTCCAGGCAATAAAGTCGCTGTTAAAAAGAAACAGGAGGATGGGAGCTACCGGGATTTCAATTTTGTGTGTAAAAAATTAGATGGTATCCTCATCGGCGGATTTCAATATTTCTTCCCTGTGAATGATGATCATGTGCTTTTAGGTTATGAAAAGGGTTTTATCCAATATGATCAGAAATTTACGAAAAATTACAAAACCCCTTTTCATGCTTATATCCGGAAAGCAAGTATTTCTCCCAATGATTCAACGCTGATTCTGGGGCCTTCATCTCACGATTCCATTGAGAAGCCTGTCCTTTCATTTATCAATAACAGTTTGCATTTTTACTTTTCAGCAAGCGACTTTGAAAATCCCGCGAAAGTTGAGTTTTCTTCCTTCCTGGAAGGATTTGAGAAAAAATGGACGGTTTGGAATGTGGTGTATGATCGCGAGTTTACAAACCTTAGTGAAGGAGACTATACTTTTTATGTAAAAGCCAGGAATATCTACGGGTTTGAGTCTGAATCAGCGGCCTTTCATTTTACTATAAAGCCACATTGGTCCAGGACGATTACTGCCTATGTTCTGTATACAATATTTTCACTATGCCTGTTAGGAGTCTTTGTTTTTTGGATGCTCAGAAGGATAAATTATATTAAAAAGCGCGAACAGGAAAGAGAAAAGAAAAAATTTATTGAACTTGAACGAGAACTGCATCAGGAAGCACTTGAATCGGAAAGGGAGATTATCCGCCTCAGAAATGAGAAACTACTTGAGGAAATGGTAATGAAAGATAAGGAACTGGCAAACTCAACCATGCATATCATTCAGATTAACAAACTCTTTTTAAGTCTTAAAAAGGAATTGTTAAGAATTTCTTCAGAAAGCAAGGCGCTTATCCAGGACAATCTCATCAGGCAGTTGATCCGGAAAATCGACAAAGACATGAATAATGAGAAAAACTGGGAGGTCTTTGAGATTCATTTTGAAAGCGTTCATGAAGCGTTTCTGAAAAGGTTGAAACTTCAATTTCCGAACCTGACTCCCAGGGAGATGAAACTATGTGCTTACTTACGGATGAATATTTCCAACAAAGAAATCGCCACTTTGATGCACATCTCGACGCGGGGTGTAGAGATTAGCCGATACAGGTTAAGGAAGTCTCTGCAATTACCTCATGAGCAAAACCTCACTGACTTTATCCTGTCTTTCTAAGAAGAAATGAAGGTTTACGAAAACGGTGGCTTAACAAATTTTAAGCAGCTATGCTTTCGCATAACTGCTTAAAAAGTGTATGTCTTTATCTCGCGATGACGAGCTTTTGGAAATAATCGCTGTTGCCGTTTTGAATCCGTATCACATACAATCCTTCTTTAAAGTCACTGGTATTTACGGTTGAAACATTCTTCTGAATGCGTTCCTGACGAAGCATTTTTCCTGTGATGTCAGAAATGTTGATTTGTGCATTATTACAAATGGGCTCAGAAATATTGATTGTAAAGTCAACTGAAGCTGGATTCGGATATAGAAGCCATTTGGCACTTGTTTCAATGGTTCCTATTCCAACAGTTCCGCCGAACTTAACGTCATCCCAATAATAAGTCTGTGCACCGGCACTGGCACCAGTCGTTCCGAAGTTAAAGAAGATAGATGCCTTATTATAAGCGTTTGCGAAATTAATGGCAGCCGTGCCTGATGCCTGGTTGCTGAAGTCAAAGATAAGAGTCTCCCAGGTCGAAGCTACGGTAGTGAGGGCTTCAGTTTCAACGCTGATGGTTGGGTTGTTAGCGGCTTCTACCTTCAGGCGGATCGGAGTTCCTGCGGCGGGTGAATATACCCTGACATTCATCTTTGTCGCTCCCGGAGCAAAAGGAACTGCAGTAGCAAACCCGTTGGTACCACCAATGGTTGTACCTGCCCAGCTTACTGCAGTGGCCGTCTTAATGGTCTTTGCCACCATATTACTGGCGTTGGTTGGGTCAGGTTCGATTACTGAATTGTTGCCGCCAAAATCGGTCAGGCCGTAGTTGAGCAGGCTGTTGTCGAAAGTAACCGGTAAATTGAGGGCCGGAGGAGGGATAGAACCGCCAAATTGCATGTCATCCCAATAATAAGTCTGTGCACCGGCACTGGCACCAGTCGTTCCGAAGTTAAAGAAGATAGAAGCCTTATTATATGTGTTTGCGAAGTTAATGGCAGCCGTGCCAGAGGCCTGGTTGCTGAAATTAAAGATCAGGGTTTCCCATGTGGAAGCCACGGTAGTGAGGGCTTCAGTTTCCACGCTGATGGTTGGGTTGCTGGAATCTTCCACCTTTAAACGGATCGGAGTTCCTACGGCAGGGGAATATACCCTGACGCTCATCGTTGTAGATCCTGCGGCAAAAGGAATCGCTGTAGCAAAGCCCGTAGTTCCACCAACGGTAGTTCCAGCCCAGGTTTCTGCTGTGGCAGTTTTGATAGTCATTGCCACCGTATTACTGGCATTTGTCGGATCCGCCACGATCACGGAACTGTTGCCTCCGAAGTCGGTGAGACTGTAAGTGACCGGAGTCAATTCGAAATTAACGGGAAGATTCAATTGAGCATATCCACTTAAAGTGAATAGCAGGCAAAATAGAAAAGTAAATGATCTCATGTTTGATTATTTATGATTATTAAGTACTCAAATTAGTTCCTTCACTTCAAGGTAATTGCGAATTCTAAAATTGAAGCTTGAAAGCCACAATCGATTGCATTTACGCATTTACGAAGGCAAATATAGGGTGGCATGAGGCCTTATGTTTTTGCAAAGTCACAACAAAAACACATCATTTTGCAGATTTGCTTACATCAAAAATACATCAACAGAAGATTAAAAGTCTGAAAATCAACTTAATATGCTTATCGATATATTAAAATATCATACATCAATTGATCCCAGGGAGAGCCGGAGGTGCGGAGGGAAAAAACAGCCAGAACTTTAATTTACCAGGTATTCATTGAGGACATCGCTTACATGGCAGGCATGTGATATTTTTTGGCTGAAGGTTTTTTTGAACAGGACCGTGAGGTAAGGCTTTGAATAGAGGACGCTCTGGTCCCGCAGCATTTACAAAAGACAGTAGCCATGGTATTTTATTTTTTATTTTTGAGAATTGCCAAAATTAAAAATTCATTTCAAAAGTAACATGGGATTAGATCTGCTTATTTAAAGCATCTAATAAAACGCCATAATCGTATTGAAGATCTTCGTGTAAGCTTGTTAATTTCTTGCGGATTAAGTCAATTTGTCCTTCATATAGATTGACAAGTCGTGTATTTTTATGGATAGAAGGTTTAAAATGCTTCAGTTTGTCGCAAAAATAGAGCAGCAGCTCAACTTCGGTTTCTTTGTTTTTCGAAAACCGGATGTACTTTTTAATGTTGAGTAAGATCTTCCGGGTGCTTTTCTTGATGAGATAATAACTTGATTTATTGATCAGGGAAAATTGTTCATCGATCTCGGTTTTGATGTTTTTGATATAGGACAATTCATCTGATGATTCAAACAGGAGATAGGTTAAAAGTTCTTTATTCTCTTTTTTTGATTTAGCCAGCCGCAAACAGATCTCAAGCATTTCTGCGGGAGAGCAGTTGATGAGTTCTTCTTTGAGTTCTTTTGTAGTGAAAGTCTTCATCGATCGGCCTTCCTTACGATCTTTCTTGCCATGTGGAAAATGATTTTTCCAGTGTTTGTGTAAATAGGTCGATGGGTTGAGCGCCCGATACTGCGTATTTCCCATTGAAAAGGAAGAAGGGAACCCCTTGAACCCCAACCTGGTGCGCTTCATAAATGTCACTGCGAACATCATCGGCATAAATTTCGTCATTGAGCGCAGCTTTCAATAATCCTTTGTCTAAGCCAATTTCGGTGCCCAATTGAACCAGGGTATCCGTATCGTCGATATTTTTCCCATCACAGAAGTAAGCCTGGAACAACTTCTCCTCAGCTTCACCTTGTTTGCCATGATGTTTTGCAAAATGAGTCATGCGATGCGCTTTGAAAGAATTGGCTACAACTGCCTTATCCAAATGATAGACCAGGTCCGACTTTGCAGCCATATCTGAAACATAATCATTCATCCTTTTGGCTTCTTCAGGGCTTATTCCTTTGTGTGCAGCCAGGTAGTCATGGATACTGATCGTAGGGTCCGTTTTCATATCGGGTGAAAGCTGAAAGCTTTTCCATACCACCTCAATCTTGTCTTTCTCCGCAAACTGATCCAATGCCGATTCAAACCTTCTTTTCCCTATATAGCAAAAGGGGCACATCACATCACTCCATATCTCGATCGTCATTTTCATTTGAATAAATTTGTGAATCTGTCTAGTTTCAGTATTAAAATAATGGCTTTAAAAGTATAGAATATTTTATTAAACATCTTATACGAAGCTAAATCAGGATTGCTGAATCTCGTAATCCTGCAAAGCCTGGGGTAAAAAGGAAGCTGGATTTTACATTTTAATCATCCTTTTCGCAAATAACCGCTTCCCGTCATTCATTCTGAGGATATAGGCTCCTGCTGGTAAAATGCGGGTGTCAATAGTACTGTGGTTGTTTCCTTTCCGGGCCTGGAAGATCAAGTCTTTGATGGGATGGCCTGAAATGTCAAATAATGATATGACTACAGGACCGGATTCTTCGCTTTCGAATTCGATCGAGGTTTCTGTTGAGCATGGATTTGGATTAATAGAAAACGTAGGATTGATATTGTTTGTTACGGCCAATCCTGTTGTATTGGCCTTTCCGGTTCTGAAGATTTGAAATTGTATCATCCCGCCATTGCTGCCTATTGGAAAATTTAAGGTATCACTTAGGGTGTCAGTGGGGGTATAGAATATTCTGAATTTATAGTCGAAGGGGCCTGTCAGCACGACATTGGTATCGAAGTCACAGCTGAATTCGCTTCCTGCCAGCGATGGGATTTGACTGAATTTAAGCGTGTCGTTTGCGCGGTTCGTGACACTAAGTTCGAGGGTGTCAGTGTTGCCAATAAATACCATTTTGTTTATTGCGACCGTATCCGATACCGCCATCAGCAAAGGGGCATAGGTTGAGGTTATCGGAAGTCCTGAGCTTATCCAGTTACCGAGGCCACCGATCATGTTAACGGTAGCCGGAAAGCCGAGGCTGTACATCAGGTTGTATGTCTGGTAACTGCGGCTTCCTCCTGAACAGTGAATGAGGTATATTTTGTTTTTGGGAAGCTGGTTGATCAGCACGCTAAAGTTTGGGTCACTATAGTCGCGGTTGATGGCCCCCAGGATGTGTGAAGGATCGTATTCTGCTGGAGTTCGTACGTCAAGGATGACAAAATCCGGGTTTTGTGCGTTGGCCTGGACCAGGCTGTCGCATTGTGTAACACTGAATTGAGCATGGATGGAATCCAGGCTCCAGCTGCTAGCCAGCGTGATGCCATAAAAGCAGCACATCAGGCTGCACAGGCAGCATGTCAGGATCGTTGATTTGGCAGGATTCATAGCGGTGTCTTAAGATGGGGTCTCACATCCAAAGATAAGAATTTTATTAAAGCTTTGTTAACAATATGCTCCTTAAATCAGAACTATCTTTGTTGCGAATATTAGAAATAAAATAATGAAATCAACAATTATAATCGCATTGTTCTTTCTTTCTGTATTTTCAGGCTTTTCACAAAATACCAGGTTTACATATAACGGAAGAACCAGTCCTGCTCTTAGTAAATCAGGGCTCAATGAAGCCAGGTTTCTGGGTGAAGTTACGCCTGATTTAATCCATAAAATCGAAATGCCGAGTGAAGATTTTCTCTTGTTTAAAAAATTTCTGGAGCTGCAGCACGAAATCTCTCCTTTTCCCCCCGGAAACTATAGTAACCTTATTGATTTTATTTCTGTTGAAATCACCGCAACCTGCGAGGCTAAAGTCCGGAATGCCAAAAGCCCTGGAGATCAGTTTAATAAGAACCAAATAAGCATTTTAAAAGCGGTCGATTTGGGTACTGAAATCCGCATTAATATTAAATTCAAATGTAAAAACCAGGATCTCGGACGCCCTGAATATGAGCATAAAGTTTTCGAAGGGGGATTCGGAGTAGAAGTTATTCCTGATGTAGAAGCTAAATACCCGGGCGGAAACAAACAACTGTCAGAATATTTTCAGACGAAGCTGTTCGATAAAGCCATAGATCCAAAATCCTATGCGAAAATTCAAAATGGCGGTGTGAAATTCACGGTTGACGAGAAAGGCCAGGTAGTGAATGCTAAAATGGCATGGTCAACATCGGATCCGAAGATTGACAAATTAATCATTGAGGTAGCGAAAAAAATGCCAGGATGGAAGCCCGCTGAAAGTCCGAAAGGCGTGAAGGTCAAACAAGAATTTGAGATTCCCTTATCGTTTGGCGGTGGGTGTTAAGGTTGTTGGCTGATGTCTTTTGTAAACTTGATTTTACCTCATTAATGAAAATACGGTCTTGTTATTGACGATCTCAGACATAATTACCAGAATGGCTATTCCTCTGGCAAGTCAGCGGTTTTGTCTCTTTTATAGGTAGTCTTGTCAGTATGTTTTTAATTGGGTGGCAGCACATTGAACCGCCTGTAGGCAGAATTAACCAGTTTTTATCTGATCATTGTTAAGAACATAGCAATAAAATGTAATTTAGTTGGATGATTGCCATGTATTTTTTTAATTGAAAATTCAGAAATTTGCAATAACAGATCACATCAGTATAAATATAACAGTAGCCGATACCACGAAGATCAGGTTTGTGACATTTCACAAACCGATCCCGCTCAGTACTAACCAAAGGAGGTTCACCATGAAAAACAAAGCCGGAATTGCATTTATAGTCACATTAATTTGTTTGACGGGATTCTTTTTTCAAAAAGTTCATGCCCAGGAAAAATGGAACCCGGCACAAACTGAAATCCTGAAAATTGTCAATGATTATTATGCCGCTTTTGCAAAGGGCGACATTAAGGCTTATCTGGCTTATATCCATCCCGATTTTGAGGGCTGGAACAACAAAGCTCCCTTGCCACGTAAAAAGGAACAAATAGAAAAGATGGCCAATGCTTTTTTCCAGGGAAATAAAGTGATCTCATTCAGTTTGACACCGCTTTCAATAAAGACCTATGGAACCATGGCCTTTATGCATTATACCTTCAGCATCGACATCGAAGGAAAAGATGGAAAAAGGAGCATAATGGCGGGTCGTTCCACTGACATCCTGGTTAAACAAGATTCGCACTGGCTGATTGTTGGTGACCATAACGAAGAAAAATAATGCGGTTTCCATAGTGATTTCCAGTGCCCTGGTTAAGGAGGAAAAAATAAGAGCGAATATGTTCGTGGTCACTTTCGCCCCCACACTCACACTCGCTCTGATTTTTGTACCCGGAGCCGGAATCGAACCGGCACGAGATTACTCTCATTGGTTTTTGAGACCAACGCGTCTACCAATTCCGCCATCCGGGCGTGGTGACCGCAGCAAAGGTAGTAATATTTTTTTGGTAATTAAACCTTAAAGGGATTTTTGATAAACTGGAGCCCTTTGCGAATTAGCGACCGATGTATTTGTCGATAAGCTCAAATAAATCCTGCTTTCTAACGGGTTTTGAGATCAGATCGGTAAAGCCGCTTTCAAACATAAAGGTCTTCTCCTCGGGATTTACATAGGCGGTCTGAGCAATGATGATAAGTTCTGATTGTTCTTGCCTCAGTTGTTTTGTTGCCTTTATTCCATCAAGCTTTGGCATCTTGATGTCCATCAAAACCATATCATAATGATTGGCTGAGGCAAGGTCGATTGCTTCTTGCCCATTCCAGGCATGATCGAGGCGTTTTACCTTATTTTTTAAAATGATCTCGAGATACAGGTAGTTGTTAGGCTCGTCTTCTGCAATCAAAATCATAGCGTCCTTCCAAAACATCTCATCTACTGGCTCATGGTGATGATCCGCTTCAATACGTGGGGGCTTTTCCTGAGGAAAGGAGAAATGAAAAGCTGAGCCTTCGCCTGGTGTAGAAACGAGACGGATGTTTCCTCCCATCAGATCAATCATGGCCTTGGCAATATTAAGCCCCAGGCCGGTACCCCCGATGGCATTGTGGATGGCAAGTTCACCGCGATAAAAGGTGTCGAAGATTTTCTCCTGTTCATGCTCTGGGATTCCAATGCCGGTATCTTTTACGAAAAATTCAATGTCATGGTCGACGAGGCTAAATCCAAGTGTTATTGATCCTTGTAAAGTATATTTAGCAGCATTCGACATCAGGATGGTCATGATCTGTTTGACTTTCTCCAAATCCGAATAAATGCTCAACTCCTTATATTTCTCAGGGATGTCTAAATAGATCTCAAGGTTCTTTTTTAATTTGGGTAAGTCGAAAATATGATAGACATCCGTTAATATAGCTGAAGGCTTGAACCAGGAATTTAGTAAAGGCAACTGCTCATTTTGAACCCGTGAAACAAACATGACATCATCGAGTAGTGTCAGTAACTGATTTGCACTTTTTTGAATGATCCCGGCAAATTTGTATTTTGTCTCTCCTTCTGCTTCCCGCATCAGGTCGGTGAAACCCATAATGGCATTCATCGGGGTCCTGATCTCATGGCTCATATTCTGAAGGAATGAAGACTTGAGGAGGTTGCTTTCTATTGCAATTTCCTTGGCAGCCACAAGCTCTGCTTCAGCTTGTTTCTGACGGGTAATATTTCTGTCAGCACCCCGATACCCTAACAATTTGCCTTCGCTGTCCAAAATTGGAACGCCACTGGTTTCTAAAATGATAATTCTTCCATCCTTATGGATATTAGAATTCTCAAATTCGAAGAAGGATTCTTTTCTGCTAAAAACTTCAAAAGCGGCCGTTTTTAACGTCTCTTTTTGATGGGATTCGAAAAAATCATAGAAATACTTTTTCCCGACCAATTCCTCAGGGGAATATCCCAGAACTGATTCCTCGGAAGGACTGACAAAAGTGTATTGTCCTTCAGTATTCACCTCCCAAATCCATACACCCGAGCATTCTGCAACCTGCATGAACCGGATCTCGCTGTTTTTTAGCTCAACTTCAATTCGCTTCCTTTCTGTAATTTCACTATAATATATGGCGATGCCTTCCTCCGTCGGATAAATACGGTTTTCAAACCAACGATCCCAGGGTTCATAATAATCCTCAAATATCACCGGTGCCCTGGTCTCCAGTGTTTTAACGTAAGCATTTGCAAATGGTGTCCCTTTGGATTCCGGGAATTCTTTCCAGTAGTTTTTTCCAATCAGGTCAGATGGCTGCAAGCCAAATAGTTCTGCCCCCCTTTTGTTGATATACGTATAGTTGAGTTCAGCATCAAAAGCCACAAATCCATCGGTGATGCTCTCCAAAATAGCTCCGAGTCGTTTTTGAGAATCAATAAGGATATTTTCTGCCTTTCTCCGTTCAGTGATATCACGTGCTGATCCAAGTAAATGGGTACATATCCCGGCATCATTAAATACCGGAGTCATCGTCGTTTCTACAACAAGATGCCCGATGGTCAGGTCTACAGATTCCTCATATTGGATGGGATGTCCTTGTTTTATTGCATCGTCATGACCTTTTAAAGCGACACAAAGCGCTTCTCCTGATAATATCTCATCGATAGGTTTTCCGATCAGTTGTTCCCTGCTTTGTCCTGTTTTGTTCAGGTAACTTTGGTTCACTGACAAACAGCGGAAAACCTTGTTTGGCTCCACTGACATAAGAAACATGGGATCTGAAGAACTGTTGTAAATCAAATCAGCATAAGCTTCGCTTTCTTTTAAATCCCGGGCAATCTTTTTCTGACTTGTCAGGTTACGGGTAAAACAAAAATTTCTGCCCCCGTCAACAGGCAAATACTGTAAGCTGACCTCAACATCAAGGATATCCCCGTTTTTGCAGCGGTGATGCGAGTGAAAACGATCATGGATATGCTCAGCATTTTTGTGTATATGTTTATCAATGTCTTCTGAGGTTTCATCTGTCTCAATGACAGATATATGCATGCCTATCATTTCTTCCGCTGTATACCCCAGCATCTCGCATGCTGCCCGATTTGCGGAACAGATCTGTCCTTCCATGTTTGTTTCCCAAAACCCGTCGATAGAAGACTCTAGAAGTCTTTGAAATTGAAACTCTTGTTCCTGATTTTTCATAAGAATATTTAAACCAATCGGATTGATTCCTTTGTTCATTAATAAATGATCAAAAAGGGCAAGTGATTGATCTAAAAAATGAAAATCATTTTCTTTTCAAAGTTAAGGATTGTCTTTAAAATAGCAATTATATGCTTGTTCTTGACAATCAATGCCTAAGCTTGATTGCTAAGGTCCTCATTGTTCTTTTTTAACCGGGTTTGAAAGGCTAATGCTGATCCAGCTGCGTATTGGCTGATGTAAAGTTGCATTGCCTTGAGTATTCGTGCCATTTGCTCCGGCTCCCCGGAAACCGCCGCCGCCTTCCTGATGGCCACCACCCAGGCTTTCTCCATTTGCCTGACTTTCACCCGGTCCCTGAGCCTGTGGACGACCCTGAGACTGATGCTCAGAGATAAGCCCGATGCTTAAAGCTTTAATTCTTGTAAAGGATACTCCCAGTAATGAGAAAGGTATATTGATCAGATAATTGATGTCATTGTTTTTGTCGATGAAGACCAGGGCGACCTGTTTTCCCGCCGGCTTCAGAACTCCATTTTCCATGACATTCATCCCCAGCATATTAATGGCATTCACCAGGATGGAGGGGTCAAGGGGTTTTCCGGATTCAGGCCTGGTCCCTTTCATGGCCGTCCTGGCTGATGGGAAAATAATCCCAAGCTGCTGTTTTTGTTTTCCTGTTGTATCGAGCCATAGCTGAAATCCATTCATCATCACTTTTTGTACGGTCGACGGATCATTCATTTTTATCTGAAACTGTACAAATTTATCGTTGTTGGATACATGTAAAAGCATGTTGGTCTGAGGAACAATGACAAATTCACTGCTGTAAAGAGTCATTTTGTTCACGTTTATCTCGTCATGCCATTGGCTATCGGTTACGTATCTATTAGAAACACAAGACGAAACAAGCGCAATCAACAGTAAGGCCGGGAAAAATGTTATTTTCATGAGTATATAGACTCTAAATGATGAGAAGGTTTAATTTTGTTAAAGATAATAATCCTGTTCATGACGGCTTGCTGTTTGAGATAATTTGTATATCTCAAAGAAAACTGTACCTTTGTGCCCCTTTAATTAAGCCCATAAAAGCCCCAAAAAACCATGGAATCAGATGTAAAGATTTTTTCCGGTCGTCAGTCTAAATACCTGGCGGAACGCATTGCTGAGAGTTTCGGCATTCCGCTTGGAAATGTCATTTTCACTGACTTTGCAGATGGTGAGTTTCAGCCTTCTTTTGAAGAAAATGTTAGGGGAGCCGATGTTTTTATTGTGCAGTCGACTTTTGCGCCGGCTGATAATCTGATGGAACTGCTGATGATGATCGATGCCGCCAAGCGTGCCTCTGCCCGCAGGATTATTGCAGTCATCCCATATTTCGGACTGGCACGTCAGGATAGAAAAGATAAACCACGTGTCCCGATCTCTTCCAAGCTGGTGGCTAACTTACTTGCTGCAGCAGGGGTTCAGCGGATAATCACCATAGACCTTCACGCCGACCAGATCCAGGGATTTTTTGAAGTACCGGTCGACCATCTCTTCGCCTCTTCAATTTTTATACCTTATATCCATAAATTAAACCTGCAGAACCTGATTTTTGCTTCTCCTGATACCGGAGGAACCCGCCGTGCGGCAGCCTATGCTAAAATCGTCGGGACTACTTTCGTAATTTGTTATAAGCAAAGGACAAAACCCAATGAGGTTGCCAAGATGACTATTATCGGAGATGTTAAAGGGAAAGATGTCGTACTGATTGATGACATCATCGATACGGGTGGAACGATTACATTGGCTGCAAACCTGATCATGCAAAATGGCGCGAACAGTGTCAGGGCTTTCTGTACACATCCTATTCTCTCGAAAAATGCGATCGAAAGGATTGAGGCTTCCGAGTTCACTGAAGTCATCGTGACAGATACCATTCCGCTGAAACGTCACAGTCCAAAGATCACGGTACTTACAACAGCGCATCTGCTGGCCGACGTAATCAAAAGGGTTGAAAACTATGCTTCAATCAGCTCTTTGTTTAAATTCAACAGCGCTGAGGAAAAATGAAATGAAAATATTGGGGATTCCCAATTCTTTAATAATCAATTAACAAATACACAATTATGAAATCAGTATCTATGAGCGGTTCTCTTCGCGAGAACGTAGGGAAAAAAGATGCTAAGCATTTACGGGTGAACAACCAGGTGCCCTGTGTGCTTTATGGCGGAAAAGATCAAATCCATTTTGCTATTGAAGAAACACAGTTCAAACACCTGATCTACACCCCTGAAGTTCACCTTGTTGAACTTACCGTCGATGGTAAGAAATACACAGCTTCATTACAGGATGTTCAGTTTCACCCCACCACCGACAAACTTCTGCATGTCGACTTCCTATTAGTTATCGAGGAGAAACCTCTGATCATCGGTGTTCCAATCGCGATTGTTGGAAACTCACCCGGAGTCATCCGCGGCGGTAAGCTATTCACCAAGCTTCGTAAGCTAAAAGTGAGAGCATTGCCTAAACATCTTCCTGATACCATCAAGGTTGATATCTCAAATCTCGATATTGATGAGACCATCAAAGTGAATGAGATTACAGTTGACAATGTTGTTTTTCTGGATGTTCCAAGTGCTATTGTTGTTGGCGTTCGTTCAACACGTGCCGTTGAAGAACCTGTTCCAGGCGCAAAATAATTGATCTTCTCAAAGGCGGATTACAGCTTATTCATGGCCTGTAATCCGCTTTTTTTTGCCCTGATGTCAATAAATTGCTGAATTTTATCAAGCATTTCTGTTAAAAATGAAATATCTCATTATCGGTTTGGGTAATATTGGTGAAGAGTATGAAAATACACGTCACAATATTGGTTTTACAGTGCTTGATGCCTTGGCACAGGATCGAAGCGTGACGTTCAGCAGTGACCGTTATGGCGCTGTTGCCAATTTCCATTTCAAAGGCCGTCAGTTTGTCATGGTGAAGCCTTCTACCTATATGAACCTCAGTGGAAAAGCTGTGAGATACTGGATGCAGAAGGAAAATGTTGAAGCTGCAAATATCCTTGTTGTTACTGACGATATCGACCTGGATCTGGGGACTATTCGTTTGCGTGCCTCCGGAAGCGGGGGAAGCCATAATGGGCTGAATCATATCATAGAAACTCTTGGCAACAATGAGTTTCCTCGGCTTCGGTTTGGAATTGGAAAAGATTATCCCCGTGGCATGCAGGTAGATTATGTGCTGGGAAAATGGAGCCGGTCTGAGGAAGCCATTATCCTGAAACGGATTCCTATTGCTGTGGAGGCGGTTATTAGCTTTGCAGCACAAGGGGTGGCGCGGACAATGAATGACTTTAATAAAAGGTAGTTATTTGTATCGCGGAGGGACGCTGGGGGGTGTATCGCAGAGGGACGCGGTTTTTTATCCATTGAAGTTGAGGACTATGCGGCGAATTCCATCTTTTAAGTGCCTGACATTGAAATTAATGAGTAAGCCAACTTGGCAACCAGAAAATTTAAGATAGGTCATTAGCTGGGCGAACTGAACAACGGTAAAAGATTCAATTGATTTCAACTCAACAATTACCATATTATTTATCAGTAAATCAAGTCTGTACCCATATTCTAGCGTTATTGTTTCGTAAACAAGTGGTAAGGGTTTCTCCTTTTCAACATACAGACCTGATTTGTTTAATTCGTAAGCAAGACATTCTTTATAAGCTGACTCAAGCAAACCAGGTCCAAGGACACTGTGAATCTTGTAAGAACAACTGATAATTTCTTTTGTAATTTAATTTGTATCCATAAGGGTTCTTAATTCCTATATACGGAAAATAACCCCTTCAGTGGAAAGAAAAACCTAAATATTTTAAAAATCAGCGTCCCTCTGCGCAAGCAAAACCCAAAGTCAGAGAGAGAGAAATATAAACCTGCGCCCAACTGCGATACAAAAACCCTCTATTCCGGCTGTGGCGTAGGAATATAGTGTGTCTTCAGCCTTTCCCCGATGATCCTGGAGATTTCCGCAATGCCAATCCGATCCTGTTTCATGCTGTCACGCTCACGGATGGTCACCGTATTGTCCTCCAAGGTCTGATGGTCAACTGTGATGCAATAAGGAGTCCCAATCGCATCCTGGCGGCGGTATCTGCGCCCGATAGCATCTTTCTCGTCATATTGACACATATAATCGAACTTCAGCATGTCCATGATTTCGCGGGCTTTTTCGGGTAAGCCGTCTTTCTTGATAAGAGGGAGCACTGTTGCTTTGACAGGAGCCAGCACAGGAGGAAACTTCAAAACGGTACGTATGGTTCCATCTTCCAGGGTTTCTTCTGTATAGGCATGACTGAGCATCGCCAGGAAAGTACGGTCGAGGCCTATTGACGTCTCAAGTACATATGGCACATAATTTTCATTGAGCTCCGGGTCGAAATATTGTAATTTCTTACCGGAGAATTTCTGGTGGCTGCCCAGGTCGAAATCGGTACGGGAATGGATGCCTTCCATCTCCTTAAAGCCGAAAGCAAAATCAAATTCAATATCAGCAGCGGCATTGGCATAATGTGCGAGCTTGTCGTGGTCATGAAAACGATATTTCTCCGCGGGCATTCCAAGAGAGAGATGCCAGCGCATCCGTTCATTTTTCCAGTATTCAAACCATTTCATCTCTTCTCCCGGACGGATAAAGAACTGCATCTCCATCTGTTCGAACTCGCGCATGCGGAAGATAAACTGCCTGGCAACGATCTCGTTACGGAAGGCTTTTCCGATCTGAGCGATACCAAACGGGATTTTCATCCTGCCCGATTTCATCACATTCAGGAAGTTCACAAAGATGCCCTGGGCGGTTTCGGGTCGGAGATAAATCTGGTTGGTGTCCTCACTCACTGAGCCCATCTGGGTTGAAAACATCAGGTTGAACTGACGAACCTCTGTCCAGTTGCGAGAGCCTGAAACCGGGCAAACGATCTCCAGATCTTCGATAAGGGCTTTCACGTCGACAAGGTCGTTGGCATCCATCGCTGTAACAAAACGAGTTTTAATGCCATCGATCTTTTGCTGGTATTCCACAACACGGGTATTGGTCTTACGATACATATTCTCGTCAAAAGTCTCCCCAAACCTCGATTTAGCCTTGCTTACCTCTTTCTCAATTTTGTCTTCGATCTTTGCTACATGATCTTCTATGAGGACATCAGCCCGATAGCGTTTCTTTGAGTCTTTGTTGTCGATGAGCGGGTCGTTAAAGGCATCGACATGGCCAGAAGCCTTCCAGACCGTGGGATGCATAAAAATAGCGGAATCGATGCCGACAATATTCTCATTGTATTGGACCATCGCTTTCCACCAGTATTGCTTGATGTTGTTTTTCAGCTCAGAGCCATACTGGCCATAATCGTAGACAGCGCTCATACCGTCATAGATCTCGCTGGAAGGGAATACAAAACCGTATTCTTTTGCGTGGGCAATTATCTTTTTAAAAAGTTCTTCGTTGTTAGCCATTTCCTGATTTATTGTACAAATGTAATTTATTCTTAATCTCCCAGTCCCCCAGTCCCCCATTCCCCCATTCCCCTACTAACGCTCATACTCACTAACCCCAAGCCCCTGCTGCAATTTCTTATAGATCCTGTTCGACTTATTACGGCTTATTCTTGTTTTCATCGTAAAAGCGATCAGCACCATTGCAGGAACAAAAAGCAGGGTGAGGAACGTAGCGAAGCTGAGTCCAAAGATGATAGTCCAGGATAAAGGACCCCAGAATGCCACATTGTCGCCACCAAAATGAAGATGCGGGTTGAGTTCCGTGAACATGGTGACAAAGTCAAGGTTCATTCCTATTGCCAGTGGAACCAGTCCAAGAATCGTAGCGGTAGCGGTGAGGATAACAGGGGTGACCCTAGTCAATCCAGCCTGGATCAAGGCTTCACGTGTTCTCATTCCAGTGGCTTTAAGCACATCGGAGAACTCAACGATCAGAATTCCGTTTCTCACGACGATACCGCCGAGGGCAACAATGCCAAGTCCCGACATCATAATGGAAAAGTCCATTTTAAAGATGACGATACCCAGGAAAACCCCGATGACGCTAAAGATGACTTCGCTGAGGATGATCAGTGTCTTGCTGATGGAATTGAACTGCGTGATGAGGATAAAGAAGATCAGGCTGAGTGAGATCATCAAAGCCACCATGAGGAAGTTACTGGTCTCTGCCTGTTGTTCCTGTTCCCCGGTAAGTTTGATCTCGATCCCTTCACTTTTAGGGTATGATTCGGCCAGTTTTTTGATTTTGCCTACGATTTCATTGGCAGTAAATCCGGAGAGAACCTCGGAGGAAATGGTAATCACCCGTTTAAGGTTTTTCCTTTTGATACTGCCGTAGCTGTCATTGTAATTCACCCGTGCCACTGACGAAAGCGGGATTTGCCGCAAGAGCCCCGTAGTCATGTCACGGTAGGTGATCTTGAGGTTCAGGAGGGCGTCAATGTTGGAACGGGTAATCTCGTCATAACGAAGTTGAATAGGGTATTCATCTTCCAGTTCTTTGAATTTGGAGACTTCTTTGCCGTAGATGGCCGTCCGGATTTCCATAGCGATCTGGGCTGTGGAAAGGCCTTCTCGGTTTGCTCTCTCACGGTCGATGTCGATGATAAGCTCTGGTTTGTATTTGTCGAAATCCTGCTTCAGTTCCTGGATTCCCGGGACACGTATGGAGTCAATATAGGATTGGAAGCCTTCGGCATTAGCAATAAGCACGGGCAGGTCTTCCCCGCTGATTTCAATATTGATGGGCTTCCCTGTGGGCGGACCCATTTTGTTTTTCTCCACCACGATATTGGCACCGGCAATGCCTTTCACCGCTTTATCGATTTTGTCGATATATGAATTGGTACTCGGGCCTTTTCTGAATTTATATTCAACGAAATTGATCGTAATCTTCCCTTTTTCCGAAGAGACAGAGCGGTCGAAACTCATGCCGCTGCTGGCACCCAGGGCGATGTTGGCGACAACGCTTTCCACATCAGGGTTGTTTTTACCCAATACCCCATTTACTCTTTTTTCCACGATCCTTGTGATCGAATCGGTGACCACCTGATCAGTACCAACTGGCATAGTAACCAATACCAGGATGTTGTTAGGGGCATTGTCGGGGAAGAACCTGACTTTAGGCTTTGCGATAGCTACCAGGAAAATTGAAAAGAAGAAAAGAACAATTACTCCGACAAGCATCCAATAAGGCTTACTGCCATAAAGAAAATAGCGAAGTTGTTTTTCATAAAAAATGATGAATTTCGGCCAGGCCTTTTCCTGCCACCAATTGACCCAATTCTTGAATAAAAAGTGATAAGCCAGGTTTAGAAGGAAGATGAAAATCATAAAATTTCCCATGCCTGTCCACTTCAAAAGGTGGAATATTGCTGCAACAACCAGGAAAATGATCGAAGAGTTTCTCAGTCGCTGGCGCTTTACTTTTTGGCTTAGGTGTTCGTATTCGTGTTTCATGAATGAGACAGCGAAGACCGGGTTGATGATATAGGCAACAAAAAGTGACGCGAAGAGCGAGATAATCAGGGTTATAGGCATATATTTAAAGAAATTCCCAACCATTCCCGGCCAGAAGATAAGCGGAAAAAATGGAGCCAGGGTAGTCAGTGTTCCTGAGAGGATGGGCATGAACACTTCCCCGGCCGCATGTTTGGCTGCCAGTACGATGTTCGGCTCCGTTTTGTGAACCCTGTGTGTATTCTCGATCACGACAATGGCGTCATCTACAATGATCCCAAGCGCAAAGATAAAGCTGAACATGACGATCATATTCATCGTAAAACCCAGCTGCTGGATGATCATGAAAGCGACGAACATCGACAAGGGAACGGCAAGCGCCACAAAGAAGGCATTGGTAAAACCCATGAAAAACATCAATACGATAATCACCAGGATAAATCCAATGATCATGGTGTTATTCAATTCATCAAGGGTATTCCGCGTGTATCGGGCCATCTCCCCACTGATGTTAATTTTAAGATCAGGCGGAAAAGTGTTTTTCTTCAGATCAGTATTTAAAATTTCTTTGATTTTGTCTGTAGCATCCAGAAGATTCTGACCGCTTTTTTTGATGACGTTAAGTGTGATGACATTCTTCCCGTCGAGGCGTGAAAAGCTTTCCTGTTCCTTGAAGGTGTCCTTCACTTCCGCTACGTCTTTGATATAAATCATGGCACCGCTGGAGGTACTCAGTGCAATGTCTTTGATCTGCATCGGATCCTTGAATTGTCCAACAACACGAATAGAACGCTTCATCCCGAAGGTGTTGATATTTCCACCGGATACAGTAACGTTTTCGCTCGCAATGGCACGTTCGATCTCGCTCATGGTGACGCTGGCCGCCTGCATCTTGTACATGTCAACATTGACCTGGATCTCGCGTTCGAGCGCCCCAACAATGTCGACACGGGTGATTTCTTTCAGAGATTCTATCTTATCCTGTGTGATGTCAGCAAATTTCTTCAGCTTGTCAAGATCGTAATCACCTGAGATCTGGATATTCATGATTGGGATCTCAGAAAAGTCAATTTCCAGGACCATTGGGTCGTTAGGAAGGTTGTTCGGGAGGTCCGAGCGCGCTTTATCAACGGCATCTTTCACCCTTTGTTTGGCTTCGGCGACATCCACATCAGTGAGGAATTCCACAACCACAGTGGAGTAATCCTGTAATGAAGTGCTGGTGATATTCTTCACATCAGCCACTGATTTCAATTGTTTTTCAAGGGGTCGTGTCACCAGGTTCTCCATGTCGGTAGGAGAGGTGCCAGGGTAAACCGTACTTACCATTACCGTTGGGATGACGATTTCAGGGAATTGCTCCTTGGGGATGGTCATATAACTGTAAAGTCCGATAGCAGTGATAATAACCGTTAGCACATAAATGCTGGTTTTATTATCGATTGCCCAGCTCGTGGCAAAGAATTCTTTGATCTTATCTTTCACATTTTTCATTTGGGTCTATTTAGAGAGGGGAGTCGTCCTAGAACTGTATTGCTTGTCCGTCAAAGAGATCCTGGAATCCAATGGTGATGACTTTATCTCCTGTCGTCAAACCGGATTTTATCTCTGCCAGGCCGTTATAGATCATTCCAACCGTAACTGGCTGTTTGCGTGCTACTTTCTGTCCTTTTTCTTCTTTAGCCAGGAAGATGAACTGCCCGGTTTGTGATTTCTGGATAGAATTTACCGGAATCGAGATGGCTTGAGCCACATTGTAGTCATTGATTTTTAACACGGCAATCATATTGGCTTTGAAGTTATCGGCAGGTGCTGCCATACGGGCTTCTACCTGGAAGGTACGGTTTGTGGGATTAATAAATTTACTGGCAAAGCTCAGTTTGGCATCCACATCTTTGTTGTAGTCAGGGAAAAATATTTTAACCATATCTCCTGATTTCACGCGGTTTGCGTAAGCTTCTGCGATGTCGGCAACAACTTTGACATTACTGAAGTTGATCACACGCACTGCGGGGCCGGCCATAGGAACGCTTTGTCCAAGCCTGAGAGGCACGTCTTCGATAGTCCCGTTTATGGGTGAAGTGATGATAGATAATGCAAGTGTTTCCTTTAAAGTCTGAACGCTTCTTTCAAGGTTTTCTTTGTTGTTTTTTGCCGTCAGGTATTGAATCTCTGAGCCGATCTTCTGATCCCAAAGGTTTTTTTGTTTGTTGTATAAGGTTGTGACAAAAGCCAGTTGGTCTTTCATTTGATCCAGCTGTTTTTTTGTGGTCTCGGCTTCCAGTTCTGCAAGGATTTGACCTTTTGAAACATGGTCACCCACTTTTACATAAACCCGGGAAACGACACCGGGCATTTTAGCGTTAACCCCGATGTTTTCATCTCCGTCAACTCGACCCTGAATTTCGATAAAATGGTTGAAGGGTTTGAGAATGACAGCTGACACAGCTACATTTTTTATCTTTCCTGCAGCCGCTTTTCCCGGATTTGCAGCTTCAATCTCTGCCTGGAGTTTGGTGATTTGTTCCGTCAGCTGATCCTTTTGTTTTTGGAGTTTCGCCAGTTCGGCTGCTTTATCTGTCCCTTTTTGGCATGCTGTGGCCAGGATGATAAGACTTAAAAAAATTACTATTTTCTTCATGATATGCTGATTTTACGCTTTTGATTGTTCTTAATACTGGTTGAGTGCTTTGTCGAGTTTTATCTTGGCATTCAAGAGGTTGAAGATGCTTTGATAATAGGCTGTCTGGGTATTGAGTAACTGGTTGTATGCGGTGGTGATGTCTGTACTGCCGGAAACCCCTTCTTTGAATTTCTGATCGGTTTTTTTGTATATATTGACAGCCAGTTTTAAGTTGTCATTTTCTTTAAAATAATTATCCAGGCTTGTATTAAATGTCGTCCTGGCAACTTCGGCGTCAAGTGTAAGTGCTTGTCCTGCCGCTTCTTTGATGTTTCTTGCTTTTTCAAGGGCAAGCTGTGCCTGTTGAACTTTAAAGTGCTTCATTCCACTGCTGAAAATTGGGACATCAATCGTTATTCCAACCATGGAAGTAGGATACGGTGAATCCGAAAAAAGATTGCTGAAGGTGTTACTCATCGCACTGCGTGAATAGCTGTAAAAACCTGCAATACTTGGCAAATAGTTGGCCTGCGCAAGCCTTTTGTTAAGGAAGCTCAATTTCTCATTGGTTTCGGTAAGCCTGTAATCAATATGATCTTCCAACTTGAAGTTGGTTTTCACGACCGGTTCCAGTTGAATGGTTTTCAAGAGGCTGCCAATGCTGTCTGTTAGGATAATACTGTCGGAGATGTCGAGCCCAATCTGAAATTTTAACAATTTGTCGGCTACTTCAATCTGGCGACTAACTGCATTGATCGTGCTCTCCAGGTTGGTGAGGTTGAGTTGGAGTTGGTCTACCACGATGTCTTCAACAAAGCCGTTTTTATATTGCTCTTTTGTCTCATATAAGGTCTTGCTAACCAGGTCTTTTCCTTTAATAAGAAGCCTTTTGTTTTCTTTCTGAATGGCCAGTCCCATGTAGGAGAGTGAGACATTCTGGCGAACGTCGATTACGCTCTTTTCAAGGTTTTGTTCGTTATAAAGGAGGTAAGCCTTTGAGCCCTGGACACCAATAATATACTGACCGTTAAAGATAAGTTGCGTGAGAGTGGCTCCATAGGAGAGATTGTGCTGAATCCCGAATTGTACCGGGAAATATTGTGCTTCCCCTTGTGGAACTGTTGGGGTGAGTCCGAAATTATGCTCATTCACCGAATATACGGCCGGTGAGATGAAATCGGGCATTAAAGTTGTCGGGATGTCCAGGTAGTCCTGGTACTTTACCGAACCATTCGCCTGGGGCAAACCAATGGCGATGGTTTCCCAGATTTTCTTCTTGGCTATATCAACATCGAGTTTAGAATTACGAACCACGTAGTGATTTTTAACAGCATATTCCTGGGCTTCTTTCAGGGTGAACTCCTTCACCTTACCGTTTTGAGCCAGTAAAGATGTGCCAAACCCACTACTGACCAGGAGGAAGAATAGCAAGTGACGAGCAATTTTAGTTGTTTTCATGTATGCAGTCATTTTATTTAGGGGTCAGAATTTAAATAGGAAAATTTGGATTATTGAGAATTGGTTCAATCTTTCTCTTCTCAAAGTACTCAAGTCCATGTGTAGTGACAATGCTCCGGATCAGGCTCTCATAGCGGGCCTCGAACAGGCGGGCAAAGGGGAAGTCAACGGACGACAAGAAGTCATGATCAAAGAGATCTTCCAGGTTTTGTATATGAATAGCCGTGGTCAGATCAATGTCGATGTCAGAACGATAGAGACCTTCACCAATTCCTTTTTCCAGGTTCAGCCGGATCCAGTGTGAGGTGTCTTTGCGTTTCCGGTCAATGAATTTTTTATAAGCTTCCGGATAATATTTCTGCAGCTCGAAGGTATGTGAAGCCGATAAGTCTTTCATGTTGGAACAAGCCCAACGGCTTAAATCCAGCATAAAATCTATGGCATTCTTTTCCGATTCCATCTCTTTGTAAATGAGTTCCAGGCTCATATCCTGGTGGAATTGCAGGATTTTATCGATCAGGTCAGCTTTGTTTTCACAAATCAGGTAAAGCGTTTTTTTCGACATACACAACTCCCTGCTGATATCATCCATGCTGAGATTGCGTATGCCATACTTAATAAAAAGCTTTCCCGAATCAATAAATATTTGTTTGGTTTTGTCGTCCATGGTACAATTTACTTTGCAAGCTGAAAACCTTTTCTTCTTTGTTCATAATATGCCAGGCCTTCTAAGGTGGCTATACTACGAATATAACTGTCGATAGTATGATCAAAAAGTATGGTAAAAGAAAATTTCTCCGGAGGAAAGAAATCGGGATTGTGAATGTCCATCAGCCTAGCCAGGTATAAACGGGCAACCAGCTCAACCGTTAGATCGTCACGATAGACACCCTGCTGTATTCCTTTTTCAATATTGATCTTTATTTTATTGAAAATGAAGTCGTATTTGTCTTCAAGGTGGTTTTTATAAATCAAGGGATAATACTTTCGCAACTGGAACGTCAAACCAGGATTGATGTCTTTGAAGCGGTCACTCAACTCCTTGGACACAATAAACATAATGTCAATAGCATTGACACCATCAAAGTCATTGTCGACGAAGATGAATTTAAAGCTGTTACGCTCAAACTCAAGTATCTGAAATACAAGTTCTTTCGTGCTTTTGAAATGTTTATGCATGAGTTTCTTGTCGACCAGTATCGCCTCACTGATTTTGTCAAGGGACATCCTGCGGATCGGATGTGTAAATGAATATTCCCGCGCAGTCTCCAAGATTTTTTTTAAAGCGTCTTCCATAATTGTCCGTTGTTCACTATGTGGTTTCTCTTTCAGACTGCAAAATACGGAATAAAAAACGACGGAAACAAATTTATCACAAAATGTTTCCAGTGTTTGTTTTGTGTTGGTGCGTAAGAGGGTCGTTGCATGTGATTAAGAAGTTGGTTCTGACCGGTTTTTTCTCTAATTTTGCACTCAAATTGCTATAACCACCATACTCAAATCTAAGCTGCTAATGAAGAAAATTGCCCTTTCTGTCCTTGTTCTGATGCTTGTCATCACATTAGGATTTACAAACCAAGCACAAGCTTGTACCAATCTTTTGGTTTCCAAAGGAGCATCCAAAGATGGATCCGTTTTTATCTCCTATCTTGCTGATTCACACACGCTGTTTGGTGAATTGTATCATTTCCCTGCTGCCAACTATCCTGCAGGAAGTATGCTTGACATTACGGAATGGGATACTGGAAAACACCTTGGTCAGATCAAACAGGTGAGCCATACTTATAATGTAGTGGGTAATATGAATGAACACCAGGTTTCTATCGGCGAGACTACTTATGGCGGGCGGGAAGAGATTCAGCAACAGCCTGTTGCCGTTGTTGACTATGGCAGTCTTATCTATATTGCCTTGCAGCGCTCTAAAACAGCCAGGGAAGCCATTAAAGTCATGACAGATCTCGTAGCCGAATATGGTTATGCCAGTGAAGGTGAATCCTTTTCGATCTCCGATGCCAACGAGGTGTGGATCATGGAGATGATCGGCAAAGGCAAAGAAGAAAAAGGTGCAGTATGGGTAGCGATGCGGGTTCCGGAGGGTTATATCTGTGCTCATGCCAACCAGGCCCGGATCCAGACTTTCCCTTTGAATGATCCCCAGAATTGTGTCTATTCCTCCGACGTGATCACTTTCGCCCGTAAGATGAAATGGTTCAACGGCAACGACAAAGATTTTAGCTTTTCTGATACCTATAACCCCGTGGAATTTGGCGGCGCCCGTTTCTGCGATGCCCGTGTTTGGAGCATGTTCCGCAGGGTCAACAAAGAAATGGATCAATATGCCGACTATGCCCAGGGAATCAACCTCAGCCACCGTATGCCCCTGTTTGTGAAACCTGATCATAAGCTCGACCTTCAGGAGGTGATGAACCTCATGCGTGATCATTATGAAGGTACTCCGCTCGACATGATGAAAGACATGGGTGGCGGACCATATATGTGTGGCGTTCGTTGGAGGCCCATGACCTGGAAAGTGGATTCAGTGAATTATATCAATGAAAGAGCCATCTCTACCCAACAAACAGGTTTCTTTTTCGTGTCACAGTCACGCTCCTGGCTTCCCGATCCTATCGGTGGTATTCATTGGTTTGGCGTCGATGATACCTATAGTAGTGTTTACACACCCATGTATAGCTCAATCACTGAAATCCCTCATAACTACGCAGTTGGCAACGGAAGTATCATGGAATTTTCAGATGATGCCGCTTTCTGGGTCTTTAACCAGGTGGCGAATTTTGCCTACACACGGTATAATGCGATGATCCCTGAAATTCAGTCACTACAGAAAGAACTGGAACAAAAATATATCATGACTTCGGGCGTTACTGATATTGCCGCTGCCGAGCTGTATAAAAAAGATCCTGCACTGGCCGTGCAGTATCTTAGCGATTATTCTGCAAACCAGGCAAGTAACACAGTTGCCAAATGGAAAGGACTCTATCGTTACCTGTTTACTAAGTATCTAGACGGAAACATTAAAACCAAAGATGGGGACAAACTTTTTCCCAAAGTAAACCAACCGGGTTACAGTCCTGATTGGTACAAAGAAATTGTGAAGATGACCGGAGACCGCTTTAAAGTCCCCAATCAAAAAAAATAAAGACAGCCATGGAAGAGTTAAATTATCAGGAGGATTTTAGGAAAAGGGAGAAGAAATATCGCATGCTGATTGCACTCCTTTGTGGAGTCATATTAATTCTGGCCGTCCTATTAGTGGTCACGAGGGTGCAGACTCGTACCCTTGTAGTTCAGACTGCACAGGTAAATTATGAAAAAGTCGCCCTGAAAACAGAACTGGATTCTTTAATTAAAGACCACGAAAGAATCAAAACTGAATATAAAAGCGTCAGTAAGAACCTGCAGGGCAAAGACAGCCTGATCCTCGCCAATGCAAAAGAAATTGAGGAATTGCTGGCTTACAAATATGATTATAACAAAATAAAAAAGAAACTGGATCGCTTGCGTTTGATCACCCAGGGTTATGTGCACCAGATCGACTCTCTCTTCACTGTTAATGCAGCGCTGAAGACCGAGAACAAGGAAATCAAAGGCAACCTCAGCAAAGAAAGGGAGAAAAATGTTGACCTTTCAAAAGAAAAGGAAACCCTTACCGAAAAGGTAAACCAGGCTGCATTGCTGAAAGCCTATAACGTGACTGCAACAACGCTCCGTAGTAAGTCAGACACCCGTGAGAGTGCAACAGAAAAAGCCCGCAGAGCTGACAAAGTAAAAGTTTGCTTTACACTCAGCGAGAATCCTGTGGCCGAGAAAGGCAAGAAAACCGTTTACATCAGGATTGCCCGACCCGATAATGTCATCATAACGGAAGGCCTTGATGAGACGTCTTTCATGTTCAACGGACAGAAGATACAGTACTCGATGAAGCAGGAAGTAGATTATACAGGTTCTGCACAAAATATCTGCGTGGCCTGGTCCAAAAAGGACAAGAAAACTGATGCCATGAAAGGGATCTATCATGTCGCTTGTTTTATCGATGGCTACGAGATAGGGCAGGGACAGTTTGAACTAAAATAGGAAAAGGTGCGGTCGATCCCGGGGTACCTTGCTTTTTTGTTTTTTATTTTTCTTAGCGGAATCCTCCTTTTCGGCCTGATACGTATTGCATTGCTGCTGATGTGCATGGATCATCTGTCGCCTGCCACCAGTCAATATATCTGGTATGCTGTCCTGAACCGCGGATTACTCTTTGACATAGTGACTACATCGTATCTGATCGCGCTTCCTTTCGTCCTGTTCTCGGTTACCCGACTTTTCAATTACAAAAAAAAATGGCTGGATACCATGATGCTGTTGATCATCCAGCTGAGCTTGGGCCTGGCACTTATGCTAGCCATGGCTGATATCCCATACTTCTTATATTACAATGCCCGGATTAACCAGGGAATCTTCACTTGGACTGACAATCCCTCAGGAATGGCAATGGCAGTGATAAAGGATTATCACTATTATCCTTTTCTATTGGCATTTCCTGTATTCATGAGTTTGATCGTATGGCTTTTTGTTTCTTTGTCGAAAAAGTGGTTAACCCGCTATGAAAAGCCAATGAGTTTCTCGCGAAGACTCATGTTTTTCTTTGGTTCACTGCTGGTATTGATGTTGGGACTTCGTGGTGAACTGAACCCGGCAAACCGTCCTTTAAGGATAGAATATGCCTTTAAAACCCCAGATCCATTTGCAAACCAGTTGGGACTAAATCCGGTCTTTCATTTTATCCAATCGCAAGAGAAATTCAACTTCCGGGAAATGCCTGAGCCTGAAGCCATCCGTAACGTTCAGAATTACCTTGGCGTCACGAAAAAATTTGATAGTCCGCTTGCACGTGAAATCACATCAAATTCAGGGGAAGCAACACATAATATTGTCCTGATTTTTGTAGAAAGCCTGAGTGCCTCAAAGATTGGACGGTTTAACCCTGGCTTTACCGGGAATACCCCTTTTCTCGATAGCCTGGCCCTGCATTGCCGGATGTTTGACTCAGTATATTCAGCTGGCGAACATACTTATAACGGGGTGTTTTCCTCGCTTTACGGGCTTCCAACCTTAATCGACAATAAGGTCACTTCAGGTTCTCTTACATCGAGCCTTTCCTATGCCGGTTTGCCTCAGATTTTGAAATCCAGGGGCTATCAGAATGTGTTCTTCTGCCCGAACGACAGAGAATTCGATAATTTTGAAGGCTTCCTGATCCCGAATGGGTTTTCAAAAATCTATGATGATAAGAGCTTTCCGAAAAGTACCATCGTGAATGGCTGGGGCGTTTCTGATCATTACCTTTTTAATTATGCCCTGGGGCAGATCGACAGTCTATGTTCAAAGAAAAAACCTTTTTTTGCCGCTCTGCTCACTATTTCTACACACAGTCCATACATCATCCCATCTAACATCCCAATGAGATTTAAGAGTGAGCAGGCTGTCGACAGAAGTTATGAATATACCGACTGGGCTTTAAAAGGCTTTTTCAAAGCAGCGGCCTCAAAACCATGGTTTCAAAACACCATCTTTGTCATCATCGGAGATCATGGTCAGAATTTCGACAAAACATACGAGATGCCTTTGTCCTATCACCATACCCCATTATATATTTATTGTCCCTGGGATAGCGTTCCAAAAGTTTATGGCAAGCTTGGAATGCAAATCGACATCACACCTACCATTCTTGATATACTGGGTTTTTCATACATTAACAACACATTGGGGATTGACCTGTTCAGGGAAAGCAGGCCCTTTGCCTACTTCAACGGAGATACACGCCTCGGTTGCATTGATCATGAGTATTTCTACATCCGTAGTAAGGATGGCAGGGAATCGCTGTTTCAATATAAAACCGGGAATCAGCAAAATTATGCCACCAGCAATAAAGAAAAAGCAGCTGCCATGAAAAAGTATATGTTCTCTAATATGCAGGTGACACAGTACATGATCAAACACAGCCTCACCGGAATCCCCCATTAGCCCCTCTCCCCCCAATCTCCCCTTCTCCCAATCCCCCTCTCCCCAATCACCCCCCAACCTTCTCCACCCTCAACCCCAGCTCCATCACCCCTGGCGTATCATATTTCGACATGCGGTTTTCAATCTCGACTTTATAATGGCCTTTTTCATTGAAATGATATCCTGAATACACCACCTGGTCCATATCCCAGAGATCGCCCATGCCGGATGCCCGGAAAGTCCCGTCAGCATTGCGGATTACCATCGTGATGTCTTTCAGTCTTCTTTCGCCTGAAGGTGTGTATATTGCCAGGGTCATCTGTAGATCCGGTTCCGGAAAGACTGTATGATGCCGCAGACTCATCGTCATGTCATAGAGAGATTCTGTGTCGCTGATGTCGAATTCAAAGGTGACATTCTTAAAGCGGTTCCACTTCATGTCTTCAAAATTATGCCGCTCATCAAAGACTTTCTTGCTATTACAGGATTGAAGAATAAGAAACAGCAGCATCATGGAGATCATACCTTTCATCAGTGCAGATTTTAGTTGTTGGCAAATTTACAAAAGATATTACTTTTGCCCACCAATGGAATTGCATAACTCTATCGCTAACTTTCCTGCTTCAGGAGAAACCGTAGCCACCATGGGCACTTTTGACGGTGTTCATCTGGGTCATCAGAAGTTGCTTGAACGTGTCCGCCAGCAGGCTGCTGACTTGGGTGTCCCCAGCATCGTCGTTACTTTCGATCCCCCGCCACGCCTGGTTCTCAGGCCAGAGGATACGGAAGCTCGTTTTCTGAACACCACTAAAGAAAAGATCGCCCTGATCAATGACTGCGGGATCGACCATCTTTTAATGCTGAATTTTGACGCAAGCCTTGCTGCGATGGCCCCTGAGGATTTTGCCAGGAAGATCTTTGTGAAAACTTTAAATGTCAATACGATCATCATGGGATATGATCATCATTTTGGGAGACACGGCAAAGGCAATATCTTCACGCTCAAGTCACTGGGACATGAAACAGGCTTCCAGGTGGAGAAACTTGATGCTGTCGACTGCAATGGCGAGGTGATCTCTTCCACGCGGATACGGGAAGCCCTGGCTGCCGGTCAGCTTGAGCTGGCCAATAGCCTCCTGGGCTATTCTTATTCTTTAAAAGGTATTGTGGTCGAAGGGCAAAAGCTAGGCCGCACCATCGGCTATCCCACAGCCAACCTCAAAGTAAATTATCCCTGGAAGCTGATCCCGGCAAATGGTGTCTATGCAGTAGCGGTTTCTTGCCAATCCGAGCATTTTTGTGGTATGGGAAATATCGGGTTTCGTCCTACTGTCAGTGGCATTGGGCAAACGGTAGAAGTAAATATCTTCGACTTCGACAGGGATATTTATGGAGAAACGATTACGCTCAGCTTCAAAAAAAAGACCCGGGATGAACAGAAGTTCCCGGGTCTCGATGCTTTAAAATCCGCTATTGCTGAGGATGAGCGGCTCATCCGAACCTATTTTAGCGACCAGCACGCTTAGCTTCCTGCGCTTTCTTTACGATTTCTTCCTGGATCGGTTTGGTCACCGGCAGGTATTTGTGGAAATCCATAGAGTAGTTGGCACGGCCTGAGCTGAGGTTCCTCAATGCCGTAGCATAACCAAACATCTCGCTCAGTGGTACAAAAGCAACCACTTTCTGTGAACCTTTACGGTGACGGCGCATCGACTCAACACGACCACGTCTGCGGTTCAGGTTGCCTACAATATCTCCGATATAGTCGTCTGGAGTATTTACTTCCACTTTCATCACTGGCTCCAGCAGGATCGGGGTGGCTTTGTTGAATGCCGTCTTGAAACAGATAGATCCGCAAGTCTGGAATGCCATGTCGGATGAGTCAACCGGGTGATGTTTTCCATCGAGCAATACTGCCTTCACGTCGATGACAGGATAACCTGCGATAACGCCATCAGCCAGGGTTTTCTGGATACCCTTATCCACAGAAGGAATATATTCCAGTGGAATGGCTCCCCCTTTGATACGCTCGACGAACTCATAACCGAGTCCTTCGTTGGGCTCGAGGCGCAGGTAAACCTGGGCAAACTGGCCCTTACCACCCGTTTGTTTGATATGCCTGTAGTCATGTTCAGCTTCCATGGTAATCGTTTCGCGATAAGCAACGGAAGGCTCGCCGACCTCAACCTCTACGCCGAATTCATGTTTCAGACGGTCAAGGATAATTTCGAGGTGAAGCTCGCCCATACCGGCCACGATTGTCTCTTCGGTTTCTTCGTCAAAATGTACGTTGAAAGAAGGATCTTCGTTGGCAAGCTTGTGAAGGGCTTCTCCCATTTTTTGTGTGTCCTTGCGGGTCACAGGGTTGATCCTCATTTCGATGACACTGGGGGGCACCTGGATCGACTCTAACAGTAAAGGATGTTCCACGTCGCAAAGGGTATCTCCGGTCTTGGTAAGTTTCATCCCGATCAAGGCAACAATGTCACCCGGGCCGGCTACTGCTACTTCTTCCCTGTCTTTGGCATGGATTTTTAAGATACGACCCGTACGTTCGTTTTTGCCACGGGTTGAATTCAGAATCTGGATCCCGCTTCTCAGCTCACCCGAATAGATGCGGATGAAAGTCTGCTGTCCTACAAATGGGTCATGGATCAGCTTAAAGGCAAGGGCTGAAAACGGTGACTTTGCGGTGGGTTGGCGGGTATGAGTCTTTTCTTTGTCGTCGAGGTCGATGCCAACAACGGCTCCAACATCGATAGGTGAGGGGAGGTATTCCACGACAGCGTCGAGTAACATCTGAACACCTTTATTTTTATAAGCTGCACCACAGAATACAGGGGTGATCATCATCTTGAGGGTAGCAGCACGGGCAACTTTACGCATTTGTTCAGCGCTGATAGGCTTGTCTTCCAGGAAAAGCTCCATGATTTCATCGTCGAATTCAGCGATCTTCTCGAGGATGGCAGTACGGGCTGTTTCCATTTTTTCGATATAATCGGCAGGAATTGGCATCTCGATTTTCTCGAGTTCTTCGAAGCGGTAAGCTTTCTTTTCAACCACGTCGATGATCCCTCTGAAGTCTTCTTCAGCCCCGATTGGGATCTGGAAAGGAAGGGCATTGGCGTCGAGGTGGGTATCCATTTGGGTTAGCACTTCGGAAAAGTCAGCTCCTGTGCGGTCCATTTTATTAACGAAGGCAATCCTGGGAACTTTATGGCGATCGGCCTGGTTCCAGACAGTCTCACTTTGAGGCTCAACACCGCCAACAGCGCAGAAAAGGGCTACCATGCCATCGATAACACGAAGAGAACGTTCTACTTCGATGGTGAAGTCGACGTGACCAGGAGTGTCGATGATGTTGATCTGGCTGTCGTTCCAGGCACAAGAGATGGCTGCGGAGGCGATCGTGATCCCTCTTTCCTGCTCCTGTTTCATGAAGTCCATGGTGGCGCCGCCATCGTGGACTTCGCCCATTTTACGGGTGGTTCCTGTGAAGAATAAGATACGCTCTGTCATCGTGGTTTTGCCGGCATCGATATGAGCGGCTATCCCGATATTTCTGAGTTTATTTAATGGCATGTGTGTTTTTTGTTGATTGATAAGGGTTTATAAAGGCTCCCGTTTTGGGGGTGCAAAGGTCCGAAAAAAATCGAGACAAAACGTATTTTAGGAATTATTAACGATTACTTTATATTGGATAATGGTGTAACTTATTGTCAAACAGAGAAAAACGCCAATAAGTCTCCCCAAAATACATCATCTGATTTTTCAGATGTGTTCGTACCTTTGCTGCTTAAACTATACCTATGAAACTTGATCTTCCTCCAAAAACGATCTTACTTCCTTGCCCGGTGCTGATTATCGGTACCTATGGCCCCGACGGCAAACCAAATATCATGAATGCGGCCTGGGGTGGCATCGTATGCAGTGTACCTCCATGTATCAGTGTTTCTGTCAGGGAGTCGAGGCTTACTTACCATAACATCAGGCACAGTGGGGCTTTCACGGTTAACTTTCCCTCTGAGAAATTTTTAAAAGAAGCAGACTATGTTGGGATCGTGTCGGGCAGAGATCACGATAAATTCAAAGAAACCGGACTCAAAGCTGTCAAAAGCAAACTGATCAATGCCCCGCTTGTGGATGAATTTCCGTATGCCCTGGAATGTAAGCTGATCAGGGAAGTGAATCTGGGTACCCATACGATGTTCATTGGCGAGATTGTTGGCATGGTCGCCGATAGCGAAATGCTAACGCCCGGGAAGCTGCCCGACATCGAACTTGTTCGGCCCATGCTTTACGGTTCTGCCGGCAATATGGCTTATTATGGAATCGGTGAAAAACTGGGTGCTGCCTATACTGTAGGAAAAGAAATTGGGGCAGTGGGTTAGTCATTCAGGAATCCCTTACTAAAGAATTACAGCCCCGATGACCTTGGCGTAATTATCTCCTATAATACACAAGCACCCAGTGTTGTTGCCCCTCACAATCCGGTTGTGTCAGATATTGTAGGTCTTGTCATCAATCCGATTACATGGATAAGAACCGAAACAGTAGCAACAGTTGCTGAAGGATTGGGTTCCTTCATGCCTGATCCGGTGACAGCGAAATTTATAATGGGACCTCAATATGCTGATGCCAAAGTTAACACTAACAAAGGTGTGCTGATTTGCAACACTGCCGACTCAAACTTACTTTATCAATTCACCACAAGTGACACAAAGGGAAATGCACAAAGGGCACAAGGGGGTATTTGCTTGATCAGTATTAATTTGTTTTGGAAAGGGAGGTAGGTAATACCTGTCGTTTTAATTCTCAAATTTGCATGACCAGGTAACAAAATTCCCTCCATGAGAAAAATATGCATAGCCCTTGTTTTCCTGTTGCTTTCATTCTCTATAATCGTTAAAAGCCAGACAATTCAACAAGTAGGTTATTATTCCATTAATGGTGTTTTTGCCTTGTCTGCCAAGCCCAATCTCATGTACCTGGGCAATGATAAGTAGTGTCGGTTGTAATATTTGATAGAACACGGATGATGCGGGTTTACGCGGATTATATAATTTTTTAAATACAGTATTTGCATTAATGTAATGAAAAAAAAATCAGTAATAATCAGCCCGATTCGTCAAATCCATGCTCTATTGCCATGGGTTCCGGGAAAGATAAGTATCTGGCTGATTTTTATAATGACAGCTTGTTTGTTTCTATCATCATGCTGCAACAAGGATTCCGTTGAGACTGCCCGCCTGGCATTGGATTCAGCTGAACTGAAACTAATTCCATATAAGTTGGGCGAACAATATAAATTCGTTCATTCCAACGGATTTGGTTTTTATTTTACTGTGACTGAAGATAAGCTACAGTGGTATGAACAGCGCGACTTATGTGAGTGGAATTGCTGCGGAAAGGATTACTATTCTTACCAGGTGAGAACGGCAAAACTCGTGTCGGAATATCCCAAACTTACCATTGAACTATTTGAAGGAGAACGTGCTTATGATTACTATCCCAGGATGCTGAGTCTGAGCATCAACAACAGGCATTATTGTTATTTTCCTTACGACAGCCTGGCTCATTTTATGTGCGATACGATTCAAAAGACATATTGCCACGATTCTATTATGATCAATAATAAAATATATACGCATGTTGTCGAAGCGTATGTTAATAATTATTCGTTTACTGCGGATTCCACGATATTGTTGCCTGAATGGGTTTATTACAACAAGCTGGGCTTGTTGCAAATTAAAATGTCGAATCATGAGACCTATAGCCTTGATCAGTAGGGTCATCTTCTTTTTTTTCTTGCTGGTCTTGTTCAACAGCTGCGGCGAGGACATTACCGGTACTTTTTATTTCTCCGACGAAGCCAGGAAATATCAGATCGACACAACGATTACCTCCTTTAAAATGATTGACAATCATGGGATCACTGATGAATTCGTCATGGATAAATATAATTGGTACCAGACGCATCATTATTTCAGTCAATGGGGTACTCACGGTGATGCCAGTGGGGAGACTTATGGGATCGCTTATAATTCTGTTCTTAACAGCTATATGTTTATGTATGTGCTGAGAGCTGATGTTGATTACACCAGCCTTGAAATAGAATGGAATCAGAAGGACCACTTTGTTTATGACTTTAGCAGCAGGAAGGTAATCAGTGGTATTGTACCTCTTGTCTCATTTTATGATTCACTGCTTGTCAGGGGTGTATGGTTCAGAAATATAATTGACATTGATTATTCAGGTAAAGTTAATGAAATCGACAAAGATACCCCTGTGAGGACGTACATTTCAGGGGATAAGGGCTTAATTAAATTTGTCAGGAAAGACAGTGTTATCATCGAGAGAATTTAAAATGCCTGGACATATTTTTATTGTTAATGATGCAGTTACAAGCAGAGATAAAGAGAATAGAAGATAAAAAATTGATTGGGAAGCGTATTCGTATGAATCTCGCCAATGACAAGACTTTTGAGCTATGGCGCAGTTTCATGCCTCGCCGTAAAGAGATTTCTAACAATCTGAATACCGAGCTTATTTCGATGAAAGTATTTCCACCTTCTTATGATCTGCAAAATCCCGAATCTAATTTTGAAAAGTGGGCTGCCGTAGAAGTCTCCGACTTTGATATCATCCCTGAGGGGATGGAAAGCTATACGCTTGTTGGCGGGCTTTACGCGGTATTTCATTTCAAAGGCAATCCAAATAATGCCTCGGGATTTTTCTTAAATATCTTTAAAGCCTGGATGCCTGCGTCTGGCTTTGTCCTGGATAATCGGCCTCATTTCGAGATTTTAGGAGACAAATTCAATAAAGATGCTGCCGATTCTGAAGAAGATATTTATATTCCGATTCGCTGAGGTCCAGCGTCCTGGCTTCTGACGCTGCGGTTTTCGTTTATCCCAATTCGAAACTGCTAACGCCAAACACCCTGTTAATATCAAGATCGGGTTGGGCTTGCGTGTACATCCTGGCTGTGCCAAAGACTTTCTTCATCCCATAGGATTCAGCCAGGGCTAGGGCTTCTTTGTTAGGCTCAGGGGTATCCAGAAATATCGGAGCCCCTACTTCAATAAAATTGTTGACTGACTGAAACAGTTCCCGCGCCAATTCAGGACTATCGGCAAACAGAGGTCCAGTCTTATATCCAATTCCGCATTTACGGATGACACTATATCCGGCGAGCTTTCCATCATGTTTTGCCCCAATGGCAAGGCTTTCGTTTTCTCTAAGCCAGCTCCTCAGGAAATTCCGTCTTGGCACAGGGAAGTGGATACTATCATAGCTCAGGATTTCATCGATAGTGAATTCTGAAAGGGGCAGGATCTCAGGAAATGATTCGGCTGAATGACGGGAAATCCCTTCATATCGGAGGTTGTTATAGGCCAGCTTAAATCCTGATTTCTCATAATTGGCTATCTGGTCTATGACACCGTCAAGACTGATGTTGCGGTCACCCAAGTATTTCATGGCTTCATTCCAGATCTTCATACCGTAGCCTTTGCCCCGATATTCCTGCTTCACGATATAAAAACCCAGAAACCCGAAACTGCTGTCATAAGCCACAGCTGACAGGCAGGCGATGGGCTCATCATCAAGCAGGCCGATGAGGAATCCTGTCGGATCAGTGTTGTAAAAGCTGATGGCATCATGAAGCCCTGGATTCCATCCTTCCTTGGCGGCCCATGTGAGGGCGATGTCATTGACTTCTGACATGGTCATCGGGCGGATGTGGTAGTTGTCGCTAGTGCTCATAGTTAGTTTTTTTCTTATAAAAGTATCATTATTATTTCAAACCACAAGGCACACCAGCTTCTTATTTCTTTGCAATCCTTGTGAAAAAACCTTGTGAGCCTTGTGGTTAATAAGCTCAATGCTTTTGTACCTTTGCTCAAAATTATTTTGATGGCTGCAAAAAAGTTCTATGTCGTTTGGAAAGGCCGCACCACCGGGGTTTTCGACATCTGGGATGATTGTTTTGAGAGCATCCAGGGATTTCCGGGTGCTCAGTACAAGTCGTTCGAAAGCAAGGAAATTGCAGAGGCAGCAGCTGAAAAATCACCCTGGATCTACATCGGGAAGAACAAAGCAGCCAAGGAACGGATTACTTCGATCGATCCCAATGATTTCCCAATCTTTGACAGCATGTCGGTCGATGCCGCCTGTAGCGGGAACCCGGGAGCACTTGAATACAGGGGTGTAGATACCCGTAGCGGGAAACAGCTGTTTCACCAGGGACCTTTTCCTGAAGGTACTGTCAATATCGGAGAATTTCTGGCGATTGTACACGGACTGGCTTACCTAAAAAAGCACAAAAGCAGTGTTGCGATCTACTCAGATTCACTCACAGCCCGAAAGTGGGTAAAGGACAAGGCCATCAGGACAAATCTGGTACGTACTGTGAAAAATGATGCGCTGTTTCAGCTGGTCGACCGGGGAATCATCTGGTTAAAGACCCATTCGTATACAAATCCGATCCTTACCTGGAAGACCAAGGTTTGGGGAGAGATTCCAGCGGACTTCGGAAGGAAGTAAGCGATTGTTTGGGGCGTGCTGCGTGAAATAAATCCTCTTTTTTTTTAACAGACAGTAGTTGACAAATAATCTACAATAGCAGGAAAACTGTAATTGGGTATTTTAATTTTGCAATCAACCTTATCATTGCAAGATCCTGAACAGTCCGGCCTAAGGACTATACCCAAACAACTCACTCTTATGAAATCCTACCGCATTCTAATCCTCGCCCTATCCATTTTTGCTATAGGCTTTTCAAGCTGTAAAAAGGACGCTGACACTTCCTTTGCCAATTCCGTAAGTGCCACAATAGATGGCATCGGTTATTATTCTGATTCAATCGTAAGCATTGGTAGTGCCGAAATTATGAACTTTACTTCTGCAGTGGGCAAAGAAAAGATAATCCTGTACATCTCTTCGGCTGCCACAACAGGGAGTCATGCGTTGAATAACAATACGTATAATATTTTATATTTTAATAAGAACGGAATCATTTATATGCCCAAGAGCGGGAATATCAATATCAGCAGTTATGATGTTGCATCTAAAGTCATTAAAGGATCTTTCTCTGCGACCCTTAATAATGGATCTGCAAATGCTGCCATTACGAATGGGGCTTTTCAGATTAAGTACTAAGATTGTTAGCTTTAGAAGTTAGTTCGTAGTTCGTTGTTAGTGGAGGGATCCCCCCATCCCCCAGTCCCCCTCGCCCCCACGATCGTTCTAAAACTGAAATTTTTCTAATTCAAAATTCTTCATTACCTTTGCCGCCTTATTTTTGCATGCTATGAGTCAAAAAGTTGTTGGTAGAATTTCTCAGATCATCGGCCCTGTAGTCGATGTCACCTTTGATCAGAATGTATTACTTCCTGATATTTACGAAGCACTTGAAGTGAAGCGCCTTGATGGCACAACCCTTGTGCTTGAGTCGCAGCAGGACATTGGAGAAAGTACAGTGCGTACGGTTGCTATGGATTCCACTGACGGTTTACGCCGCGGGATGGAAGTACATTCAACCGGAAGTCCTATTTCAATGCCTGTCGGTCCGGAAATCAACGGCCGTTTGTTTAATGTAATTGGTGATGCTATCGACGGTTTGGGTGATGTTTCCCGGGCCAAAACATATCCGATCCACAGAGATCCGCCACGTTTCGACTCGCTGAGTACGACGAAAGAAGTTCTTTACACAGGAATCAAGGTCATTGACCTTATCGAGCCTTACGCAAAAGGAGGGAAGATTGGTCTATTCGGGGGAGCTGGTGTAGGCAAGACTGTAATCATCATGGAGTTGATCAACAATATCGCCAAGAGTTATGCTGGTCTTTCAGTATTTGGTGGTGTTGGAGAGCGTACCCGTGAGGGGAATGATCTTTTGAGGGAGATGATTGAGTCGGGCGTTATTCGTTATGGCAAAGAATTCCTGGAAGGAATGGAAAAAGGCGATTGGGACCTGAGTAAAGTCGACCGTGAAGAGTTGGCACAGTCGCAGGCTACGCTGGTGTTCGGACAGATGAACGAACCACCCGGAGCCCGTGCCAGGGTTGCCTTGAGTGGTCTTACCATGGCTGAGTATTTCCGTGATGGTGATGAGAAATCAGGTGGACGCGATATCCTTTTCTTCATTGACAATATTTTCCGTTTTACCCAGGCTGGTTCAGAAGTCTCTGCGCTTTTAGGCCGTATGCCTTCAGCCGTAGGTTACCAGCCAACGCTGGCAACAGAGATGGGTATCATGCAAGAGCGTATCACCTCAACCAAGAGGGGTTCTATCACCTCAGTGCAGGCTGTTTATGTGCCTGCTGATGACTTGACAGACCCGGCTCCTGCTACGACCTTTGCTCACCTTGACGCAACAACCGTATTAAATCGTAAGATCTCTGAGCAGGGAATTTATCCTGCTGTTGATCCATTGGATTCGACCTCACGTATTCTCACCCCTGACGTTGTGGGTGACGAACATTACAATACTGCACAGGCAGTGAAAGAGATCCTGCAACGATATAAAGAACTACAGGATATTATCGCCATCCTTGGAATGGATGAGCTTTCGGAAGAGGATAAGCTTGTTGTGCACCGTGCTCGTCGTGTTGCCCGCTTCCTGTCGCAGCCATTCTTTGTGGCAACCCAGTTTACGGGTATTCCGGGTGCTTTTGTGCCGATTGAAGACACGATCAAAGGATTCAAGATGATTCTCAACGGAGAAGTCGATGAGTATCCTGAAACCGCCTTCAGCATGGTAGGTACCATTGAGGAAGCTATTGAGAAAGGTAAGAAACTCATGGCAGAAAGCCAGTCATAATACAGGCGATGCAACTCGATATTATTACACCCGACCGTACGATCTTTTCAGGGGAAGTGAACCTGGTTCAGCTTCCGGGCAAAGACGGATCTTTTGAGATTCTGAATATGCATGCCCCATTGATTGCAGTGCTGAAGTCGGGGCAGATCAAAATCCAGGATCTGGAAAAGAAAACCCAGTTATTTGACATTAAAGGCGGCGTGGTAGAGGTACAGAAGAACAAAGTTCTGGTGCTTTCCGAGTAATATTTTTGAAAAAGCCTTTGTAGTTTCAAAAAGTTTTCTACTTTTGCAGCTGCAAAAAGCATTCCTCCTTAGCTCAGTTGGTTAGAGCATCTGACTGTTAATCAGAGGGTCGCT